>JBMOPM010000028.1:0-12495 GCA_049323575.1 Gemmatimonadota bacterium | reverse complement strand
CACGGCTTTCTTCATGACCCGGGCGCTCTTCACCACCTGCGGCAGGAACATCTTGCCCGAGCCGAAGAGGTCGCCGACGACGTTCATCCCGTCCATCAGCGGCCCCTCGATCACCTGGATGGGGCGCTCGAACAGGTGCCGCGCCTCTTCGGTGTCCTCCACTACGTGGTCGGCGATGCCGTTGATGAGCGCGTGGGCCAGCCGCTCCTGCACCGGCAGACTGCGCCACGCCTTGTCCAGTTCCTGCGTGGCCGTCTTGCCCTTGTAGCGCTCGGCGATCTCCAGCAGCCGCTCGGTGGCGTCGGGGCGCCGGTTGAGGATCACGTCCTCCACGCGCTCCCGCAGCTCCGCATCCAGCTCGGCGTAGATGGCGAGCTGGCCGGCGTTGACGATCCCCATGTCCATGCCGGCCTGGATGGCATGGTAGAGGAAGACGGCGTGCATCGCTTCGCGGACCGGGCTGTTGCCCCGGAACGAGAAGGACACATTGCTCACCCCGCCGCTCACCCGCACGTACGGCAGCGTTTCCTTGATCCGGCGGGTGGCCTCGATGAACGCCACCGCATACCCGTTGTGCTCCTCGATGCCGGTGGCCACCGCGAAGATGTTCGGGTCGAAGAAGATGTCCTCGGGCGGGAAGCCCACCTGCTCGGTGAGCAGGCGATAGGCGCGGGTGCAGATCGCCACTTTCCGCTCCACCGTGTCCGCCTGGCCCTGTTCGTCGAACGCCATGACGACCACGGCCGCGCCGTAGGTCCGCACCAGCCGGGCGAGCCGCAGAAACTCGGCCTCGCCTTCCTTGAGCGAGATGGAGTTCACCACGCCCTTGCCCTGCAGGCACTTGAGGCCGGCCTCGATCACCTCCCACCGGGAGCTGTCCACCATCACCGGGACGCGAGCGATGTCGGGCTCGGATGCGATGAGCCTGAGGAAGGTCTGCATCGCCGCCTTCGAGTCCAGCAGGCCCTCGTCCATGTTCACGTCGATCATCTGCGCGCCGCTCTCCACCTGCTGGCGCGCGACGTCGAGCGCCGCCTCGAACTCCCCGTTGAGGACGAGCTTCGCGAACTTCGCCGAGCCGGTGACGTTAGTGCGCTCGCCGATGTTCACGAACACACTCTCGGGTCCGATGGTGAGGGGCTCGAGTCCCGCGAGCCGGGTGCGCCGGGGGATCTCCGGCAGCACCCGCGGGGGCACACCGCGCACCGCCTCCGCGATGGCGCGGATGTGCGCCGGCGTCGTGCCGCAGCAGCCGCCCACGATGTTCACGAGCCCGCTCCGCGCGAACTCGCCGAGAATGCCGGCCATGTACTCCGGCGTCTCGTCGTAGCCGCCGAACTCGTTGGGAAGCCCGGCGTTCGGGTGCGTGCTCACGTGGACACCAGCGATGCGTGACAGTTCCTGCACGTACGGCCGCAGGTCCTTCGCGCCCACCGCGCAATTGAACCCGATGCTGAGGGGCCGCGCGTGGGCCACCGAGTTCCAGAACGCCTCGGTGGTCTGGCCCGACAGCGTGCGGCCGCTCGCGTCGGTAATCGTGCCGGAGATCATGACCGGCACCCGCTCGCCCCGTGCCGTGAAGACCTCCTCGATCGCAAAGAGCGCGGCCTTGGCGTTCAGCGTGTCGAAGATGGTCTCCACCATCAGCAGGTCCGCACCGCCGTCGAGCAGCCCGTTGACCGCCTCGAGATACGCGTCACGCAGCGCGTCGAACGTCACGTTGCGGAACCCGGGGTCGTTCACGTCCGGGGAGATCGAGGCCGTGCGGTTGGTGGGCCCGAGGATGCCAGCCACGTAGCGGGGACGAGACGGGTCCCGCTGCTCGAACTCGTCGGCCACGGCCCGGGCCAGCCGCGCGCCCGCGCGATTCAGCTCGTAGGCCAGTGACTCCATGCGATAGTCCGCCAGCGAGATCGCCGTCGAGTTGAAGGTGTTGGTCTCGACGATGTCCGCCCCGGCGTCGAGATAGCCGGCGTGGATCTCGCGCACGATGCCGGGCTGTGTCAGGATCAGCAGGTCATTGTTGCCCTTCACGTCCGATGGCCAGTCGGCGAAGCGCTCGCCCCGGTAGTCCGCTTCCGCGAGGCGATAGCTCTGGATCATCGTGCCCATGGCGCCGTCGAGCACCAGGATGCGTTGCCGGAGCAGCGCCGGCAGCTCGGCGAGGCGAGACGCGCGATCCCACGTCATGGCACCTGCACCGCCGCCGGTACGACGTCATCGCCCGCTCGAACGCTCAGGCGCTGTTCGGCCTTGATCCCGAGCACGTGACAGATCGCGAACGTCAGGTCCGCGCGGTTGAGGGTGTAGAAGTGGAACTCGCAGATGCCCTGGTTGGCCAGCTCCTCCACCTGTTCCGTGGCCAGCGCCGCGGCGACGAGCTTGCGGGTCTCGGCGTCGTCGTCGAGCCCGGCGAAGGCGCGCCGGAACTTGGCCGGCACCGACGCCCCGCACCGCTCGGCGAAGGCGCAGGTCTGGCGGAAGTTGGTGACCGGCATGATCCCCGGAATGACCGGGATCGAAATGCCGGCCGCCGCCACCCGATCGAGGAAGCGGAAGTAGACGTCGTTGTCGAAGAAGAATTGCGTGATGGCGCGGGTGGCGCCTGCGTCCACCTTGCGCTTGAGATTGTCGAGATCGGCCTTGGGCGACGGGGCTTCGGGGTGCACCTCGGGGAACGCCGCCACGCTCACCTCGAAGTCGGCGAGGCGGCGCAGCCCGGCCACCAGTTCCGACGCCCACGCATAGCCGCCCGGAAAGGGTGCGTAGGCGCCGAGCTCGGGCGCCGGATCGCCCCGGAGCGCCACCACGTGACGCACGCCCGCATCCCAGTAGGCCCGCGCCACCGCGTCCACCTCATCCCGGGTGGCACCCACACAGGTGAGGTGCGCCGCCGGCACGAGGCTCGTCTCCGCCAGGATCCGGCGCACGGTGCTGTGGGTCCGCTCGCGCGTACTGCCTCCCGCCCCGTAGGTCACCGAGACGAACGCAGGTCCGAGCGGCTCCAGCCGCTTGATGGAGCGCCAGAGCGTCTGCTCCATCTCGGGCGTCTTCGGCGGGAAGAACTCGAACGACACCCTGAGCCGGGCGCTATCGAAGTTCGAGACGGCGGTGCTGATGTGCGGGCCTCCTGAGCAAAAACGCCCGAGGCTAAAACGGGGCCCCGGGCAGCGTTTTAGCGGAATGTTTTACGTGGCCGCAAGCAGCGCAAATCACCACGGATTCACTTGTCGATCTCCCCGCAACTTGCGGGGCAGTACGGGGGTTGGCAAGAGGCGTCGTCCCGGCGGCGCCGGCGCAGGACGACTCAGACGGCGAGCGCGCGGGCGGCCGCCTCGAGACTCACGCCCGCTACCGCCACCACCTTGCTGCGACTCGTCGCCCCCTGCACCAGCGCCACCGCGCGCCGCGCCACCCCGAGCCGTTCGGCCACGAAGCGCACCAGCGCCTCGTTCGCCGCGCCGTCCACCGGCAGCGCGGCGAGGCGGACCTTGAGCTCGTTCCCGTGCAGGCCGGCCACTGCCGTGCGGGACGCCCGCGGCTGCACCCGGATGCGGATGCGGATGCCGTCGGGCGCGGCATCGAGGAATGGAGGAATCACAACGCGCTGAGCACGAGGCCGCGCGCGAGGAGCAGAACGAAGTACGCGACCATCGGGCTCAGGTCGAACGGGCCGAACGGCGGCAGAATCCGCCGGATAGGCTCGATGATCCAGTCGGTCAACGCCGCGGCGAGCCGCATCACCTTCGACCACGGATTCGCGCCGAACCAGGAGCCGATCACCCGGACGACGATCGCCAGCATCACCAGCCCGAAGCCCCAGTTGACCAGCACCCGGAGCCACACGACGGGGCCGCTCCCCGCCAGATAGGCGAGCGTGTACGTCATGCCGATCAGCCAGCGCACCAGCGCGATCAGCACGAGCCCGAAGACCACCGACGCGGCGAGCAGCCAGAGCGGCGCGCTCTGCGGATTGCCGCCGGCCCGCAGCAGTCGCTGCTCGAGGGGCCGGAGCACCGGGTCGCTGATGCGGCGCACCAGGCGAGGCCAGGCGCCGAAGGGCTGAAGCGTGCGGTGGCGGACGGCCCAGTGGGTCAAAGCCACGACGCCGGCGAAGATCACACCGGCGAGCGCCAGGTATCGCGACGCGGCGTCGAGCAGGCCCGCGATCATTCCATTGCGAATTCGCGGTTGAAGACCACGTCGAAGCTGAACGTCTTCGCCTTCGCACGGGCCTCCACGTATTCGGCGAGCTTCCGCAGGCGCTCGGGAATCTGCATGATCCGCTCCTGGGCGCGGCGTCCCAGCTCGTTGAGGCCGGTGAGCGCGTCCACCTTCCAGAAGCCGATCTGCTCCTGCACGATGCGCAGGTAGTCGCGCGGCCCGTAGATGCCCGCCCGCCGGATTACCTCGGCGAAATCCTTGAACCCCGGCATCGTCGCGCCCGGCATCGTGAGGCCCGGCATGATGAACGACGCCGAATGCAGCGCCTGATCGGGATCGCGCTTGAGGATCTCCTCGAAGATCGTCCGATAGAACGAGAAGTGCCGCGCCTCCTCCGTGGCCACCTTCTGCAGCACCGTCGCAAGGCGCGGCTCGTACTCGGCCACCACCCGCCCGGTCTGCGCGTGGGAGTGCTGGGTGGCGCGCTCCTGCAGCGTGGTATAGACAAACACCCGGTACGGATCGCGGTCCCACTCGGGGTAGAACCCGGACCGCATGTAGGCGAACTGCATCGCCTCGAGCTTGACCTGGTCGAAGAGCCGGGCGTCGCGCGAGTAGTCGTGCAGCACCGCGCCGTGCCGGTCCTCCTCGGCCGTCCACAGGTTGTTCCACTGCCGCCAGTAGCTGTCGTCACCCAGATACACGGCGAGCAGCCGGTGGAAGTGCGGGAGGCCTTCCTCGGTGAGCAGGTTGACCGCCAGCGCGGCCTTGGCCGCGTCGGGGATGGCCGCAGCCCGGGCGCGAAGCTCCGCGATGTGCGCATCGGGATCGGTATCCGGTTCGGGACCCAGCAGCTCGGCCGGATACCAGAGTTCCCGCTTCTCTTCGTGGGCGCGCATCATCTCGAGGACGCGGTTTTCCAGATCCCGGAGAACCTCGATCTTGGACAGAAGGGAACGTGCCGCGTCGGTGAGGCTCATAGGCTCCGCAGGGCTGAAGTCGGAAAGCGCCCGGCCTCGCAGGGCGAGGAGGGGCGGGGACAGACTGTTAAATGTGGCGGAAAGGACGCCACTGCGGAAGCCGGAGGGCAGCGGGGAGCGTCAGGCGCCCCGATCACCGGTCAGCCGCTTCTCCATGAGGATCCAGGCGCCGTGGTCGAAATAGTCGTCCCGATGCAGGACGATCTTCCAGCCGAGGGCAACGAGCCAGGCTTCCACCCCATGACTCGCCGTCCAGAACTCCGCGACGTGGGCGCCCGCCTCGCGGGCGCGATCCTCGAAGGCTCCGAGGAGGAGATGGCCGTGCCCCTGGCCCCGTTCTTCCGGGGCGACGGCGATGTCGAGCAGATGGGCCACACCTCCCCGCACCTGGTAGCGCAGCCCGCCGATCCAGTCGCCCACCTCGTTGCTCAGCACGAGATAGCGCTCGTCGGGCGGCGGGTTGCGGAACTCATCGCCTGCGGCATCCCGATCCAGCAGATCGGCGAACCACTCGGCGAAATCCTCGCCTCGCTCCATTTCCCGGATGTTGGCGGTCTTGCTCATGGGAGCCCTCCTCGTACCCGCCCGTGTCGCAAGCCCGATGCCGTTCGTCCCCGCCGGGAGGCCGCCTGTCCGTGCGGGTCCGGAACCTCATGCACCGGGCGCCGTTGCGGGTTCGTGCCTCGCGGTGCAACATCCTCCCAGGCGTCCGTCCCGAGGACGGGGCCGACACGGCGACCGGTCAACCGGGCCGAAGTGATGCAAATGGGAGACAGGCAATGACAGAACAGACGGTGGAACGCAAGGCAACGGTCCGATGCATCTTCTGCGGCCGGCTCAATCGCGTCGACCTGACGCGGCTGGCCGCGGGACCCAAGTGCGCCGAATGCGGCAAGCCGATCCGGCTCGACCGCCCGGTGAAGGCCACCGATGCCGATTTCGACAAGACGATTTCCCTGACCACGGTGCCGGTGCTGGTCGACTTCTATGCCGACTGGTGCGCGCCCTGCCGGATGATGGCACCGACCCTCGACGAATTCGCCCATGATCGGTCGGGCGAGGTCGTGGTGCTCAAACTCGACACCGATGCGAATCCGGCCACGGCCCAGCGGTTCGACATTCGCGGGATTCCCACGCTGATCGCATTTCGCGGCGGGAAGGAGATCGGGCGCCATGTGGGCGTGGCGGACATGGCGACGCTGACGAAGCTGGTGGGGTGAGTGGAGGGTGACAGGGCGTCCTGTCACCCCCCAGTGCACGCCCGCGTCACCGGCGGCGTGTTGTCGCACTTGATCGACTCATCCATGCCGCTGGCCAGCGGGCCGCAGGCTGTGGTCTGGGCGCTGCGGGCCGCTTCGGCCTCGGTTGCGGCGGTGGCCTTGGCGCAATTTCGCCCGCCGTTGAACTCGACGCAGACCTCGCAGCCGACGGTCTGGGCCGAGAAGGTGGACCAGACCAGCAGGCCCACGAACGCGACGATGACGGCGATGGCGATGGCCGTGCGCTGCTTCCTGATGTCGGTCATGATCGTTCCGAATGGAGGCTGCTACTGCATGGCCTGCCAGAGACCGGGAAGCGCCCCGACCAGCCACACGATGGCCGCCGCAGCGAACGCCGGGCCCTTGGCCACCTTGCCGTTGACGTGCAGACCGAGGCCGATGAGGAACGTCACCCAGAGGGTGAAGAGGTCGATCCGGCCCACCACCGCGAGCAGGAGTTTCGAAGCGGTATCCGGATCGAGGAACCGGCCCACGCCCAGGGTGAGGCGATAGCGGCCGTCGAGCGATTCCTCCGGCAGCAGGAACCCCTGCACCGCGTTCACCACCGACTCGAGGATGCGCGGATAGAACGCGTAAGTGCTGACGACCGCCGCCCCCCGGTACGTCAGCTTCGAGTCCACCGCCTTGCCCACCAGCCACACGGCGGCGGCGGTGAGCAGCGGCGCCACCAGACCGAAGCCGAAGATGAACACCCCGCCGAAGGTGTCCGAGAACGTCCGCATCTGGTTGAGCTGCTCTTCGGTGAGCTGCGGGTTCTGCTTGAGCGCGTCCGCCATCCCGCGCCGGAACTCGGCGTCGAACACCGGCTCCAGCACGCCGCGGGAGACGAAGTACATCACCGTCAGCGCTACCGCCAGGATCACCAGCGCGAGGCCGAAGCCGGCGTCGCGCCGCCGGGCGAACACCTTGGCGGGACTGATGAAGATGTCGATGACGTCTTCCCACACCGAGGCCTCGGACGTGGGCGATGCGTTGGGCGCAGCGGGTGCGTCGGTCATGAGATCTCCCTGAGAGCAGTGGGCACCGGGAAGGCTAAACGGTCAACCTCGAACGGAGAACCGGCCAGCCTTCCGGCGTTCAGGCGGTCTCCTGGTCCACCCAGGCCAGATATCCCTCGCTACCCTCGACGATCTCCACCGCCACGATTTCCGGCACCTGGTACGGGTGCTCGGCCCGGATGCGCGCCTCGAGCTCGGCCCACCGGGCGCGCGTGGTCTTGGCGTGGCAATACCACTCCTCGGCCTCCTCGAGCGCGCCCTGCCAGCGATAGACGCTGCGCACGGGACCGGCCACCTGGACACAGGCGGCCAAACGGGTTTCGACGAGGACTCGGGCCAGCCGCAGGGCGGCGTCCTGGGAGGGCAGGGTGGTTGTCACGTGGAGAAGATTGGTCATCCTTGTCTGCCTGGGAGCGGAGGGCGGTGCGCATCTGCGTCAAATATGGCCATCCGACGGCCAGCGCCGCCCGGGTGACCCCCGTCTCCGCCCGAGTGGTGCTATACTTCACCTTCAGCCCCTCTGGCGCGGAGGGTAATCCACGCCCCCTGCCGGGAGCGGTTCGCTCGATCCCGAGTGAACCGAGGCGTTGCCCAATCGGCCCCCCGGCGGCGGTACCTCGACCAATGGGAGACGCCGATGTCCACCACCACCAGTTCCTCCATCACCCTCGATCCGGGTACCAGCGCCGTGGTCGTCATCGACATGGCCAACGACTTCGTGCACCCCGGCGGCACCATCGCCGATGCGGGCGGCGCCGAGTACCAGGCGCGGGCTCGGGCCATCATTCCGCCGCTCGCGCGGCTGCTCGATGCGGCGCGCAACGCGGGGGCGACCGTCATCTACGCCACCGATGCGCACACCCCGGACGATGTCGAGCTGCGGAAATGGCCGCCGCACGCCATGAAGGGGACCAAGCAGGCCGAGATCGTGGGCGAGCTCGCGCCGAAGCCGGGCGACGTCGTCCTCGACAAGACGACGTACAGCCCGTTCGTCTCCACCGAGATCGACCGGATCCTCAGGGACCGTGGCATCCGCACGCTGTTGATCACCGGTCTCCATACCGACTGCTGCTGCCGGCACACCTCCGGCGACGCGTTCCAGCGGGGGTACGATCTGGTGTGGGTGACCGATGCCATGCAGGCGTTCAGCGACGAGGCCCACCGGGCCGGCCTCGAGTATTTCAAGACCTGGTATGCCACGGATGCGGCCACGCAGTTCCGGACGGTGGATCAGGTGATCGAGCCGTGGCGCATCGTGCCGGCGACGGCGTAGGTGCCGGGCCGCGAGACGCTGGCTGGCAGCAAGACACGAGGGGCGCGGCAGGCCGCGCCCCTCGTCGTGTGCGCACCGTCGCCGGTGCGGTCGGCGTCAGTTGGTCGGCGCGCCGGGAGGCAGGCCTGGCGTCTCGGCGCCCCGCTTGCCGTCCGCGATCGGGATGATCGCCGCCCGCCAGCCGCTCTTGAAGGAGACGGTCATCCGGTGGCCCAGGGTATCGGCCACGATCGATACGACGTCCGGCATCTTCCGCGCGTAAAGGAGGGTAAGCCCCATCTGCTCGGCGTTCGGGTGCTTGGCATTGGGTACCCGGTTCTGGGCGAACTCCCGCCCGATGGCCACTGCCTCGGCCTGTTCCGGCCCGTAGGCCGCAAAGGCATCGGCCGGCAGATACCCGCTCTGCCTGACGAGGGGACCGTAGCTATCATACGGGCGGCAGCCGGCGCCGAAGGAGGCGGCAGCGCCGAGGAAGACGAGGAGCAGTGCGAGCCGGGTGTTCATCATGTGTCCTGATCCGAAACCCTGTCCGAGGTCCGAGAACGGTGCAAAATACCCACGGTCTCCGGCGTGGTGCCAGCGTCGTCCTGTCTCTCGTCGCGCTGATCGCCCTCCCCGCCCCGGCTACCGCGCAGCACGGTGCCTCCATCCCGGCCAGGAACGTCAAGTGGTACGAGGCGGTCGGGGCCTTTGGCGGCATCGCCTTGATCTCGGCCTTGGACCAGGAGGTCCGGTCGTCGGTGCAGAGCGATCGGAGCGGCGGGAAAGACGACGTGAGCCGGGTGCTGCGCCGTATGGGCGAGCCCGAGGTCTTCGCGACGGCGGGCCTCGGCGTGCTCGGTGTGGGGCTGATCTCGGGCGACCGGGGCATTCGCGAGTCGGGGATCCGGATCGTGTCGGCCCTCGGGGTCGCCGGGGTGGTCGCCTCGGGGGTCAAGCTCGTGGTGGGGCGGCAGCGGCCGGATGTGTCTTCCCGGGATCAGTACGGGTTCAAGCCGTTCGCCGGGGGCTCGCATCTCGCCTTTGTGTCGGGCCACACCACGATGGCGTTCGCACTGGCCGCCTCGGTGGCGGACGAAGTGCACTCGGCGCCGGTCACCGTCGCGCTGTACGCCCTGGCGGCCGGCACCGCCTGGTCCCGCGTCAACGACGATCGGCACTGGCTGTCGGACGTGGTGGGTGGCGCGCTGGTCGGCATCGCGAGTGCCAAGTTCGCCAGCGGCAGGTGGACGATTCTCGGAGCCCGCGCGCCCGGTTTCATGATCGGGCCGCGAGGGGCGAGCATCGGATATGGCATGCAGTTCTGACGCGCCGACCGGCCCGGGGGGCGTGGCGTGTCCCGAAGCGCCGGTGCAGCGCGGCGGTTCCTTCAATTCTTCTCATCCAGGATGATCATGAGACACGTGCTCTTCGCCACCACCCTCGCCCTCGCGGCGGCCCCGGCCCTGGCGCAGATCCCGGTTCCCGTCCCGCCACCCACGCCGCAGGTCGACCAGGTCGACGACTATCACGGGACCAAGGTGGCGGACCCGTACCGCTGGCTCGAGGACCTGGACAGCCCGGCCACGGCGCAGTGGGTGGCGGCACAGAACGCGGTCACGTTCAGCTATCTCGCCAAGCTGCCGCTCCGCGAGCCGATCAGGAACCGGCTCACCAGGCTGTGGAATTACGAGCGGTTCGGCGTGCCCTTCTCGAAGAACGGCAGGTATTTCTTCTCGCGCAACGACGGCCTGCAGAACCAGAGCGTGTTCTGCGTGCAGCAGACCCTCGGCAGCGCGCCGCGGGTGCTGCTCGATCCGAACACCCTGTCGGCCGACGGCACGGTGGCCCTCACCATCACCTCACCGAGCCCCGATGCCACGCTCCTCGCCTACGGCACGTCGGCCAGCGGGTCGGACTGGCAGGAGTACCGCATCCGTGACGTGGCCACCGGCGCCGACAAGGCGGACGTGCTCAAGTGGATCAAGTTCTCGAGTGCGGCCTGGACCAGGGACAACCAGGGCTTCTTCTACTCGCGCTATCCCGAACCCGCGGACGGCAAGGGCCTCGCGGCGGCCACCAAGCACCACAAGATCTACTACCATCGGGTCGGGACGCCCCAGGCGGACGATCGGCTCATCTTCGAACGTCCCGACCAGCCCGAGTGGTATCTCTCCGGCGAGGTGTCGGACGACGGGCGATACCTCGTCATCTACGCCAACTCCGGCACCGACCGCCGCAACCGGGTGTTCATCAAGGACCTGCGCAATCCGGTGCGGCCGGATCTTGCCGCGCCGGTGCGGCCGTTCCTCGATGCGTTCGATGCTTCGTACGAGGTCCTGGGCAACGACGGGACGCTGATGTACGTGCTCACCGACAAGGACGCGCCCAGGAAGCGGATCGTGGGGATCGAGCTGGGCAAGGCCGATCCGGCGAGCTGGACCACGATCGTGCCCGAAGGCGAAGAGCCGATCGAATGGGTGCGCCTGGTGAGTGACCAGTTCGTGGTGGGCTACCTGCGCGACGTGAAGTCGGTACTGCGCCGCTTCACGCTGGCCGGCAAGCCGCTCGGCGAGATCGAACTGCCGGGGCTCGGCGCGGTGGGAGCCACCTCAGGGGAGCGGCACGACCGCGAGATGTTCTTCGCGTTCACCTCGTTCCTCTATCCGACGACCATCTTCCGGTTCGACTTCACCAGGGGGAAGAGCGAGGTCTTCAAGGCCCCCACCGTGGACTTTGATCCGTCCCGCTACGAGACCAAGCAGGTCTTCTACACCAGCAAGGACGGGACCCGCGTCCCGATGTTCATCACCCACCGCAAGGGCCTGAGGCTGGATGGGACCAACCCCACGCTGCTCTATGCCTACGGCGGGTTCAACATCAGCCTCCTCCCGAGCTTCAACCCGGCGCGGATCGTATGGCTGGAGCAGGGCGGGGTGTACGCGGTCGCCAATATCCGGGGCGGTGGCGAGTACGGCGAGGCCTGGCACCAGGCCGGCATGCTCGAGCGCAAGCAGAACGTGTTCGACGACTTCATCGCCGCGGCGGAGTATCTGATTGCGGAGAAGTACACCACGGCCTCCCGCCTCGCGATCCAGGGCGGATCCAACGGCGGACTGCTGGTGGGCGCGGTGATGACCCAGCGGCCCGATCTCTTCGCGGTGGCGCTGCCGGCGGTGGGCGTGATGGACATGCTGCGCTATCACAGGTTCACGGTGGGCTGGGGGTGGGTGCCGGAGTACGGCTCGGCCGACAGCGCCAGCCATTTCGCCTTTCTCCGGGCCTATTCGCCGCTGCACAACCTGAAGCCGGGGACGGACTATCCCGCGACCCTGGTGACCACGGCGGACCATGACGACCGGGTGGTGCCGGGACATTCGTTCAAGTTCGCGGCGGCGCTCCAGGCGGCGTCGACCGGACGCCGGCCGGCGCTCATCCGGATCGAGACCAAGGCCGGTCACGGCGCGGGCAAGCCGATCGCCAAGGTGATCGAGGAGAATGCCGATCTCATGGCCTTCGCGCTGGCCAACATGGAAGGGGCCGGAGGCCGACCGTGACGCAGCCGCGCCCACCACGCAAGACGGTGCTGGTGCTCGACGACGACAAGGCCGTGACCAGCTTCGTCAGCGCCGTGCTGCGCGAGGCCGGCTACAACGTGCTGGTGGCATTCGATCCGATTCAGGCGTACCGCCTCGCGCAGCAGGCGCAGCCATCCCTCATCCTGCTCGACCTGCACATGCCGGCCGGCGGCGGCATGAGCGTGCTCGACCGGGTGATGGCGTCGATCCGCACCCAGGCCATCCCGGTCGTCATCATGAGCC
>JBMOPM010000027.1:0-17642 GCA_049323575.1 Gemmatimonadota bacterium | reverse complement strand
CGCGCTCGCCGCGCAGAAGGCGCGGGGCGTGATGCGGCGGCTGGTCGGGTTCCGGCTGCTCGAGAAGGCCATCGCGCGGCCCGGCTTCCCGGTCTGGGTGGGCGAGCGCGAGGTGGACCGGGTGCGGAGCGGCACCATGAGCCCTTCGCTGAATGAGCCGATCGGCACCACGTATCTGCCGCCCGACGCGGCCAAGCCGGGGACCCGCTTCGAAGTGGACTGCCGGGGGACCCGCGTTCCGGCCGAGGTGGTGCGGTTGCCGTTCTGGACCCGCGGGTCGGTGCGCAAGCGGACGTAATGCTGCGCATCGCCGTGCTCACCATCTCGGACGCCGGGGCCCGCGGCGAGCGGAGCGACGCCTCGGGCGACCGCATCGCGGCCTGGGTGAGCGAGCGGGGATACACGCTCGCGGCGCGCGCGATGGTGCCCGACGAGACGGCGACGATCGCGGCGACGCTGGCCGCCTGGGCCGATCAGGACACGGCCGACGTGATCCTCACTACCGGCGGGACCGGCCTCACCCCGCGGGACGTCACGCCCGAGGCCACGCGCGCCGTGCTGGAGAAGGAGGCACCGGGGATCGCCGAGGCGCTCAGAATGAGCGCCTACCCGCGGTTTCCGCGGGCCGCGCTCTCGCGGGGCCTGGCGGGGGTGCGCGGGCGCAGCCTCATCGTCAACCTGCCCGGGAGCCCGGGCGGCGTGAGCGACGGCCTCGCCGTGCTGGCCCCGCTGGTGGAGCACGCCGTGGATCTCGTCCGCGGCGAGCATACGGGACACTGACCGGATTATTCGCGCAGAACTCGCGCCCTGCGCCGACCAGACGCCCATGGCATCGACGATCCTGCTGACGATGGACGACCTCGAGACTGCCGTGCGGCTCAATGCCGCCCTCGAGGCCGCCGGCTACAAGACCGCGATGATCACCTCGCACGACGACGTGCGCGGTGCGGTGCGGCGCGAGCATCCCGACCTCGTGGTGCTCACCGGGGCCGTGTACGAGACACCGGCTCGCCAGCTCGCCGCCTACGCGCGCGAGCACGAGATCTCCAGCCTCGCGCTGCTCGAGCCCACGGATTCGCTCGGCGAGCGGAGCGATCGACTGGGGGTGACCGAGGTACTGCGGAAGCCGGTGCCGGTGGACGACCTGGTCGCGACCATCCGACGGCTGGTGGAGCGGCGGCAGCTCCAGCAGCGCACCGGCATCGCGGGCGAGAGCGCCGCGATCCAGGAAGTGCTGGTGAAGATCGAGCAGATGGCGCCGGTCTCCAGCACGGTGCTCATCCAGGGCGAGTCGGGCACCGGCAAGGAGCTCGTGGCGAAGGCGCTGCACGACCTGTCGCCCCGGCACGGCAAGCCATTCATCGCGGTCAACTGCGCGGCGCTGCCGGACACGCTGCTGGAGAGCGAACTCTTCGGCCACGAGAAGGGCGCCTTCACCGGCGCCGCCGAACGGCGGCTCGGCCGCTTCGAGCTGGCGGACGGCGGGACCATCTTCCTCGACGAGATCGGCGAGGTGCCGCCCAGCACGCAGGTGAAGCTGCTCCGGGTCCTGGAGAGCCGCACGTTCTTCCGCGTGGGCGGCACCCAACCCATCAAAGTGGACGTGCGGGTGGTGGCTGCCACCAACCGCTCGCTCAAGGATCAGGTGGCCCTGGGCGAGTTCCGCGACGACCTGTTCTATCGCCTCAACGTCCTCAACATCTACCTCCCGCCGCTGCGCGAGCGGCGGGAGGACATTCCGCTCCTCGTCCGCCGCTTCATCCGCGAGTTCGCGGCCCAGCACGACCGCACCTTTCGCGGGATCACCCCGGAGGCCATGGAACGGCTGGTGGCGGCGCCCTGGCCCGGCAATGTGCGGCAGCTGCGCAACCTGGTGGAATCCATGGTGGTGCTGGCCCCGGGCACGGAGATCCGCGCGGCCGACATCCCGCAGGACATCTATGACGGGGCGCCGGCCATCCTGCCTGTCCGGGTGGGCGGCCTGGGCCGCGAGCTCCAGGGTCAGGAATTCGAGTTCATCTTGCGAAGCCTCATGGACTTGCGGCTCCAGGTGGAGGAGCTGCGCCGCCGCCTGGACGAGCGGCCGCAGCGCGTGGAGGTGATCGACCTGGGCGCCGTGAGCCCGATCGCCGAGGTCGAGTCCGACCGGTCGGAGCCACCCGAGGTGGTCTATCGCGCTGGCATGACAATGGCAGATGTCGAGCGGGCTGCGATCGAAGCCGCCCTGCATCAATGTGCAGGAAATCGACGGAAGGCGGCGGAGGTCCTGGGCATCGGTGAGCGGACTCTGTACCGCAAGATCAAGGAGTACGGTATCATTTAAGTAATTGTTCTGCTGATGGTTGGGCGAGCTCTCTTGACACATCGCTTGAGGTCCCCGACATTGATGATGGCCCCTTACCCGCAACCGTCGTGAAATTTCAGATTGACCAGGAAGCGTGCGTCGCGTGTCTGGCGTGCGTGCGGGTGTGTCCGACGGCGGCCATTGCCGTGGTCGGGGACGGGGGGGCGGTCCGGATCGAGGACGAGTCGTGCATCCGGTGCGGCCAGTGTCTGCCGACCTGCCCGCACGACGCGATCGAGGTCACGGGGGAGCTGGGACCGGCACTCAGCGTGGCGGCGATGGGCGGCGGGATCCTGATCCTGAGCCCGGAATCGGCCGCACACTTCTTCCCGGCCTCGCCCGAGCAGGTGGTGAACGCGTGCTACGCGGCGGGATTCCAGACCGTGACGCGCGGCGTGATCGGCGACGAGCTGGTGGCGGCCGAGTACCTGCGCCTGCTGGACGAAGAGCCGTGGGGGACGATGATCCGGTCCACCGACCCGGTGGTGGTGGACACGATCCGGGCGCGCTACCCCGAGCTGGTGCCCTACCTGGCCCCTGTGGCGTACCCGCCTGTGGCGGAGGCGCGCTATCTCCGGAGCCGGCACGGGCCCGGTGCGCGCATCGTGTATGCGGGCGTGTGCCCGCCCACCGATGCGCCGGAGCTCGACGCGGCGATCACCTTCGGCGACCTGGAGCGGCTCTTCCGGCTCCGCGGGGTGGAGGTGCTGGCACAGCCCGATTACTTCGTGCGCGTGCCGGAGGAGCGCCGCCGACATCTGAGTGCTGCGGGCGGGATGCCGCTCGCGCTGCTCGAGGAAGCCCGGCACTCGAGCAGGAAGTTCCGGATTCTCCGCGGGCTCGACGTGCTGCCGGCGCTCGCCCGCGCGGTGGCCGTGGATCGGCTGGATCTGGGCTTCGTGGACCTGCTCTCCTACGAGGGCCAGTTGCACCACCCGGCCTCCGGGCCGGCCGAGGAAGTGTTCTGGCGCCGGGAGCTGGTGGCGGCCACGGAGCCGCCCCGAAGCCGCTTCCCGGTGGTGGACAACGCGGTGGTGGCGAGCGTGGGGGCCACGTTCGAGCTCAAGCCCCGGCTCCAGATCGTGGACCCGATGGCGGTGGCCTCGATTCTCGAGCTGATCGGCACGGGCCCCAACGGACGGCCCTGGGATTGCCGGGCCTGCGGCTATCGCACGTGCCGCGACTTCGCGGAGGCCGCGGCGGGGGGCAAGGCGACGCTCAAGCAGTGCGCGCCCTACCAGCAGCGCCGCGCCGAAGAGGCCCAGCAGGCCGCGGCGATGGACGTGCTGACCGGGCTGGCGAGCTACCGGGTCCTGCGTGACCGGCTGGCGTTCGAGATGGAGCGCAGCAAGCGAAGCGGCGAGCGCTTCGCCGTGCTCTTCATCGACCTCGACCGGCTGAAGCAGCTCAACGACCTGCACGGCCACGAGGCCGGCAACGAGGTGCTGCGCAGCGTGGCCGCCGAGATCCGGAGCGCGGTGCGCGCATCGGACCTGGCGGCGCGTTACGGCGGCGACGAATTCGTGGTGATCCTCACCCGCACCGACCGCTCCGGCGCCGACCGCGTGGCCGAGGCGATCCGGGCCGGGATCGAGGGTGTGGGGCGGCGGCTGGGCTATCCGCGGGGGATGGTGACCGCGAGCGTGGGCGTCGCCGAGTACGACCCGGAGCGGCCGCAGGAGGGCGACCTGCTGGTCGCCGCCGATCGGGCGCTCTATCGGGCCAAGGCATCGGGCAGGAATCTGGTCGCCTGACGCGCGGCCGGCGGCGAACGGGCGAATAGGTTGGTGAAGGCGCAGGTCGTGGTGGTCAGGGTTTCGCAATCGATTGCAGAACAGGAGTGTCGGTGACCGCACCGTTCATGTCATCCCAGCCCCGTCCGCCCGAGCACGGCAGCGAGAACATCGGGGATCCGTGGGGCGCTCGCCGCGCCGAGCAGTTGCTGACGAGCCTGGAGGGCGTGCTGTCCGCCCGGATCGTGACGACGCCGTTGGGTGAGGTGAGCGAGGTGCATGTGCTGGCGCAGTCGGGGCTTACCCCGAAGCAGCTGGTGCGCAACATCGAGTCGGCGCTGCTGGCGCACCTCGGGCTCAAGGTCGATCATCGCAAGATCAGCATCGCGCAGACGGCGGAGGTCAAGCCGATCGAGGCGCTGCAGACCGAGGCGGTGCGGGAGCGCGTGCTCAAGCGTACGCTCCTGTTCGAGGACGTGCTCGTGGTGGCGGCCTCGCGTCCCCACCGCGTGGCCGTGCGTGTGACGCTGTCGCACCACGGCATCAAGGAAGGCGGCGAAGTCGAGTGCCCCGATACGCAGAAGGGCCGGCAGGACGGCGCCGCGGAGGCGACGCTCGAGGCGCTGAGCCGGCTGTTCCAGATGCCCTCGCTGGTGCTGGAAGGCACGGCCCAGGTGGGCGTCTTCGGGCGGCGCTACGTGATGGCGGCCGTGCAGGACCTGGGCGGCCGCGAGAAGCGGGTGTTCACCGGCACGGCGGAGATCCGCGACAGCGTGGAGCAGGCGGCGGTGCTGGCCGTGCTCGACGCGACCAACCGGTGGACCAATTTCCAGCGGCCGTCGTAGGGCCAGGGTCGGTCAGGTCGCACGGGTGATCGGGACCCAATGAACGAGTTGCAGGATCACGCTTCAGCGGAGGAACACAGGGGGCCCCGGGTCTTCGGTCGCAGGTAGCAGCGGAGACTAGCGGGCAGGACAGGAGCGGAGCGTCTGGAGGGCCATAGCGAGGCTTTCCACTTCCCGAGGGATCCATGACTCGAAGGGAGGTGACGCTCACATGTTCAACGCTCTCATGGCGTTCGTTCTCGGCGTGTTCCGGGCTGAAACTCTGACCTGGAACTAAGGCTGAGGTCCGGGGTCGCCCCTCGCTCTGTTTCTCGTGTTTCCTGGTCGGAGCACTGGATCCTTGGCATGTCCGCTTCGCGCATTCAGCCGATTCACGCGCTCGTCGCGTTCGTGGGGGCACTGACCGCCGCCACGGCATTCGGTGCGTGGAGGCTCGGCGGGGACGCGCCGGGCCTATGGGAACTGGTCGCATTCTTCATAGTGACAGTGCTCTTGGAGCAGATGGCAACGCAGTTCCGCCCCGGAGCATACGGTTCCACCTCGTTCACGATCCATCTTGCTGCAGGCGTGCTGTTCGGGCCCTTTTGGGGTGGAACCCTTACAGCGCTTTCCGCCGTTCCGGCCCAGCTTGCTCGGCGAGCATCTCCGACAAAGCTGATTTACAATGTCAGCCAGCTATCTCTCGCGGTCTCACTGGCCTTTCTCGTCTATTCGCATCTCGGAGGCTCGGTTCCGCCGCGAATAACCGCAGACGCCTTCAACGCCAATCCAAATGCAGCCCGCCAAGACGTTGGGCTCTTCTTCCTTGCGGCCGCGGTCTACTTTGTCATCAACTCTCTGGCCGTCAGCGCAGCTTTGGCCGTTGCGGGCGGACGATCGTTCGGTCGGGTCTGGCTAGAGAACAGCCGGGGTGTATTCTTGTACGATCTTGGCGCGAGCACCGTGGCGTTGCTCGTGTCGTGGCTCTTCCTGGAGGGCCAGAATGCTCCGGGCTTGTTGCGCTGGGGATTCTTGGCGATGGTCGTCCCGATCATCGTCGTCAGACACATCTATCAGATGAACCGCAAGCTCCAGGATGCTTACGAAAAACTTGAGGAGGCATACGAGCAACTCGAGGAGAAGGTTCGCGAACAGCTCCAGATGATGGTAAAGGCGATCGAGGCGCATGATCCATACACCTCCGGCCACTCAGCTCGTGTATCTACCCTCTCCGGGGCGATCGCCCGGGAGCTCGGGTTGAGCGAGGAGGAAACCGCCAGCATTGAGACTGCTGCTCTTCTGCATGACGTTGGCAAGGCGCATGCTGAGTTTGTTCCCTTGCTGCGAAAAGAGGGCAAGCTCACATCGGATGAATGGGCCCTGCTGCAGCAGCATCCCACGCGAAGCGCGGCGATGGTTTCGATGGCGTCCAGCTTCCGTGGCTATATCGAGCAGGCAGTGCGCCACCACCATGAGCGCTGGGATGGGGCCGGCTATCCTGATGGGATCGCAGGTGAGCAGATCCCAATCGGCGCAAGAATCATCATGATCGCGGATACAATTGATGCGATGATGACGGATCGCCCCTACCGGAAGGCCCTTGGGCTCGACGTCGTTATCGCCGAGCTCCAGAAGCACAGCGGATCACAGTTCGATCCGTCGCTTGTTGATCTCGTGGTCAATTCCGTCGGAATTCGTCGACTCCTTTCGGGCCCGGTTCCGTCTACCCAGTTGCTTGCTTCGGCCCGGCCCCGTCACGGCGGCAGTACCAAGGTACGGCCCTCATATTTTGCTACTGCTGGCAACTAGCCCCGCTTGCGAGCGCGGCTTCGTGCCGTACGGGCGCGGCTTCCCGCGAAGACCTCCGCAAAGCCCAGCCGTTCCAACTGTTCCAGTACAGCACCCGGCAGCCCTGAGAGACACGCCTCCAGACGCTCTCGTTCCTCGGTGCATGACTGACCGCTCTTGTTCTTGAGCCATACCACTGAGACCCAAATCTCAGCTTGGTCAATGCGGTCGTACTGGTCCATGCGTTCAACCAGCCTGGCGAGTTGTCGCAGCGTCGCAGACACGGTGTTGTCCTCCACGGCCATCATGGACAACCACCGCGCATATGGGCCACTATACGCCTCGGCTTGAAGCGTTCTCAGTGCACCGGCCGTGGCATCTCTTGCCAAAGCCATCGCCTGAGCTGGTTTTCCGGCAAGTTGACAGATATCGGCATACCTGAGGAGATGGGCCTGCCTGATCCAGGGCAAGGAGCTGTCGATCGCACGCTTGGAGTACTTCTCCATTGCGCCAATCGCGCGATCGCAATCGCCCAAGATTGCGTGAGCAAAGGCTAGTGCATAGAAGCCAATCGCATATGCGTCCTGCGCTTCCCCTCGCTCAAGCATTTCGACGGCGCGCTCTGCCCACTCCTTTGATTCCTTGTACTTCCCCAGTCTGGCGAGGCAAACGGCAAGGTTACCAGCGGCCCGCGCCCCCACTGCCTTGTTGCCGAGGCGCTCGCCGGTCCGCACGGCTGCCGCGTGATGCTGACAGGCCTCTTCGTACCTACCGAAACTGCCGAGTAGCAGCCCAATGCCAGCCTGCAGCACGCTGAACGTCGTGTTTGCTATTCCAGCACGCTCCAGAAGATGGCTCGCTTCCATGGCGGTTCCAAGACTCGCCTGCATGTCGCGAGCGGCATAGAGCGCCATGGCTTGGCTTAATCGAACCTGACCCGCCGCGTGTGGGGGGAGCGTGTCTGCATCGATTGATTCGCAGACGCGAAGGAAGTGAACCGCCAATTCAGGTTGGCGGAGATCAGTGAGAATGGAAGCGGCAGCAGTTGCAGCTCTGACTCTGTCTGGCCACGCCCGATTTGATTCAGCAACTGCCTTGATTAGGCGATCGGTCGCTTGCGTCAATTCCGCTTGTCCGTAAACGCCTATCCGCCGATTTGCGTTGATCTTCAGCACTTCGGCAGCAAACGCCACCGAAGGCGAGGACGCCCGCTCTAGGTGTTCCAAGATGGGGAGCGATGCGTGCCAACGCCCCTGTTCTTGGTATGCCTGCGCCAGGATTAGTTGGGCACGTTCGCGAGCAATGCCTGCGAGGGCTTGCATGGCTGAGCCTACGGCAACTTCGGTCTCGTGCGGTGCTCCTTCGTCAAGAGCCCGCTCTGCACCCTCCAGCAGGAAGGGAATCGCCTCCGCAGTCCGGCCGGATCGTAGACAATGCCAAGCAACCTCAAGCTGTTCGGCGGAGCTTCTCGTCTCCTTTGACGCCAGCAGAAGATCTGCAACGCGGCTGTGAATCGCTTCTCGAATCAGTGTCGGAATTGATTCATACACGTACAGGCGGACGAGCTCATTGGGAAAGGCGAGCTGGGAGTCCCGCTCCTGCAGCAGCCGCAGATCTACGAGCTGCGCGATCGCCGACATCGTCTCCCGGAGCCCCATGCCCAGCGCCGTCAGGGTCTCCATGTGGTTGAGGCGGCCGCCGAGCACGGAGGCGAGGTTGAGGAGATCCCGGCTCGCCGGGTCGAGCGTCGCGACGAGGCCGGCCGTGGTCCGGCCGTAGGCCTCGGCCAGGTCGGACCGGGGCGCGGCACTCGGGAGCATCTTGGCGAGCTCGAGCGCCACGCAGTCCTCGCCTCGCTCCTGCCAGTCCCGCACCATCAGCTCGAGCACCATCGGGTAGCCGCTGGCCGCCCGGATGATCGCGCGGCGGACGGTCTCCGTCGGGGGGGCCTCGGTCGCGTGCAGGCGGGAATCGAGGAGCCGATCGGCATCGCTGTCGGCCAGGGGCGAGAGCGGCAGGTGGTTGAGTCCCAGGTCGTGCGCGCCCCGGAGCAGCTTGCGCACGTTGGGCCCGGCCTGCGGATCGACGTCGCGAGCGGCCAGGACGAACATCACGCGGCGCGCGCCGATGCGCCGCAGCACGAGATGCAGGATGGCCACGCTGGCGTCGTCGGCCAGGTGGACGTCGTCGACCGCGATCACGAGGGGCTGCTCGTCGGCCACGGCGCCGATGAGCTCGAGGACTCCCTCTGCGAGGCGCACCCGGACCGCCTCACCGTCGATCGGGTCCGACGGCGGCCCCACGTGGTAGCGATCGCGAATGCGCGGCGCGATGCGGCTCAGCTCCGAGAGCGCGGCCGGCGGCGTGCAGGAGGAACCCGGCAGGGTAAGGATCTCCTGAGCCAGGGCCGCCAGGGCGGCGTAGGGGATCTCCCGTTCCGCCTCATAGCAGTGAGCGTGCGCCGTCGCCGCGCCGTCGAGCCTGGCCGCCTCGAGCGCGTGCTCGATCAGCGTGGTCTTGCCCACCCCCGAATCGCCCATGACGAGGAAGTGCCGGAGGCGCCCCTCGCGCACCATCTCCCAGCCCGCGTACAGCGCCTCGTACTCGCTGCCGCGTCCCACGAAGACCGGCGGCGCCGCCGGCGGTGCCGGGCGGAGGCGCGGCGTCCGCGTCGGATCGAGGCCGCGCTGGCGCAGGATGGTCGCCAGCGCCGTGAGGCCGGGCGACGGCTGCGCGCCGAGTTCCTTGCGCAGATGGCGCGCCCAGCGGTCGAACAGCCTGAGGGCGGTGACCCGATCCCGCGACAGCGCCCGGGCCTCCATCTTCGCGCGGATGCCCTCCTCGCTGAGCGGCTCGAGATGCAGGAGGCGGTCCGCCAGCCGCTCGAGCAGCTCCACTTCGCCACGCCGGCGCGACTGTTCGATGAGATGCACCAGCGCGCGCTGCATGGCGGGGAGCCAGAAGGTGCGCTGGCGGTCCCGCCAGAGCGAGAAGTCGGGCGCGCGCGGCACGTCGAAATCGGCGAGGAAGCTGTCGATCTCAAGCGTGGGCAGGACGTCCACGCCGAAGACCTTGCCCGCGGCCAGGAGATCGAGGTCCACCACGAGGTCCGCCGCGACGAGCCGCACGTGCTCCCGTCCCGCCTCGATCGCCTCGGTGCCGAGCTGCTTGCGGAGGATCGTGAGGGCGGTCGCCAGCGAGTGGCGGCCTTCGGCTTCGCTCACGTCCGGCCACAGAAGATGGGCCAGAAAATCCCGGTTGTGCGGCACCCGGGGCTCGACCGCGAGGTACACCAGCAACGCCATGTGCTTGCGCGTGCGAAAGCGCAGGGGCGCCCCGGTCCGGGACCGGAGTTCCGGGAAACCCATGCACCGCAGGCTGAGCGAAGCCGGCATCGGGTGCCTCGGTGACGGTCGGCTTGTGGAACTGTGCCACCAAACTACGTCCATAGAGACAATTCAGCATCAAACCGCGCCGCCGATCCGCAAGGGTTTCCGGGGGCCTCGCGACGGCCGATGCGCGATGGATGATGGATCAGGAAAAAGTACGATCTGGTAGGACAATGTACGTCACGAGCAGTCACCAGCCCTCCGGCGGAGGGACCGGGACGTGGGGCGATACGCATGGGGTGCGGGGAAACGGTGATGCATGGTCCGCGCGAGGACCCCGCGCGGTCGTTCGGCTAGCGCTCCATCCACCGCCCCGTCGCCACCAGCTCCTGCACGATGCTGTCGGCCGAGCGGTCCGCCGCCTCGGCGGCGAAGGTGGTGACCAGGCGGTGGCGCAGCACGGCGGGCGCGACTGCCTTCACGTCGTCGAAGTCGGCCATGGGGCGGCCGTCCATCGCCGCCCGCGCCTTGGCGCCCAGCACGAGGTACTGCGAGGCGCGGGGGCCGGCACCCCACTCGACATACTCGCGCACGAGCGCGGGGGCATCGGGATCGGTCGGCCGGGTGAGGCGCGCCAGCGTCACGGCGGCGCGGACGAGACTCCTGGCCACGGGAATCCGCCGCACCAGCGCCTGCATGGCCAGAAGCTCTTCCGCGGTCAGCACCGCGTCGACGGTGGCCTTGAGGCTGCCCGTGGTCTGCTCGACGATCGCTTCCTCCTCCGCCCGCGTGGGATACCCCACCCGGAGCTCGAGCATGAACCGGTCGAGCTGTGCCTCCGGCAGCGGATAGGTGCCTTCCTGCTCGATCGGATTCTGCGTCGCCAGCACGAAGAAGGGATCCGGCAGGGCATAGGTGGTGCCGGCCGCGGTCACCTGATGCTCCTGCATCGCCTGCAGCAGCGCGGCCTGGGTCTTGGGCGGCGTGCGGTTGATCTCGTCGGCCAGGACCACGTTGGCGAACACCGGCCCGTGCACGAAGCGGAACGCGCGGCGACCGGTGGTGAGGTCCTCCTCGATGATCTCGGTGCCGGTGATGTCACTCGGCATGAGATCCGGGGTGAACTGGATCCGGTTGAACGAGAGACGGAGCGCCTCTGCGACGGTCTGCACCATCAGCGTCTTGGCCAGGCCCGGCACGCCGATGAGCAGCGCGTGCCCGCCGCCGAGGATTGCGGTGAGGATGCCGTCCACCACGGCCTGCTGGCCCACGATGCGGTGCCGCACCTGCTCCCTGAGATGGGCGACGGCGGTGGCGAGACGCTCAAGCTGCTGGACGTCGTCGGCGGAGGGGACGGCAGAGGTGACGGGGACGGACGATGATGCCATGAGAGATCCGGGATGGCGGTCAGGTGGTTCTGCGGTCAGGCGATCCGCGGGCACGCTCTCCGACTACGACGGAGCGGCCGGGTTGGTTGCGCATCGGCCGGGATCACAAGGCTACCTCCGCGGGGAGGCCATGCGCTACGGGCGGCCTGGGGACGGTGCCGCGCGAGGAGTCCCCGCTGGTTTCCCGGGGCCCGCGCTTGCTTGCGGGAATTTTCACAAGCGGGTACTTTTGCGGGCTGTGAATCTCCCCGGACCGCGGCGTGGCGGCGGCCCCAACCCTTTGCGGTTCGTGGGGCTGGGCGTGCAGCTGGCCGTAACGGTGATCGCCGGCGTGTACGGTGGCCAGTGGCTGGACCGGAAAGTCGGGACGGTCGGCATCTTTGCCGCCCTTGGGGGACTGCTGGGCTTCGCGCTCACGCTCTGGTCGCTGCTCAGGACGCTGGATCAGGGGAAACGGTGAGCGGCGGGTCGGCTTCATGAGTGGGGGACGGTGGCTGACGCGATGACCCGGGCGCATCGACCGGGGATGTGGTACGGCGCGGGGCTCCTCGGCGTGGGGCTCGTGAGCGCGGCGGCGGGAGCGCTGGCCGAGCCGCGGGTGGGCCAGGGGATCTGGCTCGCGGCCGCGGTGTCGCTCGCCGTGCAGGGGCCGCTGGGCTGGTGGCTCATCCGGTCCATCGGCGCGCCGGGCTTCTTCGGCGCCTGGGTGGTGGGGATGCTGGCCCGGATCGGCTCGATCGGCGTGATGGCGCTGGTCGTGCTGCCGCTCCTCGGCTGGCCGCTGGAACCCGCGCTCGTCGCGATGGCCGCGCTGCTGCTGGTGCTGCTCCTGCTCGAGTGGGGCGTGGCGTTTGCGTGGATGCGGCGCGCCATGACGGGAACCAACCCGGAGCACACGGGGATCGATCGATGAAGGCATCGTTGCCGCTGCTCGCGTTCGCCTCCGAAGGAGGCGGGTCCACCCGCGAGATCGACATCATGCACCACCTGGGCAACTCGCGGGTGCTCGAGCTGCCGTACTGGAAGGCGCCCTACTACGTCGAGGTGCAGCTCCCGCAGTTTGCGCCGGTGCATCTCGGGCCGGTTCTGATCGATTTCTCGATCACCAAGCACCTGGTCTTTCTCTTTCTCGCCGCGCTCCTGGTGGGGCTGATCTTCATCCACACGGCGCGCGCCGTCCGGCGCGCCAACGCCGAGGGGCGGCCGGCCAAGGGCTTTGCGGGGACGATGGAGGCGATCGCCCTCTTCGTCCGCAACGAGGTCATCCTCCCGAACGTGGGGCCGCACGGCGAGGGGTACGCGCCGTACCTGCTGACGGTCTTCTTCTTCATCCTGACCTGCAACCTGCTGGGTCTGCTCCCGTGGGGGTCCACCGCCACCGGCAACATCGCGGTGACGGGAGCGATGGCGCTGATCTCGTTCCTGGTGATCGAGATCTCGGGCATGCGATCGCTGGGTCTGAGCGGCTACATGCACACGATCTTCTACCTGCCGCCGGGGCTGCCGCCGGTCCTCAAGCCGATCATGCTGGCGATCATGACGCCGGTCGAGATCATGTCCAAGCTGTCGAAGCCGTTCGCGCTGGCGGTCCGTCTCTTTGCCAACATGACGGCCGGGCACGTGGTGGTGCTGGCGCTGATCGGACTCACGTTCTTCTTCCAGAGCTACGCGGTCGGCGCGGGCGCCTCGCTGCTCGCGACCGGGATCATGATGCTGGAGCTGTTCGTGGCGTTCCTGCAGGCCTTCGTGTTCACGCTGCTCACATCCGTGTTCATCGGGCTGATCCGGGCGGAGCACTAGGCGCGCAGCGCGACGACGCCCTTCGCAGAGGAGGGGCCACCCCTGCGGCGCGCGCCCGCGCGGCGGGGGAGTCGTAGTCCGGCGAGGGCCGGACGAATGCCCGCTGCCCTTCGGGGCGCCGGCGGGTCACCGGGGCGGGGCCGATCCGGGAGAATCGGCCGTTCCGTACCGGCGGGCGCAGACGAGAGTTCGATCTCCCGCCAACCATGTGGAGTCGCAGCATGCTGAACATGCTCGCTGTACTGCAGGACGCCGCGGCCGCTTCGGCCGGCACGGGCAAGGGTCTCGCGCTCATCGGCGCCGGTCTCGCGGCCGGCCTCGCCACGCTGGGCGCCGGTCTCGGCATCGGCCGCATCGGCGGCTCGGCCGTCGAGGGCATGGCCCGCCAGCCGGACAACACCGCCCGCATCCAGACGGCGATGATCATCGCGGCCGCGCTCATCGAGGGCGTTGCGCTGTTCGCCGCCGTGGTCGCGTTCGTGATGCAGGGCAAGATCACCTTCTGACGGTTCGCGAGGTGGCGATGCGCAAGGCAAGCTTCCTCGCCGCTCTCGCCGCGCTGGCGCCGGTGACTCCGGCGCTGGCGTCCGAGGGTGGAGAGGGCGGGGGGGCCGGGCTGCTGACGGTCGACGGGGGTCTGATGGTCTGGACCCTGATCGTCTTCCTGCTGCTCTTCCTCGTGCTCAGGAAGTATGCGTGGCCGCAGATCCTGGGCGCCGTCGAGGCCCGGGAGAAGCGGCTGGAGGAGCAGATCGCCGAGGCCGAGCGGAACCGGGCCGAGGCGGCGCGGCTCCTCGAGGAGCAGAGGCGGCTGCTCGCGGACGCCCAGTCCCAGGCCCAGCAGCTCGTGGCGGAGGCGCGTCAGGCCGCCGACAAGGAGCGGGCGCTCGCGCTGGAGAAGGCGAGCGAGGAGCACGCGGCGCTGCTCGAGAAGGCGCGGCGCGAGATCCAGGAGGAGCGGGAGCGCGCGGTGGCGGAGATCCGCCGTGAGGCGGTGGACGTGGCGCTGGCCGCCGCGTCCCGGCTGGTGCAGCAGCGGCTCGATACCGAGGCGGATCGCAAGCTCGTCGCCGAGTACATCGGCTCGCTGGAGACCCTCCATTGAGCAGCGGGACGATCAGCCGCAACTTTGCCTCGGCGCTGTTCGAGCTGGCCGACCGGCAGGGGAAGGTGGAGCTCTACGGCGACCTGCTCGAGACGGTGGCCGCCGCGGTGCTGCTCACGCCCGAGGTAAAGGCGGTCATGATGTCGCCGCGGGTGCCGAAGGCGAAGAAGGTGGCTCTCCTCACGGAGGCGCTGCCAGAGGCCCCGAAGGCGTTCCTGCGCTTCCTCGAGGCGGTCGTGCGGCGCGGGCGCCAGAACCTCCTCGGCGAGATGGCGGAGGCCTACCGCGAGCTGGCCGACATCAGGTTCAACCGGGTCCGCGCGAGCGTGACGCTGGCGCACGCGCCGGACGACGCACTCGCAGAGCGGATCGCGGCCGGTCTGAGCCGCGTGTTCGGCAAGAAAGTGCTGCCGGTGTTCCGCACCGATCCCGGTGTACTGGGCGGCGCGATCGTGCGGGTGGGTGACCGCGTGTTCGACGGCTCGGTGAAGCGGAAGGTGGCGGCGCTGCGGCGGCAGTTGCTGTCGCGCTGACCTTGGAGGCGGCAGGCCGGACCCCGGTGGGCCCTTGATTAAACAAGGGCCCACCGTTGTTTTGCCCAAGCCATGAGTCCGCTTCCCACTGGCGACGACAACCGCCGCGGCTTCCTTCGCTCCGTCTTCGGCGACCTGGCGCAGCGCCTGGTGGAGCGGGTGGAAGAGAAGGTGGTCGTGCGGCGGTACACCCGACCGCCCGGCGCGCTGCCCGAGGCCGGCTTTCTCGCGGCCTGCACCCGGTGCGGCGCGTGCGTGACGGCCTGCCCGGTGCACGCGATCTTCACCGCACCGGCCAGCGCCGGCCTCGCGGCGGCGACACCGTTCCTCGATCTCAAGCTCCAGCCGTGCATCGCGTGTCCGGACATGCCCTGCGCGCGCGCCTGCCCGACCGAAGCGCTGAGCGTGCCCCCCGACGGGTGGAAGGGGTACCGCCTCGGCGTGCTGGAGTTGGATGCCGAGCGGTGCATTACTTTTCACGGCCAGCCGTGCGGCGTCTGCGCCGAGAAGTGTCCCATCGGGCCGAGCGCGCTCGCGATGGACGAGGGCGGGCACCCCGTGATTCGCCAGGAGGGATGCGTCGGCTGCGGCGTGTGCGTGCAGGGGTGCGTCACCGTGCCTTCCTCGTTCAAACTCACTCCCGTCGAGCATCGATGAGCGACCTGCCCATTCGCGTGGACAAACCGTGGGGCTACGAGCTGGTCTGGGCGCGCACGGACCGGTACGTCGGCAAGATCCTGCACGTCAACGCCGGCCATCAGTTGAGCCTGCAGTATCACAACGTGAAAGACGAGACGATGTACGTGTTCCGCGGCCGCGTCCGGCTTCGCACCCAGGTGGACGGCGAATTCCGGGAGCAGATCCTCGAGGCCGGCGCCAGCACGCACATCCCGCCCCGGCTGATCCATCAGATCGAGGCGCTCGAGGACAGCGACGTGCTCGAGGCATCGACGCCCGAGCTGGACGATCTCGTCCGCCTCCAGGACCGCTACGGAAGGAGCTGATCGGTGCAGGTGATCATCCCGTTGGCGGGCAAGGGCACCCGCCTCCGGCCGCACACGCATCTCGTTCCCAAGCCGCTGCTCAAGGTGGCGGGGCGCCCGGTCATGGACTGGGTGATGGACCGGCTCGAGGGGCTGGGCGTC
Organism: Gemmatimonadota bacterium; assembly: GCA_049323575.1. Classification (GTDB taxonomy): domain Bacteria; phylum Gemmatimonadota; class Gemmatimonadetes; order Gemmatimonadales; family GWC2-71-9; genus JBMOPM01. Next base: position 1,653 of record JBMOPM010000027.1, on the reverse strand, counting down.
ACCGAACTCATCTTCATCACGGGGCACCTGAAGGAGCAGGTGGAGGCGTACTCGCGGGAGCGGTATGGCCTGCCCTGCCGCTTCATCGAGCAGACGGTGCAGGACGGCACGGCGGGCGCCGTCAACCTCGCCCGGCCCTGCGTGACGGGCCCGGTGCTGATCATCTTTGTGGATACGGTCTTCGAAGCCGATCTCTCGCTCATCCACCGCACGCCGGCGGACGGCATCATCTGGGCGAAGGAGGTGGAGGACTACCAGCGCTTCGGCGTGGTGGTCACCGATGACCAGGGGTACATGACCCGGATCGTCGAGAAGCCGTCGGAGCCGATCTCCAGACTGGCCAACATCGGTCTGTACTTCATTCGCGATGTCGCGGCGCTCTGGCAGGGCATCGACGCGACGCTGGCCGCGCCGCCCAACAAGGGTGAGTACTATCTGACCGACGCCTTCCAGCACATGATCGATCACGGCCGGAAGATCCTGACCGCCGAGGTGGATGGCTGGTACGATTGCGGGGCGCTGAATACCACGCTGGAGACCAACGAGATTCTGCTGCGGAAGGGCGCCGCGCGGCGGCCCGAGCTGCCGGGGGTCACGATCCACGAGCCGGTGTACATCGAGGATGGCGTCTCGATCGACAGCCGGAGCATCATCGGGCCCAACGTCTCCCTCGAGCGCGGGGCGAAGATCACCGACAGCGTGGTGCGCCACGCGATCATCGGCCGCGACGTCCAGCTCACCAACGTGGTGCTGGAGCACTCGATGCTGGGCAACAACGTGCAACTGAGGAACTTTCGCGGCAGCGCGTCCCTGGGGGATCACTCGGAGGCGAGCGGGGTGTAACCCCGATCACCTTGCCAACCACCAACCACTGCCGCCATGTCCCTCACCGACCCGCTCTGTCTTTCCTATGTCGACCTGCAGCGGCAGTTCGATCCGGCGGCGGCCTCCGCCGCGGGCGAGCGGGCGCACGATGCGCGGCCGGGTCGCTTCGATGCCGAAGGGGTGCGGCAGCACACGGCGGCGCTCCGCTCGATCGCCGGTGCGGTCGAGGAACTCGACGTCACCGAGCTCGAGGACGAGATCGACCGCACGGCGCTGCTCGACGACATCCGGCTCACCATCGACCGCCTCGAGCGCACGCGTCCGTACGTCCGCAATCCCGCGCTCTGGTTCGATCACGTCTGCCTGGGGCTCTACAGCCTGGTCGCGCGGGAGCCGGAGTCCGCCGAGCAGGCACAGGCCACGGCCGAGGCCGCGCTGGCGCGGCTGGAGGCGCTGCCCGAGTTCCTCGCTGCGGCGAGCCGCACGGTCTCGGGTCCTCTGCCGCTCTTTCTGGAGACGGCACTCGATCTCCGGGTCGTGGCCGAGACGCTGGTGCACGAGACCGTGGCGCGGTTTGCGCCCGTCCTGGAGGACCGGGCGGAGGTGCTGCTGGTGGCCGCGGAGCGGGCCCGGGTCGCGCTCGCCGAGGCGGCGCTGGCCATGCGGGACGCGGGCGCGGGCGCGACTGCGCACACCTTCGCGCTGGGTGAGGACGAGTTCAACCACGAGCTGCACCTCGGCTTTGCGCTGGGCACGTCCGCGCCCGAACTCTGGCGCTATGCGCTGCACTGGCGGGAGGAGCTCAACGCGGAAATCCGCAACCTGGCG
>JBMOPM010000026.1:0-18028 GCA_049323575.1 Gemmatimonadota bacterium | reverse complement strand
CTCGGGATCGGGCTTGAACGTGACCGTGGTGCCCGTGGTCTTCGACTTGCCGATCACCTCGAGCTTCTGCACGGTGACGCCGCGGACGAACGCCATGCGGTAGCGCTTGCCGTCGCGGTCGACCGTGACCTCGAGCCGCTCCGACAGCGCGTTCACCACCGAGACGCCCACGCCGTGCAGGCCGCCCGACACCTTGTAGGTGTTCTTGTCGAACTTGCCGCCCGCATGGAGGACGGTGAGCGCCACCTCGACACCCGGCATCTTCTCGGTCGGATGGATGTCCACCGGGATGCCGCGGCCGTTGTCGGCGACCGTGATCGAGTTGTCGGCGTGGATGGTGACGTTGATCGTGTCACAGTAGCCCGCCAGCGCCTCGTCGATCGAGTTGTCCACCACCTCGTAGACCAGGTGATGGAGCCCGTTCTCGCTCGTCGAGCCGATGTACATGCCGGGCCGCTTGCGGACGGCCTCGAGGCCCTTGAGGACCTGGATCGACTGGGCGCCGTACTCGCCGGCGTGATCGTCGCTGATGCGGTTCGGGTTCGCCATGTCCCTCTAGTTTCGTTGAGTGCCAGGCCGGTCGATCGTCCCGACGATCCACCGGATTTCTTCGATCCGCCCCTTCCGGCCCCCGTTGAGGCGGGCGATGATGCCGGGAGTCATCATGCGGAGTTCATTGGCCCACGGGGCAGTGGCCACCCGCACGCGGAGCACGCCGTCGGGCGTCACCGATTCCGCCTGGGTGACCGCCGCGATCTGCGGGCCCACCAGCGTCTCCCACTCCGCGATGACTTCCGCCTGCTGCAGCCGCTTCACCAGGCCCGCGTGGGCCAGGAAGCCCTGCAGGGCCTCGGCAATGGGCGTGGGACGATTGGGCTTGGCCATGCGACTGCTCCTCACTGACCGGCTACCCGGCGCCTCAGGACGACACGACGCCCGCCTGCACCTCCCACACCGGCAGATCGAGCTCCCTCGGCAGCTCGTCGCGGCGCGGCGCGGTCACCAGCACCTGGCGTCCCGCGCTCAGCACGCGATGGGCGAGCCGCCGCTGGCGATCCCGGTCCAGCTCGGCGAAGACATCATCCAGGAGCAGCACCGGCTCGGTGCCCCGCGCTGCCCCGATCGTGTCCAGCTCGAGCAGCTTGAGCGCGATGGCGCCGCTGCGCTGCTGGCCGGTGGAACCGTAGTCGCGGAGTGCCCGGCCACCTACCGTCACGCAGAGATCGTCCCGCTGCGGGCCGATGGTGGTCATCTTGCGCGCCGCATCGGTCTTGGCCGCAGCGGCGAGCGCGGCTTCCCACGCGAGCAGATCGGCCAGCTCCGGGCGGCCCTCATACGCCAGCGCTACCGGGGCGGACTCGCCGATCGCCTCGAGCTCGGCCGGGAACCGGTCGGCCACCGCCTTGACCCAGGCGAGGCGGGTCGCGACGATCGTGGCGCCGGCCACGGCCAGCGCGGGATCGAACGCCCGGGCCACGTCCAGCCGGCCCGCGCGGAGTGCGCCGTTGCGCTGCGCCAGCGCCGCGCGGTAGCGGCCCAGGGCCGCCAGGTAGCGTGGATCGGCCAGCGCGAGCATCCGGTCGAGGTACTGGCGGCGCGGCGCGGCGGCACCGGAGGCCAGCGTCACATCCGCCGGCAGGAACGCGACCGCCAGGAACCGTCCCACCGCCGTGGTGACACGGGGACGCTCCTCGCCGTCGACCGAGACCACCTTCTTCCGCGCCGCGGCGTGATAGGTGGCCACAACGGCGAACTCCGCTCCGGTCTCGTCCGTCCCCGTGACGCCGACGTGGAACCCCGGTCCGCCGAACCCCACCAGCTCGGCGTCCGGTGCGCCGCGGAAGGATCGGTACAGCACCGGATAGCACACGGCTTCCAGCAGGTTGGTCTTGCCCTGGCCGTTGGCGCCGAGCAGCGCCACCCCGGAGGGGGGCACGGCGCGGGCAAGGTGGGCGAGGTTGCGGAACCCGCGGGCCGTCAGATGTTCGACGCGCACGGCCAACCGGCTCCAGTCCTCGGGGATCGGGCCGGAACCCCAATCCAGACCATCCCGAAAAATAGCCGGGCGGCGTGCTTCCGGCACCGCCGCCCGGCAGGGGAACGCCGACCCGGCCGATCACTCGTTGAGGACGAACGTGACCTTCAACGCCACCCGGTATTCCTCGATCCTGCCGTCCTTGCCGACGACCACCGTCTGCTCCTTGACCCAGGCGCCCTTCACCCTGTCGAGCGTCTTCTCCGCCCGCGCGATGCCGAGCTCGACCGCATCCTGAAAGCCCTTGGGCGAGGACGCAATGATCTCGGTGACCTTGGCGACCGACATGCGACGCCCTCCAGCCGCCCGCAGAGCGATTGCGGCTCCGCGGTGGATCCGCGGGCGCCGCTCCGGCACGCGGGCGACCAGCCGAGCCGGCACGACCAAACCTACCGCGCCGTGCACGATCCCGCCGGTTCACGGCGGCTCGCATCGCGGCGCACTACCGCCCCTGGAAGTTGGCCGCGCGCTTCGCCAGGAACGCGCTGGTGCCTTCGCGCATGTCCGCCGTGGCGGAGAGCAGGCCGAAGTGGTTCGCCTCCAGCAGCTGGGCCTCGTCCACCGAGAGGTCGAGTCCCGTATCGACGGCCTCGAGCACGTGCTGCACCGCCAGCGGGCCGTTGCTCAGGATGGTCTCGAGCAGGCGCCGGGTCTCCTCCATCAGCCGGTCGGCCGGCACCACCCGGTTCACCAGGCCCCATTGCAGGGCCTCCTGCGCGTCGATCGTGCGGCCGGTGAGCAGGAGGTCGAGCGCGCGGCCTCGGCCGACCAGCCGCGGGAGCCGCACGGTGCCGCCGTAGCCGGGGCCGATGCCGAGCTTCACTTCGGGCTGGCCGAACTTGGCGTTCTCGCTCGCCACGCGGAGGTGGCAGGCCATCGCAAGTTCGCAGCCGCCGCCCAGCGCGAACCCGTTGACCGCCGCGACCACCGGCTTGCCCGCGCGCTCGAGCCGGCGGAAGGCGCGCTGTCCTTCCAGCGCCCGAGCCTTGCCCTCGAGCGGGCTCTGGGACGCGAACTCCGCGATGTCGGCGCCGGCCGCGAAGGCCTTGGGGCCGGCGCCCGTGAGGATCGCGCCGCGAATGGCGGGATTGGCCGCGATCTCGCCGGCCGCGCGGTCGAGGTCGGCGATCAGCGCCCCGTTGAGCGCGTTGAGCTTGTCCGGGCGGTTGAGGGTGACCGTCGCGATGCCATCGGCGACGTCGAAGAGCAGGGCGGTGAACGGCATGGCGAATCCGGAGGAAAAAGACGTGGGAGGAATCTAAGCCGGGTGGGGGAGGGCCGAGTGTGGCCTGAGCCCGTCATGGCCGTGGCGGGATTACCATGCCGGAGATCGGAATTCGCCGCCCATCGAGCCGGACCAGGGGGCGCCCGGCAGTGCATGATGTATAGTCATTTGACGGCGGTCGTCTGATATAAAGGTTTGCCCAACATTCTGTTAAAGCTCAATCGATCGTCATGATCGTTTAATAATCGACAGTGCAAATTCGGGGCGGCATCGGGTTTGCCCCGCGCGGACACCGCCGGCCCGATCCGCGGCGCCCGCACCGGTGGACAACAGGTAATAAACGATCGGCATCATGAACCGATGATCCGCACCCAGTCGCTCCTCCTGCTGCGCTTCCCCACCTGCCGCACGCGTGCCGCAGGACGCCCGGTGGCGTTTGACACCGGCGTGCGGTCGGTCCGCGCGGGACGCGCCCCGGCCGCATGAGCGCCGCCACCGCGCACGCGGTGCTGGACGCGGCCCGGGAGGCCGCCCGTCGCGGCGACCTCGACCAGGGCGCGACGCTCGCCGGCGAGGCCCACCGTGCCTTCCGCTCCAACGCCGACCACGCGGGCCGCATGCGCGCCGCCGCGTTGCTCGGCCGCCTGGCCTTCGAGCGCGGCCGGCTGCCCGAGGCCGAGTTGCGCTTCACCGAGGCTCTGCGTCTCGCCCGCCGCCACGGGGACCAGGCGATGATGGCCCGCGCCACACTCAACCTCGGCTCGCTCGCACACCAGCGGGGCGACGACAAAGCGGCGCTCCGCCATTACAGCGATGCCCTCACGCTCTACGACCAGCTGGGCGACGAGACGGGCCGCGCGCAGAGCTATCACCAGCTCGGCCGCGTGCTCCGGCAGATGGGGCGTCTCCTGGCCGCAGGCGAAGCGGTGCGTCACGCGCTGGCCCACGCCGCCCACGGCGGTGACCGCGCGCTGGAAGGGCGGGTCCTCGTCGGGGCGGCGGAACTCGCGCTCGCCGAACAGCGGCCGCACGAAGCGGCGCATCTGCTGGAGCGCGCGGAACCGCTGCTCTGCGACGACGCCGACTCGCTGGGCCGGGTGGAGGCCCGTCGCGTGGCCGCCCTCCTCGCGCTCTGGCGCGGTGAGGCCCAGGAGGCGTATGCGCTGGCGCTCGAAGCCCAGGCGAGCGCCGGCCTCCGCGGCGGCGCGTTCCTCGAGGCCGAGTGCACGGCGGTCTGCGCGCTGGCGCTCCGGGCCGCCGGCCGCGGCGCCGAGGCCGAGCGTTTCTGTGCCGCCGCCATCGAGCACTTCACTTTGCTCGGCGCCACCGGGGCCAGGCGCCGATTCCTGCGCGAATGGGAAGGTGAGGAAACCGACGGGGCCCCTGGCACCTAGCACCTGACGGCTCTCCCGGGACAGATTGCTCGGGAATGCCGCTTCCCTCTCCCATCGCGTGGACCGAGCAGGGCTCCCTGCGGATCCTCGACCAGACGCTGCTCCCGGCCGAGGAGCGTCACCGCGAGCTGACCACGGTCGACGACGTGGCCGAGGCGATCCGCCGGCTTCGAGTGCGGGGAGCGCCGCTCATCGGCATCGCCGCGGCGATGGGCGTCACGCTGGCCCTCAGCAGCGGATCGGTGCAGGCCGGCGCCCGGGATCAGGCCCTGGCCGCGGTCGATCGGGCCTGCGAGATCCTCGGCGCCACCAGACCCACCGCGGTCAATCTCCACTGGGCGCTCCGCCGCATGCGCGCGCGCGCGCACGCCACCCCGGGCGGCGCGTCGGCCATCGCGGCCGCGCTCAGGGCGGAGGCCCAGGCCATCTGGGATGAGGACCGCGCGATGTGCCGGCGGATCGGCGAGGCGGGACTCGAGCTGATTCCCGATGGCAGCGTGGTCTGCACCATCTGCAATGCGGGCGTGCTGGCCACCGGGGGCATCGGCACCGCGCTCGCGCCGATCTACCTGGCGCACGAGCTGGGTCGGCAGGTGCGGGTGATCGTGCCGGAGACGCGCCCGCTGCTTCAGGGCGCGCGTCTCACCGCATGGGAACTCTCGCGCGCCGGTATCCCCGTCACTCTCATCACCGACGGCATGGTGGCCAGTCGTCTCCGGCTGGGCGACGTGGCCTGTGTCATCACCGGCGCCGACCGGATCGCCGCCAATGGCGACGCCGCCAACAAGATCGGCACGTACGCGCTCGCCCTGGCCGCGCGGGCCCATGGCGTGCCGCTGTACGTCGCGGCGCCGGCGTCGACCGTGGACCTCGCGACGCCGGACGGCGCGGCCATCCCCATCGAGGAGCGCCCGGCCGACGAGGTGACGGCGCCGTTCGGACGAGCCACCGCGCCGGCCGGCGTGGGCGTATGGAACCCGGCCTTCGATGTCACGCCGGCCTCGCTCATCCGGGGCATCCTGACCGATCGTGGTCTGGTCGCGCCGGCCGACCTCGCAGCCCGCTTTCGCCCGTGACCACGCGCGTCCGGCCGATCGCCGTGTTCCCCTCCATCTGCCACGAGCGCGCCTCATGATCCCCGGCGTCCGGCGCGTCTTTCATCCCACCGACTTCAGTCAGGCGAGTTCCATCGCCTTTTCCCATGCGCTCAAGATCGCGCTGGTTGCGCAGGCGGAACTCGACATCCTTCACGTCACGTCGGGCGGCGAGGCGCCGTGGGCCAACTTTCCCGGCGTGCGGGAGACGCTGGAGCAGTGGGGCGTGCTCGCCCCCGGCAGCACGCGCGAGATGGTGGCCCAGCTGGGCATCGTGGTGCGGAAAGTGGTGGCGAAGCGCTCCGATCCGGTCGATGCCGCGCTCGATTACCTCAGTGGCCATCCGACGGACCTCGTCGTTCTCGGCACGCACCAGAGCGGCGGCCGGCTGTCCTGGCTCCATCGCCCGGTGGCCGCGCCGCTCGCGCGCGGCGCCCGGCTGCTGACGCTGTTCATCCCGGAGGGCGTAGAGGGCTTCGTGTCGTTCGTGGATGGGTCGGTGCTGCTGCGAAAAGTCCTCGTGCCCGTGGACGTCGCTCCCGATCCCGCGGCGGCGGTCGAAGCCGCGTGCGTCGTGGCCTGGGCGCTCCAGGCGCCGGAGGTGCATTTCACGGTCCTGCACGTGGGCAGCGAGACCAAGGCGCCCCGGATCCTGCCCGAGGCGCAGCCCGGGTGGACCTGGTCGTTCCAGACCACCCCCGGCGACATCGTGGATACGATCCTCCGGGTCGCCAACGAAACCCAGGCCGACCTCATCGCCATGGCCACCGGCGGACGGAGCGGGTTCCTCGACGCCCTCCGGGGCAGCACCGCCGAGCGGGTGATCCGGTCGGCCCGCTGTCCCGTGCTCGCCGTCCCCGTCTCGAGAGCGCCGTGACCTCCATCCTGGCCCTCGATCAGGGAACCACGGGCTCCACCGCGCTCGTCATCCACCAGGACGGCCGCGTCCTGGGCCACGGCTATCGGGAGATCACCCAATACTTCCCCCAGCCGGGCTGGGTGGAGCACGATCCCCTCGAGATCCTCCGGCTTACCGTGGAGGCCGGCCGGGAGGCCATGGCTCGCTCGGGCGAGCGACCGGCCGGGATCGGCATCACCAACCAGCGGGAGACCGTGGCGGTCTGGGATCGCCGGACGCTGGAGCCGGTGGCCCCCGCCATCGTCTGGCAGGACCGGCGGACCAGCGAGCGCTGTCGCCAGCTCCAGGCGGACGGTCTCGAGAACGATATCAGGCGGCGGACCGGCCTGGTTCTGGATCCGTATTTCTCGGCGACGAAACTGGAGTGGTTACTCACAGATCGGGTCATCCGGGCTCGGGCGGTGCGCGGCGAGCTGGCCGCGGGCACGATCGACAGCTGGCTCATCGCTCGGCTGACCGGGGGCCGGATTCACGTCACGGACCACACCAATGCGTCGCGAACGCTGCTGTACGGATTGGAATCCGGCGACTGGGATGACGGATTGCTCGCCATGTTCGGCGTGCCCCGGGAGCTGCTCCCGGTGTGCGTGCCCTCCAGCGGGGTCCTGGGGGAGGCCGATGCCGAATTCTTTGGCCACGTCCTTCCGATTGCGGGGGTTGCGGGTGACCAGCAGGCCGCGCTTTTCGGTCAGGGAGGGGCCGTGCCCGGGCGGGCCAAGAACACCTATGGCACCGGCGCCTTCCTGCTGACCTGCACCGGGGACCGGATCGCGCGGTCGGGGTCGGGACTCCTCACCACGGTGGCATGCGGACCGAAAGGTGAGCGAGTATTCGCTCTCGAAGGCAGTGTGTTCGTGGCCGGCGCCGCCATCCAGTGGCTCCGGGACGCGCTCGGCGTCCTGGCCAGCGCGGCGGAGTCGGAGCGACTGGCCCGGAGCGTCTCGGACACGGGCGGGGTGCACTTCGTTCCCGCCTTCACCGGGCTGGGGTCCCCCCATTGGGAGCCCGAGGCCCGCGGCACGATCACCGGCCTGACGCGGGGGACCACGCGGGCTCACCTGGTGCGGGCGGCGTTGGAGGCCATGGCCTTCAGCAGCGCCGACCTGATCGACGCCATGGTGAAGGATGCCGGGATGCCGATCACGGTCCTGGGGGTGGACGGCGGCGCCTCGGCCAACGAGTGGCTGATGCAGTTCCAGGCCGACCTGCTCGGCATCCCGCTCGAGCGGCCGGACCTGGTGGAGACCACGGCGCTGGGCGCGGCGGGCCTGGCCGGCCTGGCCCTGGGCGTGTGGGGGAGCTACGAGGCGTTCACCGGCACCCGACCGCGCGTCCGGTTCCTGCCTGCCGGGAACGATGAGAAACGCGCTGCGCTCCGGGCCGGCTGGGCGCGGGCGGTGCGGGCCGCGCTGGCGTGGGCGCGGCCCGGCGCGCTGACCGTGAGGAAGACATCATGAAGGATTCGCGCCATTGCCGCGACTGGCTGGTATATTTCGCCCGATGACGATCGGGATTCGCCGGAGGCTCGCTCAATGAAGGCTGGTCACAAATTTCTGCTCGGTTCCGCCATCATCGTCGGGAGTGTCATCCTGCTCATCACGCAGAGCGTGAAGGAGACGGGGCAGTACTTCCTGACGCCCACCGAGCTCGCGGAGAAGGTCAAGGCTGATCCCACGTTCCACAACGTCGGGCTCAAGGTGGGTGCCAGGGTCGTGCCGGGCTCGATCAAGCGGGATCCAGCGAAGCAGCAGGTGGATTTCGTCGTGTCGGACGGGGTGCAGACATATCCCGTCACCTACCGCGGTCTCGTGCCCGACACCTTCACCGATGCGAACGACATCGAGGTGGTGGTCGAGGGCCGCCTGGGCGAGGACGGCGTGTTCCGGGCGACCGACGTGCTCGCCAAGTGCGGCTCCCGCTATGAGGCGGTCCCCAAGGACGGACGGACAAAGGCGTAAGCCGGCATGACATTCCTGGGCAATTTCGCGCTCTGGGTCGCGTTCTTCGTCGGGATCTGGGGCGCGGTACTGGCGTTCTCGGGCCGCTGGCGCCACCGGCCGGACCTCGAGGCCACGGTCACGCGCACCGTCTACGCGGTCTGGGCCGCCATGGCGGTGGCGGCGGCGTCCCTGTGGAAGGGGCTCGCGAGCCACGACTTCAACATCGAGTACGTCGCGGCCTACACCGCGCGCAATCTCCCCACCTATTACATCATCTCCGCGTTCTGGGCCGGCCAGAAAGGCTCGCTGCTCTTCTGGGCCGTGGTGCTGTCCACGTTCGCAGCGCTGGCCCAGCTCTTCACCTCGCGGAAGTACCGGGAGCTGATGCCGTACGTGGCGGGCGTCACGTCCGTGGTGACGGTGTTCTTCGTCTCGGTGATGCTGTTCTCCGCCAACCCGTTCGACCGGCTGCCCTTCACGCCGCCGGACGGCAACGGGCTGAACCCGCAGTTGCAGAACGTCGGCATGGTGGTCCACCCGCCGATGCTCTACCTGGGCTACATCAGCATCACGATCCCGTTCGCGTTCGCGGTGGCCGCGCTGATGTCCCGCAAGCTGGACACCGGCTGGATCCACGCGATCCGGAAATGGACGCTGGTGTCGTGGCTCTTCCTCTCCATCGGCATCACGCTGGGCATGTGGTGGGCGTACGTGGAGCTCGGGTGGGGCGGCTACTGGGCGTGGGATCCCGTGGAAAACGCCAGCCTGCTCCCCTGGCTCACGATGACGGCGTTCCTGCACTCGGTGATGATCCAGGAGAAGCGCGGGATGCTCAAGCGCTGGAACCTGGGGCTCATCATCGGCACGTTCCTGCTCAGCATCTTCGGCACGTTCATCACGCGATCGGGCGTGATCGCGAGCGTGCACAGCTTCACCCAGTCCAACGTGGGGTACTTCTTCCTCGCCTTCCTCGTGGTGGCGGGGATCCTCGCGTTCACGCTGCTCTACACGCGGTGGCCGCTGCTCGAGGCGGACGTGCCGCTGGAGTCGATGCTGAGCCGTGAGGCGGCGTTCCTGTTCAACAACCTGATCCTCGTGGGCATTGCGTTCTCGGTGCTGTGGGGCACGCTGTTCCCCATCCTGTCCGAGGCGGTGCGGGGCACGAAGATCACGGTGGGGCCGCCGTTCTTCAATCGCGTCAACGTACCGCTCGGCCTGTTCCTCCTCGCGCTCACCGGCATCGGCCCGCTCATCGCGTGGCGGAAGGCGTCGGCGGCCAATCTGCGGCGGCAGTTCACCATGCCGCTTGCCACGGGTCTCGTCACCCTCGCTGCGCTGCTGGCGTCCGGCATGCGGGATCTCTACGCCCTCATGGCCATCGCGCTGGGCGCGTTCGTGCTGGGCACCGTGGTGCAGGAATTCTACCGCGGCGTCCGGGCCCGGCGGCGCATGCATGGCGAGTCGATCCCGCGCGCGCTCGTGAACCTCGTCGCGCGCAACCGGCGGCGGTACGGCGGCTACATCGTGCACGTGGGCGTCCTCACCTACTGCGTCGCCTTTGCCGGCATGGCGTTCAAGGTGGACAAGGAAGCCACGCTCAAGCCGGGCGAGTCGGCCGAGGTGAAGAGCCCCTACGGGTGGACGTACCGGCTCACCCACCTCGGGATCTCCCAGTACAACGCGCTCAACCGCCGGGTCAGCGCGGCGACGCTCGAGGTCACGCGCGACGGGAAGCCGATCGGCGTCCTCAAGTCGGAGAAGCGCCAGCACGTCAACAGCCTGGGCCAGGAGACGTTCGAACCCTCCACCGAGGTGGGCATCCGGAGCGACCTGCGCGAGGATCTCTACGTCGTGTTTGCGGGCACGCCCGACGGGACGGAAACCGCCGTCTACCGCTTCACCGTCAACCCGCTGGTGTCGTGGGTGTGGATCGGCGGGGCGATCCTGGTCGTCGGCGGGCTCGTGACCATGTGGCCGGGCGGGACGCCGGCCCGCGCGGTCCGGCGCGACGAACAGGCCGGCTACCAGGTGGCGCTCGTGGGCGCCGGCCAGGGCTGACGTGATGGGCGACCGCCGCCTGCTGCCGGGCCAGGATCCCTGGTTCTGCTCCGGCCGCCGCCAGGGCGGCCGGCGCGGTTTCCTGCGCGCGGGGCTCGATGCGCTGATCCCGCCGCTCGCCGCACAGGAGCCCGCTCCCGCGATCGCGAAGCCCGGCTCCGGCGAAACCGGCCAGCTCTTCGATCCCGGCGCGGTGGGCCGGCCGCGCGCGGTCACGTCGGACGTCGACAACGATCAGTACATCATGGGCATCGAGAAGCGGCTGCGGTGTGCCTGCGGCTGCGGACTCGATATCTACACCTGCCGCACCACCGACTTCACGTGTGAGACCTCGCCCCGGCTGCACCGCGAGATCGTCTCGCTGCGGCAGCAGGGCATGGACGCGCAGGCGATCATCGACGCGTTCGTGGCCGAGTACGGCGAGAAGGCCCTGATGGCGCCCAGGCCCGAAGGCTTCAATCTCATCGGCTACCTGCTGCCGGGCGTGGCGGTCCTGATCGCCGGCGTGGGGCTCGTGGCGTGGATCCAGCGGCGCAAGGCGGCGGTGGCCGCGGCGAACGTCGCTGCCGGCGCATCCGCCCGCGGGTCCGCGCCGGCGGCCTCGTCCGGGCCGGTGAGCGCCGAGGATCTCGAGCGGCTGCGCCAGGCCCTCGCCGAGGTGGAGGACTGATGGTCTTCGAGGTTGCGGCCGCGCTGGTGCTGGCGCTGCTCATCCTGTGGCTGGTGCTCGAGCCGGTGGTGAGGCGGCAGCCGGCCGCCGCGGTGGCATTGTACGATCCGGACGACGACGAAGAGTCCCGCAAGAAGCTGGCGCTGGCCGCGATCAAGGAGATCGAGTTCGACAAGGCCACCGGGAAGCTGTCCGACGCCGACTACGAGATGCTCATGGCGAAGTACACCGCGCTGGCGCTGGAGGCGATACGGCAGGAGGAGGCCGGCGTGGCCGCGGGCGCGGTGGACGTCGAGGCCATGGTGGCGGCACGGGTGCGGTCGATCCGCGGCGAGCGCGGGGATGGCCGGCCGGCGGCGGCATGCCCCGTCCACGGCCCGCGGCCCGAGCCCGACGCCGCCTACTGTTCTGCCTGCGGCGTGCCGGCGCAGACGGAAGCGGTCTGCCCGGCGTGCTCCGCGGCGCTGGCACCCGATAGCCGGTTCTGTGCAAACTGCGGGAGTCGCGTGGCCGCCTGACCTACCACTCCATCGCTTCGATCCGCTCTAGCGCGATCCGCAGTGCCCCCCACGCCGTGAGCAGGCACAATCCCACCACGACCGCCACCGCGGTCCCCACCGCGCCGAGTCCCGCCTCCAGCGATTCGTGCCGTGCGCGCAGCATGTCCGCCACCGGCCCCGCCTCGATCGCGAGGATGAGCGCGAGCAGGCAGACCGACGCCATCATGTACACCAGTCCGCCGAAGCTCGTGGGAATCTGCGCCGCGTTCTCCGTCTCGAACTGCGGGTAGAGGGTGCCGAAGCAGAGCGCCAGCGCGGCGATGGCCACGGTGAAAGCACAGGTGGACACCACGCCGATCGCGAGCATCGTCCCCGAGGCACGGAGCAGCATGCCCGTCGCCCAGGTGATGCCGACCGCGAGCAGCAGCAGCGGCACCAGCCCGATGCAGTACTTGCTCCACAGCATGGTCCGGAGCTCGAGCGGGCTCGAGCGGATGAGCCACATCTGCTTGCCCTCGAGCGAGAGCGCCGGGAACACGAAGCGCGCCGCGATCGCCGCGAGGATGAACCCGGCCAGCCCCTGATTGAGGAACGTGACCAGCGTCACGAGGAAGAACGGGACCTGTTCGCCGGTGAAGAGCGGGAGCGAGCGGATGTTGAACAGGTAGACCAGCAGCAGCACCGCGAGCAGGATCAACTGGCTCCACTGCGTGGTATCCCGGAAGAACAGGCGCAGGTCCTTGAGCAGGAACTCGGCCTGTGCCGGGCTCACCAGCCGCGCCACCGGCGCCAGGACCCGCGCCAGCCGCGTGCCGCGCACGAAGGACTCGGCGCCCTCCTGCGCCTTGGTGAATCCCGACTGGTACAGCCGGGCGTGCAGCGCCGCGCCCAGGACCACGAAGGCCCCGGCCGTGGTCCACAGCAGCGCGATGGGGAGCGGGTCGGCCACGCGGAGCAGCCAGTTCATGATCACCTGGCCGGTCCACTCGCTCGGCAGCAGCGGGCTCGCCGGCGCGCGAAGCACCGCGATGAAGTCGAGCAGCGACCGGAACCCCTCGGGCCGTGCCAGCCGCTCGGGCTGCATCAGCCTGAGCAGCAGCACCGCTCCCGCCGCCGTGCCGGCCGCGATCAGGCTCAGCAGATCCCGGGTGCGGCGCGCGGGGAAGAGGTTCACGAGGATGAGGGTGATCGCGGTGCCGAGGGCCGCGGGCAGGATGAGAAACGGCACCAGCGTGCTCAGCGCCACGATGGGGAACAGCGGGCCGCCGTCATACACGATGCCGTACGCCGCGAAGATCGGCACCATCAGGAGCACGACCATCCACGACGAGTGCAACAGGGTCTCGGTGAGCTTGGCGAGGTAGAACCAGAGCCAGTCGACCGGCGCCGCCACCACGAGATCCAGGTCCTTGGCGAGGAAGAACGTCGAGAGGGCCGTGATCAGGTTGGACAGCAGCAGGATGCCGAGGAACGCGAGGAGCGACATCCCGAGGAGCTTCCCCGCGAGCAGACTGCCGATCTCGTCCACCCCCTTGAAGTACTTGAGGACGCGGTAGACGATGCCGAACGTGCCGGACCAGAAGCCGAGTCCCAGCAGGCCCAGGAGCAGGAGGCGCACCGAGGCGCCGGACTGCTCCTTCCGGAACCGGGCCACGGCGCTCCGCCATTTGGGATAGAGCACGGTCCGGAGCGTCGGCCTGAGCGGCCCGACGGGCTCGACGGTGATGGTGGTCATGGGCCGAGGATGGCGCTCAGTTCACGGGCCACCGCGCCGCCGGTCAGCTTGAGGAACAGCTCCTCGAGCGATGCGTCACCCGACTCGGTCTGGTGGCGCAGCTCGTCCATCGTGCCGTGCGCCGCGATCCGCCCGTTCTGGATGATGGCGATCCGGTCGCACATCGCTTCCGCCACCTCCAGCGTGTGGGTGCTCATCAGCACGGTGCCGCCCCGCTCGACGAACGCGCGGAAGAGGTCCTTGAGCAGCCGCGCGCTCCTGGGGTCGAGACCCACCATGGGCTCGTCGACCACGATTACCTCGGGCCGATGCACCAGCGCGCTCGAAATGATGAGCTTCTGGCGCATGCCGTGGCTGTACGATTCGGTCAGCTCGTGCTTCCACGGCGTCAGCTCGAACAGCTCCAGCAGCTCGTCGATCCGCCGCTCCACGTCGGGGCCGGCCTGCCGGTAGAGGGCCGCGACGAACCGCAGGAACTCTGCGCCGGTGAGCTTGTCGTAGACGAACGGCCGGTCCGGAATGAATCCGAGCCGCATCTTGGCCTTGACGGGATCGGCCGCGATGTCCTCGCCGCCCACCTCCACCCGGCCCGCGGTCGGCTGGAGAATGCCGGCGATCATGCGGAGTGTGGTGGTCTTCCCGGCGCCGTTGGGGCCCAGGAAGCCGAACAGCACGCCCGCCGGCACGTCCAGATTGATCTGGTTGACGGCCGTGAAGCGGCCGTAGCGCTTGGTCAGATTGACGAGACGGATCATGGGTTCCAGCCGCACTGATGCCCCGGAAGCTCGCCCGTCGAGCCTCCGGCCGCCAGCGAGGGCCACGCCCGGCGGCGAATCATCACCGGCTCCGGCTTCACATTCCGCGCCAGCGGCCCGGATCGGCTGCCAAGGCCGCCGGGTCAGCGGCCAGGCAGTGAGTCCGGGGAAGGCACCATGCCCCCGGCCAAGGGGAGCAGGGCCAGGGGGTGGGCGCGTCCCGGCGCCACGAGCGTGACCCGATCCGGATCCGTGGCGAGGATTCCACGCCGCACGTCCACCGGCACCCACTGCCCCAGCAGCACCTCCGCCCAGGCATCCACTCGGTCCGCGCCGTCGCGCCGCACGACCCCGGCCACTGCCCGGGCGGGGATGCCGATCGACCGCGCCAGCGCCACGAACAGCTCGGCCCGCTGGTCCGCGCTCCCCGCGCGGAGCGCGGCCACGCTGTCGGCCGGGAGCAATACCGGCGCTTGCGGTTGATCGGCCACGTTCGCGGCGACCCACTTGGCCAGGGCGAGGGCCGCGCCGGCCTGATCCGCCGTATCGGGCACCAGCGCGCGCGCGCGGCGGCGGAGTTTGGGGAGCCGGAGCAGCGGCGCATCCGCGAGCGCGTCGGCGCGTGTGGCCGAGTCCATGAGAGTCCCGCGGCGCAGCGAATCGACCAGCGAGCGCCGGACGCCGGCATCCACGTTTCGCGGCTCGCGGCTCGGGGCAGCGCCGCGGTCCCGCGCCAGCTCGAATGCCGTCCGCTCGAAACGCACGCCCAGCGCGGTTTCCCGGAGCACCGGGTAGCCCGCCGCATCGACCCAGGTGGTGGTCGGGACGCCATGCTCCACCTGCGCGATGCGCCATGCCCGCACGGTGTCGAGGCCGGCCACCTTCCACGCCCGGCTGGCGGGATCGAAGGCGGCGCTGTCGGGGACGATCAGCGTCGAGTCCCCGGTGATGCGGAGGACGCGCTGCGCGCGATCCAGCGTGACCGGATCGAACACGGGATACGTCGCGGTGCGCCCGATCTTGAGCCGCGCGCCGAACGCCACGCGGAACGGCACGATCCAGGGCAGGGCCACCTGCGCGGGCACCCGGGCCAGCAGCGCGTAGCCCCGCGTGCCGTCCCCCTGCACGAGCAAGGCGAGCGCGCTGTCGCCGGCGATCCACCCGGCGTCGAGGCGGTAGCTGCCGTACGCCCCGGCCAGGCGCGTCCTGAAGCCCAGGAGCCTGAGGGTGCGGGAGAGGCGAATGTCCTCGGCGTAGACCAGCCGGTCCGCGCTGTCGGTGGGCGAGAAGTCGAGGGCGAGCTGCGTCGACACGCGCAAGCCGTCGGGCAGGGTATCCACCGACAGCGAGGCCAGGCCCAGGCGGCGGCCGCCCGCGGTGACGCGGTAGTACGCGGCGCCGGGCGGAATCCTGAGCGACGCACTGGCGACCTCGGCGTCGCCCTCACGATGCAGTCGCCAGGCCAGCCAGCCCAGCGCGCCGGCCCACGCCACCAGCAGCCCGAGTCCGATGGTGCGCCGCGTCAGGGGGCCGGCTTCTCCAGTACGGGCGCAACGAGCCCGCGCTCGCGTTCGTCGCGCACGACCACGGTGAGTTCGTGGGGGAAGCCATGCTCGGCCCGGGCCGCGCGCAGGGTACGAGCGATGGCCTCGGCGGCGGCCTCGGGGTCGAGCTGGCCGGGGCCGAGTCCGACGAGCGGTGCCGCCAATCGGGCCAGCTGCCAGTCGCGGGCGCGATACCACGCCGCGGTCAGAGCGCGTTCGACCGAGGCCGTGGTCACCGCGCCTTCCGCCGCCCGGACGACGACGTGGATGACGAACGGCGCCGCGAGGTCACCCGAGGCGGTGACGACCGCGGAGCCTACTTCCAGGCGGTCCTGCACCCGGCGGGCGGCGAGCAGACTATCGCCGCCCTGGCGGTCGAGCACGGAGGAATCGGGGGACGCGGGATCGAGCTGGTCATCCGCGGCGCGCAGCACCGCGTCGACCGGCAGGAAAGCGAGATCGTCGATCGCCACCCGGATCACCGGGCGGCCAGCTCCCGCGCCCGGTGGTACATCGCCATGGCGTCCTCGGTGCGCCGCTGGCGGTCGAGCAGCCGGCCCATGAGCTGGTAGCTCCGGGCGTGCGTCGGATCCAGGGCAAGAGCCTGCTCCACCTCGCGCATCGCGCCGTTCACGTCATCCAGCTGATTCAGGGCTTCGGCGAGGTAGTAGTGGCAGACGGCGTGATCGGCCCGGAGTTCCAGCGACTGCCGGAAGCTCGAGGCGGCGTCGGCGTTGAGGCCGCGGCGCCACTGGAGCAGCCCGAACTGAAAGTGGGCTTCCGGGTGCAGCGGATGTTCCCGCAGCACGCCCTGAAGGTCGGCCTCGGCCTCGAGATAGCGCTTGAGGCGGCCGTAGAGCGACCCGCGCACGATCCGGGCGTCGGCCTCGGTGGGGAACATCTCCACCGCCAGCTCGGCGACGGTAAGCGCGCACTCCAGCTCGCCCAGCTCCTCGAGCCCGCGGGCCACTTCGAGCCGCGTCGCGACCGAATCGGGTTCCGCCGCGAGCAGCTCGCGCAGCGTCTGAACCGCGGCCTGGTGCTGGCCCGTGCGCCGGAACCGCGCGATGCGTTCCCGCAGGACGGCGCCGGCGGGCCGGTGCCGGGGGCTGACGTCCGGGGACGGCTCCACCGCGGAGGCCACGGGCAGATCCGCCGTGGCGGAGGCCTCGGTCGGCTCGACGGGGCGTGCGGCTGCCGTGGGGCCGGCTTCGGAGGGCGCCCCGCTGAACACCGGCGGGATATCCCGGAGGGCGGGGAAAATGGCGAGCGGTTGCTCACGGTGTCCCGTGCGCTTGAGGCGGGTGCGTCGCATGGACCGGACTCCGGGAATGGTGCGGGCCGATAATGCTAGATGACGCGGCCGCAAAGTGCCAGCCGTACCCGGTGTCATGCCTGAGCCGGGCGGCTCCGCCCCGGGACCGGGATCAGCAGGGGGAACTTGTTGTCCGGCAACGAGATGCTTCCGCTCGTCGGGGCTCATGGCGTGACGTGCCAGCCAGTTGTATGCCATCCTCCGCAATTCTACCTTTCGCTGCTTATGGCTCGAGACTTCCTCGTCGTCCGTGGCGCCCGCGAGCACAATCTCAAGGACATCTCCGTCAGCCTGCCCCGCAACCGGCTGACGGTGATCACCGGCCTGTCGGGGTCGGGCAAGTCCTCGCTCGCGTTCGACACGATCTACGCCGAGGGCCAGCGGCGCTACGTGGAGTCGCTGTCGGCCTACGCCCGGCAGTTCCTCGGGCTCATGGAGAAGCCGGACGTCGACGCGATCGAGGGGCTGTCGCCGGCCATCTCGATCGAGCAGAAGACCACCGGCCAGAACCCGCGGTCCACGGTCGGCACCGTCACCGAGATCTACGACTATCTCCGCCTGCTCTGGGCGCGGGTCGGCGTGCCCCATTGCCCCAACGATGGCAGTCCCGTCACCCGCCAGAGCGCCGCGCAGATCACCGAGGCGATCCTCGCGTGGCCGGAGGGGACGCGCATCGAGCTGCTCGCGCCGCTGGTGCGCGGGCGCAAGGGCGAGTTCCGCGACCTGCTGGAGGACGTGCGCAAGCGGGGCTTCGTGCGGGTGCGGGTGGACGGCGAGACCCATGACATCGGCCAGGTCCCGGCCCTCAACCGGCGGCAGAACCACGACATCGCGGTGATCGTCG
>JBMOPM010000025.1:0-18135 GCA_049323575.1 Gemmatimonadota bacterium | reverse complement strand
GCGGACAGACGCTGGATATGATCGCTCATGTCGAAGATTCCATGGCGCGAGCCAGGATGCCGGCAGCCTCGCGCCAACGACGGACCTGCTCCCCGTGCGCCGCCTCTTCGGGACGGGGCCGAGCGGCCCAGCGGTCCCAGGCGGCGAGCGCGGCCTGGAACCGGCCGCGCCCCGCCTCGGCGAGGCCCAGCCACCGTGCAGCGGCGGCGAGGTCGGGGTCGAGACGCAGCGCCTCGGTGAGGGCAGCGGCCGCGTCGTCGAACGCGCGCGTGGCCGCCAGGGCGCGTCCCAGCACGAGATGTGCCCGCGCCTCGCCTGGGTAGAGGTTCGCGGCCGCCCGGGCGGCGTCGATCGCGCCCGCGAGATCGTCCGCCTCGAGGCGGGACTCCGCCACGGCGATCATGGCGTCGACACCGCCGTGGTCGGCCTGCTCTGGCGCCTCGGATCGCGAAGCATGCAGGAGAATAACGCCCCCACTGGCAAGGCCGAAGAGCGCACGGGCCACGTCGAACTCGGCGCGACCGACGGCAGCGGCGATCTCTGCGACGGTGCTCCGGCCGTCGATTGCGGCCATCACTTCCCATTCGAACGGCGTGAGGCCCAGCGACGTGCCGGGGTCCAGATCGGTCCGGAAATCGGGGACGACGTCCACTCCGGGCACGAGGGAGGCCATCCGGGACCACTCGTCGATGCGGCGCGCGCCCTCCATCAGCAGCTCTTCGATCGCGATGCGCACCGGCACTTCGGTGGGCGGCAGACCGCAGGGCATCTCCTCGAACACGAAGTAGCCCTCCGACCACCCCATCAACTCGAAGACGGTCTCCTCCGTGTGCCGGCGTACCTGCCGCTCGATCTCGCGGTGCGAGACGGCCCCGAGCGACACGAGGATCTCGCCGATGGGCCGGGCGTCGCCGGCCTCACGCCACTCGAGGGCAACCTTGTGTTCCTCGGGACCGATGCGCCCCGCGCGCAGCAGTACGGCGGCGAGATCGAAGGGCGCGTCGTCCACCGCCGCGCCGATCACCGCGCCGCCTTCCACGCAGATCGTGCCGCCCCGCTGGCGCACCTCGGAGGTGATGCGCAACCGCCCCGTCTTCCGGCCCAGGTCCAGCAGGTGGAAGACATCGTGGATGCCGAGTTCGTGAAGCGGGCCTTCAATGGGCATGGGGGCAGCTTACCGGTGGCGAGTGACTGATGCGACAGGACGCTGTCCGTTTTCGCCGGACACCAGGGTCCGCGCCCGCGCGGCCTGGCGCCGGGCTTCCCGGCCCACCGCGCCGAACGGGTCCAGCGCCGAGGCTTCGTCCCACGCTTCGGCGGCGCGGGTCAGGTTCCCCAGCCGGGCCAGAGCCACGCCGCTCAGGAAGGCGGCATCGGGACGGTTCGGGTCGAAGGCGCGCAGTCGGCGCAGGGCCTCGAGCGCCTCGCCGGCCCGTCCGTCTTCCACCAGCGCGCGCGCCAGTGCGGCGAGCGCCTCTACGTCGTCGGGGCGGGCCACCAGCAGGTCTACCAGCAGGTTGACCGCCTCACGCGGCGCACCGGTGCGTCGGCGCAGCGAGGCGAACGCGAGCACCGCCTCGCGGTAGTCCGGCTTTGCGGCCAGCGCGCGCTCGTACGCGTGCGCGGCCGCGGTCAGATCGTCCCGCTCCTCGGCGAGCGCGCCCAGCTCGAGCCACAGATCGACGCGGGAGGGATCGATACGGAGCGCCGTTTCGAAGGCCGCGGCGGCAGCC
The DNA here is from genome assembly GCA_049323575.1 of Gemmatimonadota bacterium. GTDB lineage: Bacteria > Gemmatimonadota > Gemmatimonadetes > Gemmatimonadales > GWC2-71-9 > JBMOPM01. Next base: position 16,402 of record JBMOPM010000025.1, on the reverse strand, counting down.
GGCCCGCTGCCCATGGCGCGCAGCGCCCGTCCCTCCAGGGCGCGGAGGTCGGCCCGGTCGGGCGCGATGATGAGGCCGTCCCGCGCGGCCGCGAGCGCCGCGGCCGGGTCGCCGGCGGCGAGCTGGGCCTCGCCCTCCGCGAGCAGGCTGTCCACGTCGCCGGGGGCCTCGTAGACCAGCTCGCGGGTGAGCGGTGCGGCCTCGGTCGCCCGGCCCAGGGCCAGCAGTGCGCGCACTTCGCGCGCCCGCGCGGCGCGGCTCCCGGGATCGGCCTCGCGCGCGGCGCGATAGCGCTCCAGCGCCTCCCCGTGCAGCCCGCGCCGCATGAAGATGTCGCCGAGCAGGATCTGCGCGTCGGTGCCTGCCGCGCCGCGCGCTGCCACGCGGGCCGCCTCCGCGGCCGCCAGATCGAGCAGGCCCTTCTCGAAGTAGTCGCGCGCCAGCGCCAGCGGGTCGCCGGCGGCCGACGAATCGGAACCGGCGGCGCCGTTCATGAGCTCGACGAAGATCCGGTCGAGCAGACCGGGATCGATGTTGAATTCGCCGGGCAGCGCGCCGCGCTGGTCGGCGAAGGGATCGCCGGCGACAGCGAACCCCGGGTTGTCCTGCGCCAGCTCGACGGCCAGCGCGAACCGCTGGGGCACGTAGAACGGCTCCAGCTCGAGCGCGCGGGTGGTGGCGCGCAGGGCACCCTCGTGGTCGCCCATCTGGCTCAGCGTGAAGCTCAGGTTGTAGTGCGCGGAGGCGTTGCCCGGGTCGGACTCGACGGCCCGCGCGAACGCCTGCCGGGCCTCGCTGAAGCGACGGAGCTCCATGAGCACCAGGCCGACGCCGTTCCAGGCCAGCGACTGGTTGGGCGCACGGGAGAGCACCTCGCGATAGGCCTCGAGCGCGCCGGCATACTGGCCCCGCTCCACCCGCAGCAGGGCAAGGTTGAGCCACACCGTCGCCGGCGGCTCCCCCCCCTCGGCGGCCCGGACGAAGGCCCGCTCGGCCGCGGCGATCTGGCCCCCGCCCGCCAGCAGCACGCCGAGGTTGTTCCAGGCCAGGGCGTAACCTGCGTCGAGTTCGATGGCGCGTTCGTACGCGGCGCGCGCCGCGTCGCGCCGTCCCTGCTGATGGAGACAGACGCCGCGCTCGTTCCAGAGCTGCGCCGTACCGCCTCGCTCCGCGATCGCGCGGTCGTAGCAGTCCGCCGCCTCGGCGAAGCGGCGCTGGAGCAGCAGCACCTCGGCCATACCCTGCCAGGCCTGCGCGCGTTCCGTCACCGACTCCGCGGCGAGCTCGTACTCGCGCAGCGCCTCGGCGAAATAGCCGCGCTCCCGATAGGCCCGCCCGAGATGCAGGTGCCCGGTGCCGCCCTCGTCGACGGCCCCCGGCACCGACGCGGCCGCCCGCAGCGAGAGGTTGGCCTGCGCGCGCGCGAGCGCCGGATTGAGCGCGATGGCCTTGCGGGTGGACGCGCGGGCTGCGTCGTGCTGCTGCAGGTCGCCGTGGACGAAGCCCAGCAGATAGTGCGCGTCCGCGTTGTCGGGCGCGCAGGCCACGGCCCGCCGGAGGGCAACGAGCGCCGGCTCGCTCATGCCGAGGTTGTAGAGCGCCTCGCCGTGATAGAAGTGGGCGACGGAACTCTCCGGCGCGAGCTCGGCGGCGCGACGGAAGGCGTCGGCCGCGGCCTCGGTGCGATGGCGTGCCCGCTCGACCAGCCCGAGCTGGATCAACGCGCCGACGTCGTTGGGCGACTGGACCAGCAGCTCGCTGAACGCCGCCGCCGCCTCGTCATATTCGCCGAGCTGGGCGAGGGTCTTGCCGAGGTTCCAGCGCGCGTCGCGGTCCCCCGGCTGCTCGCGCAGGCGTTCGCGGAGCTGGGCCAGCTTGCGGTCGAGCCGGCCGGTTTCCCGCGCCGCCAGCCGGAGATTGTCCCGCGCCACCTGCATGCGCGGATCCAGCTCCAGCGCCTGGGCGAAGGCCTGGAGCGCCTCGTCGATCAGTCCTTTGCGGTAGTAGAAGACGCCGAGGTTGTTGTGGGCCCCGGCGTCGGACGGGTCGATCCGCCGGAGATAGGACCGGAGGACGTCGAGCACGGAGCCCGACAGCCCGGTGTTCATGAGGGTCAGGCGACGCGGATGGCGTCGAAGATGACGCGCAGCGACGCGACATCGGGGAGCAGCAGGAAGTGCCCCCGGAGTTCCTCCACCGACTTCTCGACCCGGAACGCCGTCTCGACGCAGAAGGCGAGATCGCGGTCGTGGCCGAAGTTGAGGTACGTGGTCGTCAGGATCGCGCCGCACTGATCGATGACCAAGCTCGGGATCGAGGGCACCAGCATCATGCCCATGAAGTCGCTGAGGGCATTGAGGTACGCGCTGCTCAGGATGTTACCGGCTTCCTTGAGGCCGGATTCCTCCATCGGGCCGAACGTGGTCGTCGTCGCGGGCGAGCGCCGGAGCAGTATATCACACAGCGTCCGCGCCGAGTCGAGGGGCATCAGCACCATGGTGCGCCCGGTGAGATCACCCATCATGTGCATGAGGACGGCGGCCACCTCGGTGTCGGGCCGCCCGAGGAGCTCGGGGACCTCCTCGAGCAGGGCCATGCGCACTTCCGGCACGCTGATCATGATGGTGCGGTTGGTCATCTGGGACAGGGCCGTCGCGGCGTGGCCCGCGCCGATGTTCGCCACCTCGCGGAGCGCGTCCAGCTCGAGCAACTTCAGGTCCCGGGAGTCGTTCATGGTCTGCTCCCCTGCAACAGCGCGGTCGCATCCAGGATGAGCGCCGGCTGTCCGTCCGCCAGCACCGTAGCGCCGCCAATGAATCGTGGCATCCCCCGCGGCGCCACGAACGGTTCCACCACCAGCTCCTCCTGACCCAGCAACTGATCCACCAGCAGCGCGGTGCGCGCCTCGCCGGCCTCGAGCACCACCGCGCCGCCGGGCTCCGGCGTCCGGCCGCGCACATGGGCGGGCCGCCCATCCGCCACCAGCGGCGTCAGGTGCACTGCGGGCAATGGCTCATCACGGACGGTGAGTGTGTGGCCGTCGTCGTCGAGCCGGAGGCGCATCTGATCGACTACTTCGCGCACGAAGGTAAGCGGCACGGCGAACGTCTCGCCGGCGGCGCTGACCAGAAATGCCCGGAGGATCGCCAGGGTGAGGGGAACCCGCAAGGTAAACGTGGTTCCCTGCCCCTCCTCGGACTTGAGCTGGACCGACGCGCCCAGCGAGCGGGCCCGGGTCAGCACCACGTCGATGCCGACGCCGCGGCCGGAAACCTCGCTCACGTGGCCGGCCGTGGTGAACCCCGGCCGCGCCAGCACCTCGAGCAACTGATCGTCGCCGAGCACCGCAGTGTCGGCGGGAACGAGGCCGCGGGCCTTGGCCCGCTCGAGCACCCGCGCGCGGTTGATGCCGGCCCCGTCGTCGCTCACGGCGATCGCAACGGTGTTGCGGTCGCGGCTGGCCGACACGACGATACGGCCCTGGGGCGGCTTGCCCGCCGCCCGGCGCACTTCGGCCGGCTCGATGCCGTGATCCACGGCGTTGCGCAGCAGGTGCAGCAGCGGGTCGGCGATGTCGTCCACGATGGAGCGGTCGAGCTCGATGTCCTCGCCCTCCAGTTCCAGCACGACGTCCTTGCCGAGCTGCCGCGCCAGATCGCGCACCGCACGCGGAAAGCGTTCGAACACCGCGCGCACCGGGGTGAGCCGCGCCGCCATCACGTCGCCCTGCAGGCGGCTCACCAGCCGCCCGATGCGATCGGCCAGCTCGCCGAGCTGCGCGTCACCGCGGGCGTCCGCCACGGCAGCGAGCCGGTTACGCTCCACCACCAGCTCGGCCGTGGCCGCGAGCACCGCGTCGAGTCGGGCCAAGTCCACGCGGATCCAGCGGGAGCGGTCGCCCGCGCGCTGACCGGTGTTCGCCACCTCGCCGAACTCGACCGCGAGCACGTCACCCGCGCTGCGCAGCACCCGGATGACCTCGTCCTCGGCCAGCTCGGTCTGCAGGCGGAAGGCGAATCGGCCGTCGAAGCTGTCCCGCACGAGCGCCGCGGCGGCAGGGAACACGGCCGAGACCGTGCCCAGCGCCTGCGCCTTGCGGAGCACGAGCGTGGCGCGCGCCCCGCGCATCGGGCTCGCCGGGTCGATCATGACCCGGACCAGCCGGCCGGTGCGGCGCGGAGCAGCCGGGATGGCGAACTCCCCGGTCATGCCCGGCACCGGGAACTCGCCGGTGAAGCCGGAGGGTGGCGACGACGCCAGGTCCGCGATGCGGCGCTCGGCGGTGGCGGCGAGCGACGCCCGGCTCAGCTCCGCCACGATCTCGTCCCCCGCCTCCCACTCCCGCCCGTCGGCCAGGGCCCCGAGGCCGTCCTCCAGCGCGGCGACCGCACGCGTCACGAGCGTGACCAGCTCGTCCGACGGCGCCACGGCCCCACTCCGCACTGCATCGAGCAGGTTCTCCGCCGCGTGGGCCACCGCCGTCAGCGAATCGTAGCCCATCGTCGCCGCCATGCCCTTGAGCGTGTGGAGGGCACGGAACAGACCGTCCACGGGCTCGAGCACGGTCGGCTCCCGCTCCCAGGCGAGGAGCAGCCGGCCGCACTCCCGGAGGTGATCGCGGCTTTCGGAAAGGAAGAGAGCGACGTAATTCGCAACGTCCATGGCGTCAGCCAAGGACGCGCTGTACAGCCTCGAGCACGCGGGAAGGCTGGAACGGCTTGACCACGAAGTCCTTGGCGCCGGCCTGGATGGCTTCCACCACCAGCGCCTGCTGGCCCATGGCGCTGCACATGAGGATCTTCGCGTCCGGATCGAACTTGCAGATCTCGCGCACGGCGTCGATGCCGCCCATGTCCGGCATCACGATGTCCATCGTGACCAGGTCGGGCCTGAGCTCGCGGTACTTCTCCACCGCCTGCAGGCCCGTCTCCGCCTCGCCGATCACCTCGAAGCCGGCTCCGGTCAGAATGTCGCTGATCATCGTCCGCATGAAGATCGCGTCGTCACACACGAGCACGGTATGGCCCACTCAGGTCTCCCCCCAAGCAGAAGCCTGCCGCCCGCCGGTCTCCGCGGCGAGCAGCGGTGATAGCAGTGCCGGCACGTCCAGCACCATGAACGTCCGTCCCTCGCACGAGCCTTCTCCCACGATCGCCGGCCTCATCCGTCCGGGCGCGGGGTCCGAGAACTGATCCGCGGCCAGCACCAGCACGTCGCTGGCCTGGTCCACCGCCAGGGCCACCCGGCCGGCCGGCAGACCGAGGACCACCAGTTCGGTCCGCTTGGCCCCGGAGCGGGCCTCGAGTCCGAGCAGGCGGCCCACGTCCACCACGACCGCCAGGGCCCCACGTACCTGCGCCAGCCCGAGCACGGCCGGGTCCACCCCGGGAATCCGCGTCAGCCTTGGCGAATCCTGCACTTCCAGTACCAGCCGCGCCGGAACGGCGAAGTCGAGTCGACCCACCGTGCACAGCACCAGCGGTTCGCGCGCGTTGTCAGGCATGGGTGCCGAAAAACCCAAGATACCCGAGCCATTCCTGCCCAGCAACACGACTCGACCCGGGATCGATCAGATCCGGGACGTCGGCCAGATCGGGAGGCCAGGCGGATTGGAAGACCAATGGCACCCCGCTCGTTGGATGGCGAAATGCAAGCTCCGCGGCATGAAGCGCCTGGCGGGGCACCGCCCGCTCGAGGGCGATGGCCGCCGCCCGCGACGGGCCGGTGTAGCCCCGGCTTCCCCCGTGTCCGTAGACGGGATCGCCCACGACGGGATGCCCGATATGGGCCAGGTGCACCCGGATCTGGTGGGTCCGGCCGGTGTGCAGCTCGAGACGGAGGAGGTCGCACACGGCGAACCGCGCCACCACACGGGCATCGGTCCGGGCAGGGCGGCCGGTGCCGAGCACCGCCATGCGCTTGCGGTCGCCGGGATGGCGGGCGATGGGCGCCTCGATGGTGAAGCGCTCGCGTTCCACGTGCCCCCAGGCGAGCGCCGCGTAGGCCCGGTGGATCTTCCGCGCGGCCAGGGCCGATCCCAGGCGGCGGTGGGCGTGATCGGTCTTGGCCACCACCATGAGCCCCGATGTGTCGCGATCCAGCCGGTGTACAATGCCGGGGCGCCCCTCCGCACCGCCGGACAGGGTCGTGCCCCGCGCCACGAGCGCGTTGACCAGCGTGTCCTCCCAGTGGCCCGGCGCGGGGTGGACGACGAGGCCCGCCGGCTTGTCGATGACCGCGATCGCCTCGTCCTCGTACACTACGTTGAGCGGAATGGCCGCCGGCACGAGCTGCCGGGGCGGCTCGGACTCGGGAAAGGTGACTTCGACGGCGTCCCCCCGCTGCACCAGGTAGGAGGCGCGGGCCGGTCGCCCATTCACCGTGACGGCGCCAGCCGCAACCAGCCGCGCCGCCTGGGTGCGGGACAGATCGAGCTGGTCGGCGACGAACCGGTCGAGTCGGCCGGCGTCGTGAAGGGCAGTGAGCAGAGGCATCGCGGCTGCGGGATCGGTCGTCACTGGTCACGGTCCGCTGACCGCCGGACGGAGTGCCGTGTCAGCGGCCGCGAGTCCGGCACGGTGTCGCAGCGCCAGGGCGCGCGGCGCGCGCGGCGGCGGCACGACGTGGCGATTACCGGCTCGCGGCCTCCGCCTGGGCCTGCTGCCGCGCGTCTTCGCGCCACAGCGAGATCGCGAGCAGCACGGCGCCGCAGCTCACGCCGATGTCGGCGACGTTGAACGTCGGCCAGCGGAGCGATCCGACCCCCACGTCGATGAAGTCGACCACGCCCCTTCCGCTCCGGATGCGGTCGACGAGGTTGCCGAATGCGCCGCCCGCGACCAGGCCCAGCGAGAGCTGGCGCAGCACCTCGCCGGGCGCGGCGGCGCGGGCCATGCGCGTGAGGACCACCACGGCGATCGCGGCGACGGCGAGAAAGATCCACCGCGAATACGGGCCGAGGTGCAGGCCGAAGGCCGCCCCCGGATTGTAGACGAGGCGGAGCTGCACCCACTCGCCGATCACGGGGATGGCGGCCACCCGGCTCAGCGTGTTCTCGGCCAGGAACTTGGTAACGAGATCGAGGGCGATGACGGCGAATGCGGTGCCGGCAAACAGGCGCCGGCTACCGCCGCTTGGCATCCTCTTCCTTCTCCTTGCAGTTGATGCACAGCCGCGCGTGCGGCAGGGCATCAAGCCGCTCGAAGCCGATCTCGACGCCGCACTGATCGCAGTGGCCGAATCGCTCCGGGTTGGCGTACAGGCGGCGCAGCGCCTGATTCACGTGCCAGAGATAGCGGCCCTCCTTGGAGGCAAAGAGGAACTGCTTCTCCCGCTCCATGGCGTCGGTGCCCTGGTCGGCCATGTGGAAGGAGTAGGACGACAGGTCGCCATCGGCCGACTGCAGCGTGGCGTTGAACGACTCGTCGTAGTAGCCCAGCTCCTTCATGACCCGCGCCCTCTCCTCGAGCAAGCGCTTCTCAAGATGGGCAAGCTGCTTCTTGTTCATGGATCTTCCGCGTTAGGGCCGGACTCACCGGCCGTCGTCGACTCGAGCCACCCCCACCACTGCTGCCAGCCCCTCGATCGTCATCTCCTGTTCCAGGTCGGCCCCCGGGATGCGGCCGCCGACCACGAGGCGACGCGCGAGCGTTTCGCCGCCGATGAAGCCGCGGTGCGCCTCCACCGCCGCGAGCAGTTCCGGCGCGCCGTCCACCGCGAGTGCAATGCGCGTCGTGTATTCATACCCTGCTTCCTTGCGCAGCCGCTGCACCCGGTGCACGAGTTCCCGCGCGAGCCCCTCGCGCCGGAGGTCATCGTCGAGCCTGGGGTCGAGAGCCACCACGAAGGGGCCGCTCGACTGCACCAGCCAGTCGATGGCGACGTGCCGCTCGACGATCACGTCCTCCGGCTGATACGAGACCACGCGCCCGTCGACCGCGAGGTCCACGGATTCGCCGGCCTCGAGAGCGCGCAACTGGTCGGGGGTCAGCCGTTCGGCGGCGGCGGCAACCACCGGCGTGTCCTTCCCGTACCGCTTGCCCAGGCTGCGGAAATTGGGCCTGGCCCGGAGGGCCACCAGCGCGGTGTCCGACGAGACCACCTCGATCTCGCGTACGTTGACCTCCCGGCCGAGCAGGTCCACCGCGGCATCGAACGTCTGGCCGCGCACGGCCGCCGGCACCGCCATCTTCATCGCACGGAGCGGCTGGCGCACCCGCAGATTGCCCGCCTCGCGGGCGGCACGGGCCAGCGAGGCCAGCCGCCGGACGGCGTCCATCGCGTGTTCCAGCGCCGCGTCGCGCGCGCCGCCCGGCAGCGGGAAGCGCGCGAGATGGACCGACTCACCCGCCAGCGACCGGTGCACCCAATCGCTCACGAACGGCGCGGCCGGCGCGAGCAGGCGGCTCACCGCGAGCAGGCACTCGTAGAGCGTGGCTACCGCGGCCGGATCCGCCTCGCTGTCGGGCGCCCAGAACCGGCCGCGGTTGGTGCGCACATACCAGTTCGAGAGATCGTCCACCACGAACTCGGTGATGGCCCGCACGCCCTGGGTGGCGTCGTACGCGCTCCACGCCTCGTGGACGGCGTCCACGGTCGCCGCGAGGCGGCTCAGAATCCAGCGGTCGGCCAGCGCGCGGGCCTCGACCGGCGGGGCGTCCGCCGGCGTCCAGGGCCCGGCGTACAGCGCGAAGAAGCTGTACGTGTTCCTGAGCGTGTTGAGGAAGCCGCCGGCGACGTCCGGAATCACCCGCGGGTCGAACCGCTTGGGCAGCCAGACCTGGCTCGACACGAGCAGATACAGGCGGACCTGATCGGCACCGAACTGCTCGATCATGTGCCACGGGTTCACCACGTTCCCGCGGCTCTTGGACATCTTCTGGCCCTCCGCGTCGAGGACCAGCTCGTTGACCACCACGTTGCGGTACGCCGGGCGGTCGAAGGCCGCCGCGGCGATCGCCATCAGCGAGTAGAACCACCCGCGGGTCTGGTCGATCCCCTCGCAGATGAAGTCCGCGGGGAAGTGCCGCTCGAACTCCGCCTGATGCTCGAACGGGTAGTGCCACTGCGCGTACGGCATCGATCCCGAGTCGAACCACGTGTCGATCACCTCAGGGACGCGCCGCATGGTGCCGCCGTCCGGGGCCGGCCAGGTAATGGCGTCGATTCCCGGCTTGTGGGGATCGAAGTCGTCGCCAATGGTGATGCCCGCCTTCTCGGCCAGCTCCTCGTAGCTCCCGATCACCTCGACGTGGTGCGGGTCGGTGTCGGACACCCACACCGGCAGCGGCGTGCCCCAGTAGCGATCCCGCGACAGCGCCCAGTCGACGTTGTTCTCCAGCCACTCGCCGAAGCGACCGCTGCCCACCTCCGGCGGGTGCCAGTGCACGCCGCGGTTGATCTCCAGCATCCGCTCCTTGATCGCCGAGGTCCGCACGAACCACGAGTCGCGGGCGTAGTAGATCAGCTTGCTGCGGCAGCGCCAGCAGTGCGGGTAGCTGTGCACGTACTGCTCGGTGCGGAGCCAGCGGCCGTCCGCCTTGAGCCGGCGGATGATCAGCTCGTTGGTATCGTCCGCCGTGACGAGCAGCCCTTCGAGCTCGGGCCACGTCGTACCGGCAAAGGTGCCGTCGGCGGCCACCGGGCGTACCAGCGCCAGGCCGAACTGCTGGCCGACGGCATAGTCGTCCGCGCCGAACGCCGGCGCCATGTGCACGAGCCCCGAGCCGTCCTCGGCCGTGACGAACGCCCCCGGGACTACGATCGAGTGCGCCTTGTCGGCCGGCAGCGGCACCACGTCGAGCGGCCGGCGATAGCGCAGCCCCACCAGCGCCGAGCCCGGCAGCGCCTCCACCAGCTCGGCGTCGTCCCCGAGCAGCTCCCTGACCTTCGCGCCGCGCGCCACGGCCACCACGAAAGAGCGGCCCGGGAATCTGGCGCTGCGGAAGACACCGTACTCGAGCTCCGGATGCACCGCGACTGCCACGTTGCTGGGCAACGTCCACGGCGTCGTGGTCCACACCACGAGCTCGCGGTCCGACCCGTCATCGAGCGGGAAGGTCACGTAGATCGACCGGTCCCGTACCTCCTCGTAGCCCAGCGCCAGTTCGTGGCTCGACAGCACCGTGCCGCAGCGCGGGCAATAGGGCAGCACCCGGTGGCCCCGGTACAGCAGCCCCTTGTCGTAGAGCCGCCGGAGCAGCCACCACACCGTCTCCACGTAGTCCTTGGAGCAGGTGATGTACGGGTGCTCATAGTCCAGCCAGTAGCCGATGCGGTCGGACAATTCCTCCCAGTCCGACTGATAGCGGAACACGCTCGCCCGGGCGCGCCGATTGAACTCGCCCACCCCGAAGCGCTCGATGTCCTTCTTGCCGCCGAGGTTGAGCTCCTTCTCCACCTCGATCTCGACCGGCAGGCCGTGCGTATCCCATCCCGCGATCCGCGTGACCTGCTTCCCCTGCATGGCGTGATACCGGCAGAAGAGGTCCTTGATCGTGCGCGAGAACACGTGATGGATGCCCGGCCGGCCGTTCGCGGTGGGCGGACCCTCGAAGAACACGAACGGCGGGCCGTTGCGAGTGACCTCGAGGGTCCGCTCGAACAGGCGCTCGCTCTTCCACTGGCGGAGGAGCTCCTCCTCCATCCGGTTCAGGTCGAGATCGGGCCAGGGACGATAGGTCATGCAGCGATCCGGGGCACCAGCGTGGCGATGAGGCGCGTCAGCGTCGGCTCGGCCTGGCTCGCCACCGCGATGATCTTGTGGATGTCGGCCGGCTCCAGCGCATCCGGCAGACACTGGTCGGTGATGATCGAGAAGCCGAGCACACGCATGCCGCCGTGCACGGCAACGATCACCTCCGGGACCGTGCTCATGCCGACCACGTCGGCGCCAAGCGTGCGGAGCATGCGGTACTCGGCCCGGGTCTCCAGGTTCGGCCCGGGCACTGCCACGTACACGCCCTCGCGCAGCGGGATGCCCAGCTCCAGCGCCGTGGCGCGGGCGAGGGCGCGCAGGCTCGCGTCGTACGGGTCGGACATGTCCGGGAACCGGGGGCCGAGTCGCTCGTCGTTGGGGCCGATCAGGGGGTTGTCGCCGAGCAGGTTGATGTGATCGCTCAGCAGCACCAGATCGCCCGGCGCCCACAGCGGATGCATGCCGCCGCTCGCGTTGGAGACGACGAGCGTGCCCGCGCCCAGCGCTCGCATTACCCGCACCGGGAACGTCACCCGCTGCAGGTCATAGCCCTCGTAGCGATGGAAACGGCCCTGCATCGCGACTACCGGTACGCCTCCCAGATGCCCCAGCAGCAGCCGACCGGCGTGGCTTTCCACCGTCGACACCGGGAATCCGGGCAGCTCGGGATAGGGGATCGCGGTGTCGACCGCGATCTCCGTCGCCAGGCCGCCGAGCCCCGTGCCGAGGATGAGGGCCACGCGGGGGCGCAGAGCAGTTCGGCCGCGGATGAATGCCGCGGCCTCGTGCACCCGATCGTACAGCGTGTTCGCGACAGTCGTCATGCCGGTCAACGGAGCAAGGGGTCGTCGAGCTGGCCGTCCGCCAGCGCCTGCAATCCCGCCACCTCGCCCAGATGGCGCTCCAGCAGGGTGCGCAAGCTCGAGACGTAGGCGCCGTACTGCCCGTGCGCCTGCTCGATCCGCTCGCGGATCCCCCGCTCCCGCATCACGGCCTGCTCCACCATCAGGTGGGCCTCCTGCCGCGCCTCGCGGAGCAGGGTCTCGGCCTCGCGCTCCGCCTCGCGGCGGGTGGCCGCCGCCTCCCGCTCGGCCTGCTCACGGGTGTCGACCCGCAGCTGCTGCGCCGCCACCAGCGCCTCGTTCAGCGCGCGCTCCCGCTCCCGGTAGACCTTGAGCTGCTCCTGGAGGTTGCGAAAGCGATCCTCCATCAACGCGCGTTCGCGAAACACCTGCTCCAGCTCGTCGGCCAGACGGGCCTTGAACGCGTCCACCTGCGCCGGCTCGTAACCGCGGAAGCCACGCTGGAACTCCTGCCCGCGCACATCGTGCGGCGTGATGCGGAACGGTTCGTTGCTCATGCCTGTCGCTCCCCGAACAGCAAGGTTCCGATCCGCACGATGGTGGCACCCTCCTGCACGGCCACCCGGAAGTCGCCGGACATTCCCATCGACAGCTCCGGCAGCTCGTGCCCCAGCCGTACCGCCTCGTCCCGCAGCACCCGGAGGCGCCGGAACGCGGCGCGCTGCCTGTCCGGGTCGTCGGTCAGTTCCGCCATGGTCATCAGGCCGCGCAGCTCCAGGCGGTCGAGCCCCGCCACCTCGCCCAGCAAGGTGAGGAGGCCAGGCGGCTCCACCCCACCCTTCTGGGACTCTCCCGAGCAGTTGACCTGCACCAGCACGGGCTGCTTCATGCCCTCGGGCACCCGGCGGTTGAGCTCGTACGCCAGCTCCAGGCGATCCACCGAATGAATCAGCGCGAAGCGCCCGGCCGCGTGGCGCGCCTTGTTGCGTTGGAGCGATCCGATCAGGTGCCACTCGATCACCAGGTCGGCGAGCCGCTCCTGCTTGGCGAGCCCTTCCTGCACCCGGTTTTCCCCGACCGCGTCGAGACCGGCAGCGGCGGCAGCCCGAACGGCGTCGGGCCCGTGGGTCTTGGTGACCGCGACGATCTTGACCGGATGCGTCCAGCCGCCTTTGGCCTGATGACGGGCGATCTCGTCCCGCAGCCATTGCACCCGCTGCGGGAGGTCCGGGAAATCCATAGCCTTAAAATTTACTTGGACTTACGGATAGCAACAACGGCGACCCACGGTTGACGACGGAACGACCGGTTCAATCGCAACGGCGGCTGCGGTAGGAGCGATGGTGCGCGCTTACCGGCCTGCCGACAGACGCTCGGCCTGGCGCAGGTTGCGCATCGCCCGCGCCGAGTCGCCCCGCGCCTGATACGCCAGCGCCAGTCGACGGAATGGCAAGGCCATGACCTCGGCCACGCCAGCGGCGGTCGGCTCGAGCGGACCGTGGCCGGCCAGGAGCCCCGCGTAGCGATAGGTCTCCCAGGCCAGGCGGTCCGTCAGGGGCACGTCGAGCGGCACGCCCGCCGCCGGCAGGCTGTGGAGCGCAGGATCGGCGGTGTCCGGCGACGAGGGCTCGAGCGTGAAGACGAGCCCCCGCTGCACCACGCGCGCACCCAGGCCGTTCCAGGTCCGGCCGGCCGTGATCGACCACGCGATCGGTCGGCGACCGAGGTTCTGCTGGATGATGCGCACCGCCACGAAGTCCCGGGTGGAAAAGACGGTTCCCCGCGGATAGACCTGCTCGAACGCGCCGAACGGCACGGTGAGCGGCTCGTCCAGGCGGATCGGCCGGGCGCGTGCGATCTCCTCGTCGGTCATGTTGTGCAGCGGCCAGGTGGGCCGGGGCGGTTCGCCGTCAGGCCCGGGTTCTGCCTCCTGCCACACACGAGGGGCCCGGGCCCGGTCGAAGGGCCGCACGGGCCGATCGCGCAGTTGGCGCGGGTACCACTCCGTGTCCGCGAGTGCCAGACACACCAGCGTCACGTCCTGACGGATGCCCTCGACTTCCTGGGCCCACCAGAGCGGGAACGTGTCGTTGTCGCCGTAGGTGAACAGCACGGCATACGGCGGCACGGAGTTCAACAGATCGTACGCGAAGTCGGCAGCGAGCCTCGCGTCGGGACCGTGACGGCGCGAGGCGGCCGTGAAGTTCAGCAGGAACGGGATCAACGCCGCAGCCGTCGCGGCCACCCGGACGAAGGCGAGGCGGCTGGGCCGGTTCCCCTCGGCAGCACTGCGGGCTCGCTCGACGAGGCCGATGCCAGCCCAGAGCCCCCACACCATGAAGCTCACGACGAAGAAATAGTCGCGCTCGCGCACCTCGTGGCTGGCCCGGTCGGGGAAGAGATCATATCCCAGGCTGAAGCCGGGCTTGAAGTTCATGTAGAGCACGAGCCCCAGGCCCGTGACGAGGAAGAGCACCAGCGTGAGCCACCACGCGCCACGATCCTGGCGGCGCAGCGCGAAGCAGCCCTTGAGCCCGAGGCTCGCGAACAGCAGCGTGGCCACCGTGCGCCATGGGAACATGCCCTGCCCGAGCGGGATGCCCCCTGCGACCCCGTTGGCCCATTGCCAGTCGAAGTACTGGACGTAGTTCTGCAGCTGCAGCGAGAAAATCCTGAGCGACCGCCCCGGATTGCCCGGTCCGTGGAGGACGGTGGGATCGTCGAACGGCGTGCGGACGCCATACTGCGCGCGGCGGATGACCGCGACCAGTGCGTCCCACGTGGACGGATCGGCCTCGTTGATCAACGGCTGCTGGCCGGCCCGGATCAACAGGAAGGCACAGGTGCTCACGCCGACCAGAGCGAGCAGCATCGCGAGGGCCGCGAAGCCGGCCGCCCCGCTCATCGCTGCGAAGACCAGCGCCCCGGCGAAAACGAGCGCGCCCCCCATCAGGAGCCAGGGGTTCCCCAGTCCGATCCCCAGGACCAGCGCCCACGCACCCGCCACCACCGCGACGCGAGCCCACTGGTCGCGACCGCGTCCTCGCGCCTCGGAGCCCAGCAACGCGATGACGGCCGGCCCTGCGAGGAGGGCCAGGAGATGGCTCCCGATCGACAGCGCCCAGAGGTACACGATGAGCAGCAGGGCGCGATCGCCGCGCGGGCTCCCGCCGAGCGTCCGCCACCGCAATGCGAGCCACACCGCCACCCAGATGGCGAACGTGGCCGGTGCGTACACCTCGGTCTCGTTGGAGTTCTGCCAGTTGGTGAACGTGAAAGCGGCGATCAGTGCGGCGCCCAGTGCCCCGAGCGTGCGCGTCATCCCGGACACGCCGAGCACTTCGTGGACGATGAGAAACACGAAGCCGGCGCCCGCCGCGCTGAAGACGGCGCTCATCAGGTTCAGCCGGGCGGCGAACTCGCCGGCGGGAACCAGATGCCCCCAGACGTGCCCGAGCAGGACGAACAACGGCGTGCCCGGGGGATGCGGGATGCCGAGGACGCTGGCTGCTGCGATGAGTTCGCCCGCGTCCCAGAAGGTGACAGTGGGCGCGAGCGTGACGACGTAGCCCAGGAGGACGAGGCCGGCCGTGAGTGCGGCCAGGCGATACGGCGGTGCTGGCGCGGCTGCCACTGCCCCGGGCTCAGTCAACGGCCGCCGGCGCCTGCTCCGGCGCGGGCTCGGGCAGGTGGCCTTCGGCCAGCCAGAGGCGCACCTGTTCCGGCGTGAGTCCGCGAATCAGCCGGCTCCGCCGCGCGATGGAGATCGCGGCGGTCTCCTCGGAGACGACGATGATGGTGGCGTCGGTTTCATCGGACAGGCCCAGCGCGGCGCGGTGGCGCGTGCCCAGGGAGCGGTCCGCCAGCGGCGCCTGCGTGAGCGGCAGGATGCAGCCCGCGCCGATGATCCGGTCACCGCGGATGATGACGGCCCCGTCGTGCAGCGGCGAATAGGGGCTGAAGATCGTCACGACGAGATCGGCGGACACCGTGGCCCGCATGGCGGAGCCGGTGGCGATGTATTCGTCGAGCCCCACCTCCTGCTCGATCACGATGATCGCACCCGCGCCCTGGCGGCTCAGCCGATCGACCGCCTCGGCCACCTGCGAGGCGACCGTGTCGTCCCCCGGCACCAGCCGCCCGAACAGGCGGGTCTGGCCCAGCCGGGCCAGCGCCGTCCTGAGTTCGGGCTGGAACAGCACGAGCGCGACGATGGCGCCGTAGGTGAACAGGATGCCGAGCCAGTAGGCGATCATGCCGAACTTGAGCGCCACGGCCGCCACGTACACGGCCGCCAGCACCAGCACGCCGAGCACGATCTGGAGCGCTTTGGTCCCGGCCAGCAGCCGGAGCAGGCGATACAGCACCCAGGCGACCAGGACGATCTGCACCGCGTCGCGCCACGTGGGCGCGAAGAGGTCGAGCGCTTCGCGCATCAGCGCCGCCGTTCCAGGGCCCGCGCCACGGCCAGCGCGTCGTGCACGGCGGCGGGCTCGTGCACCCGGAACAGCCGCGCGCCGCGTTCGAAGGCGAGCACGCAGGCCGCCGCGGTGGCGCGGTCCCGGTCGCCCACGTCGCGGCCGGTAACGATGCCGAGAAAGCGTTTGCGGGACGGGCCAACCAGCACGGGCCGGCCGAGCGCCGCAAGGGCATCGAGTTCGTCGAGGACCTGGAGGTTCTGCTCGGGCGTCTTCGAGAACCCCAGGCCGGGATCGAGAATGATGCGGTCCGGCGCGACACCAGCATCCCCCGCATGCGCCAGCGCGTCGCGGAGTTCGCTCACCACGCCGCTCACCGCGCCATCAGGGTATTCCGCGTGCTGGTAGGTCGCCATCTCTGCAAGTGCCCCGCGCGAGTGCATGAGGATCACCGCAGCACCCGCCTTCCCCACCTCGGCGAGGAG
>JBMOPM010000024.1:0-18354 GCA_049323575.1 Gemmatimonadota bacterium | reverse complement strand
ATACCTCGTCGCCCGCGAAGTGCTGCCGCGCACCGGCTACGCCAGGCAGGGGTTGTCCTGGGTGTGTTCCTGATCGGTTTTCCCTTTGCCGCGAGTGCGCATGTCCCGGAACGTCTTTGCCAACTTCATCGCCGGCGAGTGGGTGCCCGCTGCGTCCGGCGCCACGTTCGAGAACCGCAACCCCGCCAATCGGGATGACCTGATCGGGCGCTTTCCCGACTCGGGCCCCGAGGATGTGCGGCGTGCGGTGCAGTCGGCGCGCCGGGGCTTCACGCTCTGGTCCCGGGTGCCCGCCCCGGCCCGCGGCGATGTGCTGCGTCGGGTGGGCGACCTGCTGGCGGCGCGCAAGCGGGACATCGCCGAGGCGATGACGCGCGAGATGGGCAAGGTGGTGACGGAGACCCTGGGCGACGTGCAGGAGGGGATCGACACCGCGTATTACGCCGCGGGCGAGGGTCGCCGCCTGTTCGGTCATACGGTGCCCAGCGAGCTGCGCCAGAAATGGGCGATGAGCTTCCGCCGGCCCGTCGGCGTGGTGGGCCTCATCACCCCGTTCAACTTCCCGCTCGCGATCCCCACGTGGAAGATGTTCCCCGCGCTGCTCTGCGGGAATGCGGTGATCCTCAAGCCGTCCGAGGACGTGCCCCACACCGCGCATCTGCTGGTGGAGATCCTCCTCGAGGCGGGGCTGCCGCCCGAGGTGGTGCAGCTGGTGCACGGGCGCGGCGCCCAGGCCGGCAAGGCTCTGGTGGAACACCCGGACGTGCCGGTGATTTCCTTCACTGGCTCGACCCAGACCGGCAGCATCATCGGCGAAACCTGCGGCCGGATGCACAAGCGCCTTTCGCTCGAGATGGGCGGCAAGAACGCCATGATCGTCATGGACGACGCCGATCTCGACCTCGCGCTCGACGGCGTGCTCTGGGGTGCCTTCGGCACCACCGGCCAGCGCTGCACCGCCACCAGCCGCCTGCTCCTCCATCGCGGGATCCACGACCGGTTCCTCGCGCGCCTGGCCGACGCCGCGAACGCGCTGCGCCTGGGCGATGGCCTCGATCCGCGGACCCAGGTGGGCCCGCTGATCCACGAGCGCGCGCGGACCAAGGTGGAGCAGTACGTGGCCATCGGGCTCGAGCAGGGCGCCGAGCTGGTGGCGGGCGGCAGCCGCCCCCGCGACAGCCGGCTCGCGCGCGGCTGGTTCTACCGGCCTACGATCTTCGCCGGCGTCTCCCCGCGGCACCGCATCGCGCAGGAGGAGATCTTCGGGCCGGTGCTGAGCGTGATCCGGGTCAACTCGTTCGACGAGGCCGTGCGGATCAACAACGGCGTGAAGTACGGCCTGTCCAGCTCGCTCTATACCCGTAACGTGAACCTCGCGATGCGCGCCATGGAGGAACTGGAGAACGGGATCACCTACGTCAACGCGCCGACCATCGGCGCCGAGGCCCATCTGCCGTTCGGCGGGGTGAAACAGACCGGCAACGGGCATCGGGAAGGGGGATGGGAGGTCTACGAGTTCTACTCGGAGACGAAGGTGGGATACATCGATTACTCCGGCACGCTGCAGCGCGCGCAGATCGACAACTACGGCGAGCCGTGAGCGGCGGGGGGCGGCGGGGGATCGGCGGCCGCTGGTCACCTGCCCCCTACCCACCACCCACGACGGCGGGTAGGTTCCTTGCAGCCCGCCGTCGCTCGCGGCGAGGTCTTTCTCTTCGACGGACAATCGCGTTGGAGGGACGGCAGCGCAGGCGGTAGCCGCCGGTCCCGATTGCAACCGCTGAGAGGACGTTTGGCATGCGCCCGATGCAGGTAGGGTCGACCAAGCGCGCACCCGCGTTCGACGAAGGGTCGCTGGACCAGTACCTCCGCGACATCAGCCGCTACCCGCTGATCACCCAGGCTGAAGAGGTGAACCTCGCGCGCCGCATCCGCGAGGGCGATCAGGAAGCGTTCGACAAGCTCGTCCGCAGCAACCTGCGGTTCGTCGTCTCCGTCGCCAAGAAGTATCAGAACCAGGGCGTCTCGCTCGCCGACCTCATCAACGAGGGCAACCTCGGCCTGATGCGGGCCGCGACGAAGTTCGATGAGACCAAAGGCATCAAGTTCATCTCCTACGCGGTCTGGTGGATCCGCCAGGCCATCCTCCAGGCGCTGGCCGAGCAGAGCCGCATCGTCCGCGTGCCGCTCAACCGGGCCGGCACGCTGCACCGGATCGGCAAGCGGTCGTCGATGCTGCTCCAGGAACTGGGCCGCGAGCCCACGCCGTCGGAGATCGCCGAAGGGATGGACATCAGCATGGAGGAGGTGCAGAAGACCCTCTCCATCTCGCAGAGCCACCTCTCGCTGGACGCGCCGCTCACCCCGGGCGAGGACAACCGCCTGCTGGACTACCTGCCCGATACGCAGAACCGCGGCCCCGACGCCGACACCTTCGAGCACGCCCTCAGCGAATCCATCGAGCAGCTGCTCGGCACGCTGAAGGAGCGCGAGTCGAAGATCCTGCGGCTCTACTTCGGCCTCGACGGCCCCGAGCCGATGACGCTGGAGGAGATCGGCAGCCTGCTGGGGATCACCCGCGAACGGGTGCGCCAGATAAAGGAGAAGGCGCTCAATCGGCTGCGGCATGTGGGCAAGGCGAAAGCGCTGGAGAGCTTCCTCGCGTCATAGGCGGTACGTCACGCTGACTCTCCCCGCCACGGCATCCGCCGGGGCGCCATATGCTTCACCCGACACGCTGAATCCGCCGACCGCCCGCCACGTCACGCCCCCGAAGAACACGCCCCGATTCAACCCGACCACCACGCGGCGGTTGTCGGTGGAGCCCGCCGCGTTGGTGAAATTCACCTGGAAGCGGGGCTCCAGCCGGTTGTAGCCGCCGCCGAAGTAGGGGGTGACGGCCCCGCCGCCGAGATGCCAGGCGAAGGTCACGTCCGCGCCGAAGGCATTCGGCTGGTACCGGTCCTCGGAGCGCTTCCCGCCCAGACATTCGCTCCGGGGATCGAGCAGGGCCGCGTCGGGGCAGGTGAATGGCCCGCGGATCTCGCCCACGGTGGCGTGCGCCCGGAGCATCATCGTGCCGGTAGCGCCGAGGTCCAGGGCGTTGCCCACGGCGAAGCCGAACAGGTTGGGCCGGACGCCATTGATCCGGATCGGCGGTATCCAGCTTGCCTCGACGAAGAACCCGGCACCGATCCCCACGGCCACGCGCGGGCGCACGAAGCCGAACAGGGGATTCACGTTCTCCGGCCCCTTGCCCGGCCGGCAGATGGTGGGCGTGGCCCGGGCGTCATTCACATCCGGCAGGAGCGAGCCTTCGAGCGTCACCCGTCCCGCGCCCGCCGCCAGCGGCCCGACACCACCCGCCGGCGCGAACGCGAGCCCCACTGCCTTCATCGCGAAGACCTTGGCTTCGTTGCTCGCCGGACCGGGCCGGCAGGGATCGGCGGTGCCCTGCGACTGCGCCCGGAGCGCACAGGGCAGCAGCACGGCGGCCGCGGACAGCATAAGCGCCGGGAAGGCGCTCCGCGCACGCCATGTTCCGAGCGCTGGCATCACGACTCCCGCGTGGGACCGCGAATCGACTACTGGACGACCACCGTGCCCTGCATGCCCGAATGAATGGTACACCGGTACTCATACCGGCCGGCCACCGGGAACGTCCGGGCGACGGAAGCGCTGCTCGTGATGGGGATGTTGGCGGGGTGATTGGGATTGCTGTTGTCGAAGGCGACGGTATGGGCGGTGCTGCCGAACTGCCAGGTGACGGCGGTGCCCGCCGCGACCGTCAGGCTGGCCGGATTGAAGGTCAGCTGGTTCGTGGCCTGAATGGTGTTGGGGCCGCCGGGCGGCATGCTGACCGGCCCGCTGCTGTCGCTGCCCCCGCCGCAGGCTGAGGCGAGAACCACGGTGGCCGCGACAACGAGAGTGCGCATGGGCTCCTCCCGGGACCTGCTGTGACCGGACCAGGGGGCGTCGTGCTCCCCCTTCGTCTATAGAGGCCCACGTCCGCGCGCCCGGCAAGAGCGGAGGATTCCATACGGGAGACTACGTAAGGCGAGGCGCGGGAACCCGGCACCACGGCCTATGGCCTCAGCGCCGCCTCCACCTGGCTCCACTCGATCAGGAATGCATCGTGCCCGTAGACCGTGGTGATCTCGCGGTACTCCGCGTTGACGCCCGCTCTGCGATACGCGGCGACCCAGTCCCGCACTTCCTCGGGACGGTAGAGGATGTCGCTGTCGATGCCCACGCCGACGACCGTGCCCACCCGCTCGGCGGTGGCGCGCGCGGCCGCCGCGAGGTCGCCGACGTCGTGCAGATCCATCGCCCGCATCAGCGTCACGTAGCTGCGCGCATCGAAGCGCGCGACCAGTTTCTCGCCGTGGCGGCGGAGATACGACTCGACGTCGAACATCTCCGGACGGCGCGTGGTGCGGCGGCCGAAGCGCTGCTCGAACTCGAGGCCGGAGCGGTAGGTGATCATGGCCAGCGCGCGCGCGGCAGCGAGTCCGGCCTCGGGACCCCGGCCCTCACAGCGGCCGCCGCACCAGGCCGGATCGGCCTCGATGGCCATGCGCTGCACCGCATTCCAGGCGATGGCCTGGGGCGAGGTGTGCGCGGGGGCGGCAAAGACCACCAACCGATCCGTGGGTACGGTGGCGTGACGTCCCCACTCGAGGGCCACCATGCCGCCCAGCGAGCCGCCGGTGGCGAGGGCGAGGCGCTCGACGCCGAGGCCCTCGAGCAGCGCCCCATGGGCGCGGGCCAGGTCGGCGGGGGTCAGGTCGGGGAAGGGCCAGCGCGCGCCGGGGGAGGCGGGGCCGGTAGAGCCGTAACAGCCGCCCAGCAGGTTCGCCGCGACGACCGCATGGCGGCTGGTATCCAGCGCGCGCCCCGGGCCCAGCAACGGGCCCCACCACCGGTCCACGTCCGCGCTGCCGGTCAGCGCGTGGAACACGAGGATCCAGCCGTGCGCCCGCGCCGCCTCGGTGTTGCCGAAGACGCGGTAGCGGAGCGTGACATCGTCCAGCCGCGCGCCCCCGGCCGTGGTGAAGGTGCCGAGGGCGAAGTCGCGCGCGATGCCGGATGCGGTCTGGGATTCGACGGCCGTCACCCGTCCACCTCGGTGAGGCGACCCGAGCGCACGTCGTACACGAAACCCCGGATCGGCACCTCGGGCGGGATCAGGGGTGACGCCCGCAGGTAGGCCACGTCGTCGCGCACACTCTGCTCGACGTCCGTGAACGGTAGGAAGTCGATGGTATCGGCGTCGGCGCCGAGGTCCTCACGCACCTTGCGGCGGAGGCTATCATTCGAAAACGTGACCATCCCGCAGTCCGTATGATGGATCACGGCGACCTCGTTGGTCCCCAGCAGGCGCTGGGAGATCACCAGCGAGCGCAGCGCGTCCTGTGCCCGCCCGCCAGCGTTCCGGATCACGTGCGCATCGCCCTCGGCGAGGCCGAACGCCTGGGACGGCACGATGCGGGCGTCCATGCACGTTATGATGGCCACCCGCCGGGCGGGGGACATCGGCAGCTGGTGCTCGGGGCGCCGGGCCGCGAACGCGGCGTTGGCGCGTACCAGTTCATCGATGACGGTCATGAGCGGTCTTCGGCCGGACGACGCCGTCACGAGACGGCCGCGCGTCCGGCGGTTCGGGTGGCAGACTGAGCGGCGGGCGCGGTGGCCGTGGCCGCTGTGAGCGCCTGATCGAGATCCTCGAGCAGATCGTTGACGTCCTCGAGGCCCACCGAGAGGCGGATGAGCTCCGGCGTGACGCCGGTGGCGCGTTGCTGCTCGGGGGTGAGCTGCTCGTGCGTGGTCGACGCCGGATGGATGATGAGCGATTTGGCGTCCCCCACGTTGGCCAGCAGCGAGAACAGCTTGACCGCCTCGATGAGCCGGCGCGCCGCCGCGTGGCCTCCCTTCACGCCGAAGGTGAGCACGCCGCCGAATCCGCCTCGCAGGTACCTCTTCGCGTTGGCGTGCTCGGGGTGCGTCTCGAGGCCCGGATAGGACACCCACTCCACCCGCGGATCCTGCTGCAGCCAGCGGGCGATGGTGAGCGCGCTCGCCGAGTGACGCTCGATCCGGAGCGGCAGCGTCTCGAGGCCCTGCAGGAAGGCGAACGCGTTCCACGGCGAGAGCGCCGGCCCCAGATCGCGCAGCAGCTGCACGCGCAGCTTGAGGATGAACGCCAGGTTGCCGAAGGTCTCGGTGTACACGAGGCCGTGGTAGGACGGGTCGGGGCTGGAGAACTCGGGGAAGCGTTTGCGGGCCGCGGGGCTCGCCCAGTCGAACGCGCCGGCATCCACCACCACGCCGCCGATGGCGGTGCCGTGGCCGTTGATCCACTTGGTGGCGGAGTGGACCACGATGTCGGCGCCGTACTGGATGGGCCGGGCCAGCGTGGCCGCGCCGAACGTGTTGTCCACCACGAGCGGCAGCCCGTGCTCGTGCGCGATCGTCGCCAGCGCCTCGAAGTCGGGCACGTCGAGCCGCGGGTTGCCGATGGTCTCGACGTACAGCAGGCGCGTCCTGTCGTCGATCGCGCGGCGCACCGAGTCGAGGTTGTGGATGTCGACGAAGCGGGTGGTGATGCCCCACTTGGGCAGCGTGTACGCGAACAGGTTGTAGGTGCCGCCGTACAGCGTCTGCGAGGAGACCAGATTGTCCCCCGCGCGCGAGAGGTTGAGCACGGTGAGCGCCTCGGCCGCCTGGCCGCTCGCCAGCGCCAGCGCCGCGACGCCGCCTTCGAGTTCGGCCACCCGCTTCTCGAAGACGTCGTTCGTGGGATTCATGATGCGGGTGTAGATGTTGCCGAAGGCCCGGAGGCCGAACAGATCGGCCGCGTGCTGCGTGTCGTTGAACACGTAGCTCGTGGTGGCGTAGATCGGGACGGCGCGCGCGTTGGTCGCCGGGTCGGGCACCTGGCCCGCATGGATGGCGAGGGTATCGGGACGGTACGGCATCGGTTCACTCCTTGGCGGTGGACTGGCTGCTTCGCCCGCGGCGCCGGGGCCGCCGGCAGGCATGGTGGACAAACGAAAAACCCGGCTCGCTCTGGGCGGCCGGGTTCGATGGCTTCTACGCGTTGCGGGGATGCGCTATCGCATTCGACCCCACCCACGTGCGCCGGCGACGCCCGACCGTCCCGCAGGACAGCGGCCCATCATTCGAATTCGGCAGCACATGGTGACGGCAGACACGATGCAGCGCTCCGGGTCGGATTCTGCGGGGGCAAACAAAAATCCCCGAGGCCTGAAGCGTCGGGGGACCTGTCCGGCGCTTTAGCTCTTTGGTTGGCCCGAGACGGGCCCGGCGGGAGCAAGTGGCCATAAATCCACCGCCGACGAGAGAGAGGCTAAGGGGTGGATAACGACCTGTCAAGGGGCCAGGGAGAACGGTGCCGAGCCGGAGCCAGCGCGCGAACGGTCGCCGCTCCCCGCGGGCGGGCCGCCGACACCTACCCCGCTGCACCGGGCCGCTATTACTCTCCCGCCCATGGCAGCCAATCCCTCATTCGACATCTCGACCGGCTGCGACCTCCAGGAGGTCGACAACGCGGTCAACCAGGCGCTGAAGGAGATCGCCCAGCGCTACGACTTCAAGGGCACGCACTGCACCATCGAGTTCGATCGCGCCAAGGCCGAGATCCGGCTGGCGGCGGATGACGAATTTCGGATGGACGCCCTGGTGGATGTGCTGCGCACGAGGCTCATCAAGCGCGGCGTGCCGGTGAAGAACCTCAAGTTCGGCGACCTCGAGCCGGCCGCGGGACAGTCGGTTCGCCAGACGGTGAAGCTGACGCAGGGGATCGACCAGGAGACGGCCCGGAAGATCATCCGGGCCATCAAGGACGCGGGATTCAAGAAGGTGCAGACCTCGATCCAGGGCGACGAGGTCCGGGTCTCGAGTCCCTCGAAGGACGAGTTGCAGACCGTCATCGCGTTCCTGCGGGGTCAGGACTTCGGCGTGGAGCTCAAGTTCGGGAATTATCGCGGGTGAGGGCCGTGTCCGGCCCGATCGTTCGCGCCCGCCGCGCGCGCCGGCTGACCTCGGCTTTGGCGTGCCTCCTCGCCGCGGGCTGCGTTCAACCCGGCACCACGCCGGGTGCGCCGGGCGCAGCGGGCGGCCCGGTGAGTCAGGCGCCCGCCATTCGCGTGGGACTCGTCACCGGGGCGAGGACCGCGCAGCTCGGCGGGGGTGCCAGCCTCGCCGTCACCCAACCCGATGGATCGCTGATCGGCATCCTCCGCGCCGGGGACCAGTGGACGGCGACGGCGGCCAACGGTGGCTTCACGTTCACCGGTCCGTCCGCGCCCTCGGGTGAGTCGTACACCCAGGTCGACGTGGTGCCCGCGGACTCCGGCGGATTGGTCGGGGTCAACGGCCGGGAGTACCGCGGCCGGCTGACGCTGCTCCAGGACCGCGCGGGACTCACCGTGGTCAATCGCCTCGACCTCGAGTCCTACCTCGCCGGCGTGGTGTCCGCCGAGATGGGCCGGCGGGACTCGACGGAACGCGAGGCGCTCCTGGCGCAGGCCGTGGTCTCCAGGACGTATGCCCTGCGCAACATGGGACGCTGGAGCGCCCAGGGCTACGACCTGCTCGCTACCGTGGCCGACCAGGCCTACGGCGGTGTGGCGGCCGAGTCGGCCCTGGGATGGGAGGCCGTGCGCGCGACCCACGGCGAGATCCTCACGTACGGCGGCGCGCCGATCGACGCCTTCTTCTACTCCACGTGCGGTGGCCGCACCGAGGCAGGACCCGACGTCTTCGCCAACGCGAATCCGGCCTACCTTCGCTCGGTGGCCGACACGGACGCCCACGGCAACGCCTGGTGCAGCATCTCCCCGCGCTTTCGCTGGCGCGAGGCATGGACCGGCGAAGCGCTGGAGGCCACCCTCCGGCGCCATCTCCCGGCCATCGCCGGGGTGCCGGCCTCGCGCATCGCCGCCATCCGCGGCGTGCGCGTCACGGGCCGGACCACGTCGGGACGGGCGGCCGGACTCCTGATCGATCTCAAGGGGGGGCCGGTCCGGGTGCCCGGGCCCGCGATCCGCCAGGTGCTGCGGCCCGTCTCCGGCGAGATCCTCAGGAGCACGGCCATCACCCTGGAGCAGTCGGTGGCGCGCCACCGGGTGACCCGTCTCGTGGTGGACGGACGCGGGAACGGCCACGGCGTGGGCTTCTGCCAATGGGGCGCGGTGGGGCGCGCCCGGGCGGGGCAGGGATACCGGGAGATCCTGTCGGCGTATTATCAAGGGGTGGCGCTGGAGCGGCGATACTAGGCACTCGGATGACCACCCGATCCTTCGCATCTGACACCTGACACCTGGACCCTCATGCCCGATCCCATCCGTCTCGGCATTGTCGGCGCCGGCGCGATCACCCAGGTCGCGCACCTGCCCGCGCTCAGGAAGCTCAAGGGCGCGTTCGACGTCGTCGCCATCTGCGACGCCGACCGGGCCAAGGCGCAGGCCCTCGGGTCGCGCTACGGCGTCAGGGACGCCTTCGACGACATCGAAGACCTCCTGGCGCACGAGACGCTGGACGCGGTCGCGATCTGCACGCCGAGCCACCTGCACGAGCCTCACATCATGGCGGCGCTGTCGGCCGGGCTGCACGTGCTGGTGGAGCGGCCGATGGCGCTGACGGCGAAAAGCGTGGAGCGGATCCTGCGCGCGCATGAGAAGCGCGGGGACCGCGTGCTCATGGTGGGGATGAATCACCGCTACCGGCCGGACGTGCAGGTGGTGAGGAGCTTCGTGCAGGCCGGTGAGCTGGGCGAGATCGAGTCGGTCCGCAGCACGTGGCACCTGTTCCGGGTCACCCGCGGGCAGCCGGGCTGGCGCCAGCGGCGCGATCAGGCCGGGGGCGGGGCCATGTTCGATCTCGGGCTCTCGCTCCTCGACCTGGGCCTCTGGCTGGCGGGCAATCCGCGTCCGGTGCGGGTGAGCGCGTCGCTGGATCGGCCGGCGCGCGAGCGCGCGGTGGAACAGTCCGGCACGGCCTACGTGGTGTGCGAGAACGGCAGTTCCATCTATCTCGACGTGACGTGGCACTACGTGGGCGAGGGGGAGCGGTTCAGCGTTGCGCTCCGTGGCACGAAGGGCTCGGCCCGGGTGAACCCGCTCACGGTGTGGAAGGACATCCACGGCATGTCGACCGACGTCGCACCCACCGCCTCCGGCAGCCGGGACAACCCGTTCAGCATGAGCTATCGGGCGGGATGGGCGCATTTCCTCGCGGCCATCCGGGGCGAGGCCAAGCCGCAGCACCTGGCGGAGTTGCTCACGCTGCACAAGGTGATGGAGGCGATCTACAAGTCGGCGGCGGACGGCCGGGACGTCAGCCTGTGATCCTCGCACTCTCGCTGCTGGCCCTGGCCGTCGCGCCCGCGGAGCGGGCGGCTGCCCAGTCTCCCGTCGCCACGACGGCGACCGCGGAACGCCAGGCGCCATCCGTCGCCGCTGCGGCCGCACCTGCCGGCGACCACCTCACCATCTACCTGATGACGATGGGGATCGGCGCCGCGGTCTGGGAGCGGTTCGGCCACAACGCCATCTGGGTCCACGACGACTCGGCCGGCACCGATCTCGTGTACAACTACGGTACGTTCAGCTTCCGGCAGGACAACTTCATCCTCCGGTTCATCCAGGGCCGGATGATGTACTGGCTCGGCGTGACCGACCTCGCGTCGACGATGGAGGTCTACCGGTACTTCCGTCGCTCGGTCACGGTGCAGGAACTCGACCTGACGCCGGCGCAGGAGGCGGCGCTCCGGGACTTCCTCGCGTGGAATGCGCAAGAGGAGAACCGGTTCTACCGCTACGACTACTACCGCGACAACTGCTCCACCCGCGTGCGCGACGCGCTCGATCGGGTGCTGGGCGGCGCGCTCCGCGCGGTGAGCGAGCCCGCGAGCCACGGAGAGACCTACCGCTTCCACACCCGCCGCAGCACCACGAACGACCCGTTGCTCTATACCGGCCTCGAGCTGGCGCTCGGGCCGGCGGCGGATCGCCCCATCAACGGCTGGGAGGAGATGTTCCTGCCGGCCAAGGTGGCGTACTACGTGGCCCAGGTGCGGGTGCCGGGCCCGGATGGCACGCCGGTGCCGCTGGTGAAGAGCGAACGCGTGCTCTACGCGAGCGATGCCTTTTCGGTGCGCGACGCCCCGCCCGACTGGGTCACGGGGTACTTCACGATCGGCACGCTGCTGGGCCTGGGCATGGCGTGGCTGGGCTTCCGGGCGGGCGAGCGCCGCGCGGCGCGCTTCGGCTTCGTGGCCCTGGCCGGGCTCTGGTGCCTCGCGGCGGGCGCGGCCGGTCTCGTCCTCGTGTTCCTGTGGGCCTTCACCGATCACGCGGCGGCGTACGCCAACACGAACCTGCTGCAGACGAGCCCGCTCGCGTTCCTGCTGCTCTTCCTGCTCACGCCCCTGGCCCTCGGCAATCCGCGCGTGGCCAGGCCCGCCACCCGGCTCGCGC
The DNA here is from genome assembly GCA_049323575.1 of Gemmatimonadota bacterium. GTDB lineage: Bacteria > Gemmatimonadota > Gemmatimonadetes > Gemmatimonadales > GWC2-71-9 > JBMOPM01. The sequence goes on along the minus strand of JBMOPM010000024.1, from coordinate 6,853 downwards.
TCGCCATGGTGATCCTCTCGGCGGTGGGCCTCGGGCTCGCCGCCCTGGCGCTCCAGGACAACCGGGAGATCATCGCGCTGACGCTTCCCGCCAACGTGGGGCTGCTGCTCGGCGTCCGCAGCGTGTGTTCGTCGGTGGCCCGAGCGTCGGGCGCCGACCGCCCCACGGCATGACGCGGGGGACCGTGCACCGTCGTATATTGCCTGTGTGAACGGTGTGCTCGTGCCTGCGGTGACGACGCCCCGGGGCGACCGCGACGTGGCCATCGCCCGGTCGGGGCGGGTGTCCCGGCTTCGTTGAGGACCGCGCGGCAAGCGAGGTCAGAGGAGAAGGAACCATCAGGGAATTGATCACGGTCGAGCCCCCGGTCGAGCGCGCGCTTCTGGTCGCCGCGCCGCGCAAGGGATCGGCCGACGCGAAGAAGATCGGCGAGCATCTCGAGGAACTGGCACGGCTGGTGGACACGGCCGGGGCGCAAGTGGTGGGCGAGGTCTCGCAGCAGGTCGACAAGCCGAATCCGGCGACACTCATCGGCGAGGGCAAGGTCGAGGAGCTGCGCCAGCGGGTGGTCGATGACGGCGTCACGCTGGTGATCTTCGACGAGGAGCTCTCGCCCGTGCAGGGCGCGAACCTCGAGCGCGAACTCAAGGTGCGGGTCATGGACCGCGCCGAGGTGATCCTCGACATCTTCGCGACCCGGGCGCGCAGCCACGAGGCGCGGCTGCAGGTGGAGCTGGCGCAGATGGAATACCTGCTGCCGCGGCTCACCCGGATGTGGACCCACCTCTCCCGTATCCGCGGCGGCATCGGGCTGCGGGGCCCCGGCGAAACCCAGCTCGAGACCGATCGGCGGATGATCCGCCGGAAGATTCAGTCCCTGCGCGAGAAGCTGACCGGGGTGGAACACCATCGCGAGCGGATCCGCGCGGGACGGAGCCCCATGCTCAGCGTGGCGCTCGTGGGCTACACCAACGCCGGCAAGTCCAGCATCCTGCGCGCGCTGTCCGGCGTCCACGAGATCTTCGTCGAAGACCGCCTCTTCGCCACGCTCGACACGCTCACCCGCGAGGTGGACCTGGGCGAAGGACTGCGTGCGCGCGTCACCGACACCGTCGGCTTCATCCGGAAGCTGCCGCACCACCTGGTCGCGAGCTTCCGCGCCACGCTGGAGGAGGCCCGCGGCGCCGACGTCCTGCTGCACGTGGTGGACGCGAGCCACCCGGAGTGGGAAGATCAGATGCGCGTGGTGGAGCAGGTGCTGGCCGAGCTGGATCTCACCGATCGCCCCGTGCTCCCGGTCTTCAACAAGATGGATGCCGTGGAGGACCCGGTCGCCCTCACCGCGCGGGTGAAGGAACTCCTGCCGGAAGCGGTCTTTGCCACCACGATGCGGACCGACGGCGTCGAACCGCTCAAGGCCCGCCTGCGCGCGCTGGCCCGCGCCCGGAAGCCCGTGGTCACGGTGCACGTGCCGCTGGCCGACGGGGCGCGGCTCGCCGAACTCTATCGCGAGGGCGAGGTGATCTCGCGGGAGCAGGTGAACGGCAGGTACGAGGTGGCGGTGCGGCTGGAGGGCTGGAAGGTGGATCGGCTCAAGGCCGAGGGGGTCGAGGTGAGGGCCGGGGCGTGACCCGGCCCCGCCATTGCGTCATTCCCGGCCGGACAGCACCTGTTCCAGGATCAGCCAGCGGTTCATGCCCGCGAACTTCTGGTGCATCTTCGTGATCGGCGGGCCGCCCGCGGCTTCGTCCTCGGCGATCTGAAGGTCGGCCAGGGCCGCGAGCCCGTTCTCCCTGAACTTCCGCAGCCCCTGCTCCAGCGCCAGCCCCGCGGTACGGAAGCAGAACAGCGTCGAGAACTGGAGTGTGTAACCCAGCCTGGCAAGCTGTTCGCAGGTGATGAGCGTACCGGCCTGCTTGGCCCGGCCCCAGTACAGCGAGGGCGACAGGTTGAAGCCCAGCATCTGGTTCGGATAGTACTTGCGGACGCCCTCGGCGAACTCCTGCGGCTGATCGAGTTCGGTGTTGTTGAACTCGGGCCAGATCACGTCGACGCCGAGTTCGGCCGCCTCCCACGCATCCTCCACGGCCGTCTTCACGCCGCCGGCGTCCTGCCCGGGCAGGGCGCCATCCACCGAGTCCGTGCGGGCGATGATGACGAGGTCGACGCCGGACGCCTCGGCCGCGGCCTTGATCGCCTTGAGCTTGGCCAGCCAGGCGCGGCGGGGGACCAGCACCTTGTTGCGCTTGGCCGCGCCCACATTGACGATGTGTCCGCACGTGCGGTTGGCCGGGTCCTGATTCTCGAGGTGGACGCCGCCGGCGCCGACGCGGATGAGTTCGGTGGCGAGGGCGAACGTCTGCGTCGGCCCGCCGAACCCCGCCTCCATGTCGACGAACGTGGGGGGCGCCTCGAGCAGCTCGCGGCCCTCGGTGTCGTACCAGTGGGTGTGGCGCGCGCCCTCGATGCCCTTCCGCATCTCGAGGACGAGGTCGACCATCTGGTGCGACTGATAGACGCCGATGTCGGGGTACATGTTCTTCGTGGCGGCGAGCTGCCAGCCGCTCCCGTAGAGGGCCTTGAACCCGAGGCGGGTCATCAGCGCGGCGGTGTACGCGTCGTAGGCGCCGGCGGTGTGGATGTACGAGGAGGCCGCGTGGGCCTCGTGCAGCAGGCGGCGCAGCTTGGTCGCCGGGTGCTCGGGCTCCGGGGGCGCCAGCAGCCTGCGGATGTCATCGGCGGGATAGGTGGCGTTGGGCGATGCGGGGACAGCACTGGCCATGGCGGCTCTCCTCGGGCGGAGCGGGACCGGTGACAAAGAGGAAAACAGCATCGCCGGACCGCGGCGGCGGCCGGCGACGGGTTAACGCTTAACTTTTTGCTCCGTCTCCAGAAGCAATGTATGGTCCACGCCGGAGGCGGAACATGGCTTCTGATCGATCTAACGATGTTGTGAAATGTTTCACAAAGTCAAGCCCGCACTACCAGACCTCCCCGTAGGCCATTTGCCCGATTCACTTCTCCACAGTCGCCCACGAAGCTTGGTGCATCGGACGGGCTCGCCGCCTCGATCGGGACGTCGGTCGTCAGCGCCGCCGTCCGATAATGGGAGTGCGTGTCGTTGCCGGCCTGCAGCACTGATGCCGGAGCGCCGCCGCGGTCGAACACGTCACCAAAGGGGGGATCGTCAGCGTGAATCAACTCCTGCTCGCCGCTGCCGGATTCTCCCTGGCCGCGCTCGCGTGTCTGGCCCTGACGCCGGCGGTGGCGCGGCTCGCCACGGTGTTCGGAGCCGTCGATCACCCGGACGAGCGCCGGGTGAACGGGGCAGCCATGCCGCGGCTGGGCGGGCTCGCGGTGGCCGGCGGGGTCGCCACGGGCTGCCTCGGCGTCGCGGCGGCGGTAGCGCTCGCCGATCTGGGGCCGTTCGGCTGGTCGCGCTCGCTCACCGCGCTCTTCGCCGGGGCCGCCATCGTGTTCGCCACCGGCGTTCTCGATGACTTCCTGTCGCTGACCCCGCGGGCCAAGCTCGTGGGCCAGGCGCTGGGCGCGCTGGTCACCTCGGTCCTGGGTTTCTCGATCGATGCGGTGACCATCGGCTACGGCCAGGGACTCTGGCTCGGGCCGTTCGCCGCCCCCTTCACGATGCTCTGGCTGATCGGCGTGACCAACGCGGTCAACCTGATCGATGGCATCGACGGGCTCGCGGCCGCCGTGGGCGTGGTGGCAGCCGGAGCCTCGCTCGCGGCGGCGGTGTGGCTCGGGCATCCGGAGGCGGCGCTGGTGCTGGCCGTGCTCGGCGGCACGCTGGTGGCGTTTCTTCGCTACAACTGGGCGCCGGCGCGGATCTTCCTCGGCGATTCGGGTAGCATGCTGGTGGGCTTCCTCCTCGCGGGGCTCACGGTGGAAGCGGCGAAGAACTCGGCGGGGAGCGTGTTCGTCACCATCCCGGTCACCGCGCTGGCCTTCCCGATCCTGGACACGACACTCGCGATCGCGCGGCGGTGGCTGCGGGGCGTGCCGCTCTCCAAGGCCGACCGGCGCCATGCCCATCATCGCCTGCTCGACCAGGGCCACAGTGTGCCGCAGGCCGTGGGGCTCATCGTGGTGGTTGCGCTCAGCATGGCGCTGTTCGGCCTGGGGCTCCGCGCGAGCCCGCCCGCGGTGGTCGCGCTGGTGGCGGTGCTGGGCGGGTTTGTCCTCGTGGCGACGCTGCTGTTCGCGGTGAACCAGCTCTCGTATCACGAGTTCCGGGTGGCGGGCGCGGTGCTCAGCGCGATTCCGCGGCTGGCCCGGATTGCGATCCGGCGCGGCATCGAGGTGACCGATCTGCTGCCGCAGCTCGCGCAGGCGGGATCGCTGGAGGAGATCAATCAGCTCCTCGCGCGGCACGGGCGCATGGCCGGCTTCATCGGCCTGGAAGTGGCGCATTCCCCGTGCATGCCGAACGCGACCCTGCACGGCGGGCACGAGCGCGACGACAGTGTGTGGCGCATGGAGCTGCTGCTCAGGCCGGCGGATCATCCTGCCGGCGACCCGTGGGTGCTCCGCGTGTGGGGCCGCGGCGGTGTCGACGGCCTGGCCGACCTGGGCCTGCACGCCTGCCTGGCGCTGCGCCCGGTGCTGGCCGAGCGGATCGACGCACAATGCCGGGGAGCCGCCGTCCCACCGGTCCGGATGGCCGAGGCGGGCCGCGACCGCCGCGCCGGCACGCCCGCGGACCTGCCGGCCGAGCGGCCGGCGACCACCACCATCATCGGAGCCACAGGGATCGGCGGATGAGCGATCTGTATCTCGTAACCGGCGGGGCCGGGTTCATCGGCAATCACATCGTGCGCGCACTGCTGGCCCGGGGCGATCGCGTGCGCGTGCTGGACAACTTCTCGACCGGTTCCCGCGACAACCTGGCCGATCTGTTCGACGACATCGAGCTGATCGAGGGCGATCTCCGGTCGGCGGACGCCTGCCGGCGCGCGGTGCGGGGGGTGACCGCGGTGCTGCATCAGGCGGCGCTGCCGTCGGTGCCTCGCTCGATCGAGGACCCGATCACCACCCACGAGGTGAACGCGTCCGGCACGCTTCAGCTCCTCCATGCGGCCCGCGAAGCGGGCGTCAGCCGTTTCGTGTACGGCTCCAGCTCGTCCATCTATGGTCCGGTGCCCAAACTGCCGCGGGAGGAGAGTGACCGGCCGCACCCGATCTCCCCCTATGCCGTCGCCAAGCTCGCGGGCGAACAGTATTGCGCGGCGTTCTATCACTCGTACGGGCTGGAGACGGTGGCGCTCCGGTATTTCAACGTCTTCGGGCCGCGGCAGCGGTGGGATTCGCCCTATGCCGCGGTGGTGCCGCTCTTCATCCGGTCGCTCACGCGGGGGGAGGAGGTGCGGGTCTTCGGTGACGGCAACCAGGTGCGCGACTTCACCTACGTGCACAACGTGGTGCAGGCCAACCTGCTCGCGCTCAGCGCGCCGGCGGCGCCGGGCCACGTCTACAACATCGGCGGGGGGAAGGGGACGACGGTGATGGAGCTGCTCAGGATGGTGGCTACCACGCTCCGGGTCGAGGCCAAGGTGCGCTGGCAGGATCCGCGGCCCGCCGACGTGCGGGATTCGCTGGCCGACATCTCGCGGGCCCAGCGTGACCTGGGTTACCAGCCTACGGTGGCGGTGGCCGAGGGGATCGTGCACACCGTGGCGGCGGCGATCGGGGATGACTGAGCAGGCGCCGGCTGCCCTCGATCAGCCGGCGGGTGGCCCTCCGTTTCACGAGCTGGAGTGGACGCCGGACCGCGTCCGCCGGTTCTGGGCCTGGTACGCGCTGTCGGATCGCACGGAGGACTACTTCGCGCGGCAAGTCGGCGGCGAAGTGCTCGAGCTGGCCCGGCGGCGGCGGGTGCTGGTGCCGCCGGTGCTGGACTACGGCTCCGGTCCCGGTTACCTGATCGCGCATCTGCTCGCCGCGGGTCTGCCCTGCGCCGCCGCCGAGGCGGAAGCCGGCGCGCTGGAGCAGGTCCGGCGGGTGGCGCATGGGTCGCCGCTGCTTCGCGCCACCTACCATCTCGATGGCCTGCCGAGCGGGATTCCCGCCGATGAGTTCGGCACCGTGTTTCTCCTCGAGACCCTCGAACACCTGGACCCCGACCAGGGCCGGGCGACGCTCGCCGAGATTCTGCGGGTGCTGAGGCCCGGCGGGTTCGTCGTGGTGACCACGCCGCATGCGGAGAACCTCGCGCGCGCCAGGGTGGCCTGTCCCGAGTGCGGCGCCGTGTTCCATCCGGTGCAGCACGTGCGGTCGTTCACGGCCGAGTCGCTGTCGGCCGAACTCCGCGCCGCGGGCTTCGAGGTGCCGCTGAGCCAGGCGGTCACGTTCCGGCCGCCGTCGCCGCTGAACGGCCTCAGGCGCCTGGGCGCGTGGGTGCTGGGCCGGACGCCGCCCAACCTGGTGGCCCTGGGCCGCAAGCCGGCGGAGCCGGACCGTGAGCATGCGTGAGCCGGTCGGAGACCTGCGGAGCGCGATCGCGGCCGGCGTACGGCACCCGCTGGCGCAGGGGGCGGCGTGGGCCATGCTGGGCACGGTCTTCACCCAGGGCAGCACGCTGCTGGGCAACATCGCGGTGGCCAATCTGCTGGGGCGCACCGCGTTCGGCCGGTTCGCCATCGTCCTCGCGACGCTGCAGGCCACGACGTCGCTCGCGGGGCTCGGGCTGGGCTACGCGGCGACACGCTACCTGGCCGAGTGGCGCCAGCGCGACCCGGTGCACGCCGGCGGCCTGCTCGGCATGCTCAGCCGGCTGGCGTGGGCCGCCGCTGCCCTGGCGGGCCTCGGGGGGGGGCTCGCGGCGGCGGCCCACGCG
>JBMOPM010000023.1:0-1503 GCA_049323575.1 Gemmatimonadota bacterium | reverse complement strand
ACGATGGTACCCCTGCCGTCCAGCACGCACAGCTGCTGCGGCAGCGCGTCCAGAACCGCCCGGGCGAACAGCGGGGACTCGGCCGGAGTCCGCTCCGGGGCCGCGAGTTCGTCCAAATCCGGGACCGGTTCGGGCTACACCACACGCATGGCACCGCGGCGGGCGGCCTCGGCGCCGCCCGGCCGGGCGTACATGTACTCGCGCGTCCACGGCAGCGGGCTCGTCCCGGCGCCTTGGTTCTTGAACGCCAGCACCTGCTGGATCGTCACCCAGCCCTGCTCGAAGGCGTAGGCGCAGCCCGCCAGGTAGACGCGCCAGATGCGGTAGCGCTTGGGTCCCGCGAGCGCCTCGGCACGGGCCCGGTTGGCTTCGAGGCGGTCGACCCAGTGCCAGAGCGTGCGCGCGTAGTGCAGGCGCAGCGTCTCCACGTCGTGCACCTCCAGCGACTGCTGCGACATCTCGCGCAGCGCCAGGGACAGGTGCGGCAGCTCCCCGTGGGGAAACACGTACTTGCCGATGAACTCGCCGCCGCCGTGTCCCACCCAGCGGCTGTCGACGTCGGACGACGTGATGCCGTGATTGAGCGCGACGCCGCCGGGGCGGAGCAGGCGGTGGACGGCGCCGAAATAGACCGGGAGATTCTTCAGCCCCACGTGCTCGAACATGCCGACGCTGGCGATCTTGTCGAACACGTTCTCGCCCGGAACGTCGCGGTAATCCTGCAGCAGCACCCGGCAGCGCGATGCGAGCCCTTCCTCGGCGATGCGCTGCTGCGCGTATTCGTGCTGGTTGCGCGACAGCGTGATGCCGGTGGCATCGACGCCGTAGTGCTTCGCCGCCCAGCGCACCAGCGCGCCCCAGCCGCAGCCGATGTCGAGGAAGCGGTCGCCGGGCTGCAGCATCAGCTTGCGGCAGATGTGGTCCAGCTTCTGCTCCTGCGCGGTGTGGATGTCCTCGTCGCCGGTCTTGAAGTAGGCGCACGAGTAGACCATGTTGCGATCGAGCCACAGCGCATAGAAGTCGTTGGAGACGTCGTAGTGGTAGGCGATGGCGCCCCGGTCGCGGCGGCGGCTGTGGGCCATGCGCAGCAGCGGCAGCCGCCCGCGGGTCGAGGCGCCGGCCTCGGCGCTCAGGCGCTCGCCGGCGCGCACGATGTCGCGTACCCCGCCCTCGACGTCGATGTAACCCTCCACGTAGGCCTCGCCCAGCCGTCCCAGCGACGGCGCTACCAGATAGGGCAGCGCGGACGGGCCGGCGACGCGGATGTTCACCACCGGCTCCGGCGCCAGGTCGACGGTGCGGCCGTTCCAGAACTCGAAACGCACGGGAATCCCGGCCTGCCCGCGCAGCCCGTGCAGAAGTTTTTCCAGGCGCTTTTCGATCAGCATGCTTCCCCCTCGCTGCGATCGGCTTCTGAACTCCAGCGTTAAGTCTAGCACCCCCGGGGGCGGGGGGAAGCCCGGCCGGACCGGCCTATGCCGGGAGGGTAACGGCGACCCGGGC
>JBMOPM010000022.1:0-1509 GCA_049323575.1 Gemmatimonadota bacterium | reverse complement strand
CCACCACCGCTCGAAGTCGAGAAAGCGGCTGCGCTCCTCGTCCACATTCGCGAACACGTGGTAGTACTTGTCCCACAGGGCGTGGGCCGGCTTGAGGTTTTCGAAGTTCTGCACCAGCCACGCCCCATCGAAGCTGCCATTGCCCAGATCGGCGAGGAAACGCACCAGCCATGCGCCCCCGACGAAGCCGCCGGCCAGGCGCATGGGATTCGCTTCCGATTCGCCCGCCCAGTAGGACAGGGGCGAACCGTTCAGCACCGCCGGGCCGACGAGCCCGGCGCAGTCCGCCGACAGGAGCGTGATCGCCCAGCCCGCCTGGCAGTTGCCGTAGAGCACGGGCGCCTGGCCGGCATGGCGCCGGCTCACCTCCTCGACGAAGCGGCGCAGGGCGTGCAGCACGTCCGCCAGCGTCTGCCCCTCGCACGGCTGGGGAAAGAAGATGACGAAATAGACCGGGTGGCCCTCGTGCAGCGCCATGCCCACCTCGGAATCCCGCTTGAAGCCGCCGATGCCGGGGCCGTGGCCGGCGCGCGGGTCGAAGATGACCACCGGGGGCGCGTCCGGGCGCACGCATTCCTCGATGCGATCGGCGCCGGAGCCGGTGATGCGCAGCAGCGCGTAATTGACCGGCCGCTCGAAGCGCCGGGCGTCGAGGATGGTCTCGTACTCGAAGTTCAGCAGCGGCGGTAGCCCGGCCTGCTCGTGGGCCAGCATGTTGTTCGCCCGTTCGCGCAGGATGTCCAGCAACAGCACGCCGCGCTGCCAGAAGTCCACCTGGTAGCGCCAGGCCTCGTCCAGCAGCTTCGCAAGCGGGAGTGTCGCGGGCGCGGCCTGTGCCGACGGAGGGACCTCGGCTGCGACTGCGGCGGGCACTGCCAACACCGGAGGCGGCGCGGCGGGTTTGAGGGCTCTTTTCGTGGCGGTGGTTGCCATTGCAATCTCCTTGAGTCAAAAAACCATTCAGGATCGCCGAGTCCTGCTCACCTCGGCCAGTCGCCAGCCGCCGGCGCGCGCGACCCATTTCTCGAATTCGACGATGATGTACACGGACGACGCCACCAGCACGATGCGGGTCCACGCCTCGGGGGCGAGCGGTCCGCCGCGGAATAGCGCCTGCATGAACGGGACGTAGGTATAGAAGAGTTGCAGCAGCACCACGAGCACGATCGCGCCCGGCACGTAGGGGTTTCCGCGCAGCACGCGGTGGGGCCACGGGGGGGCCAGCAGGAAGCGGCTGTTCAGCAGGTAGAACGCCTCGAACATGACGAGGGTGTTCACGGCCGCGGTGCGCGCGACCTCCAGGCTCGCCCCGTGGTGTTGCTCCCATTGAAAGACGCCGAGGGTGCCGGCGACCGCGATTGCGGTCACGAGGAGCGTCCGCCAGATGAAGTAGCCCGGGAACACCGCGGCCTGCGGGTCGCGCGGCGGCCGGCGCATGGCGTCAGGCTCGGTCGGCTCGAACGCGAGCGCCAGCGCGAGGGTCACGGCGGTGACCATGTTCACCCAGAG
>JBMOPM010000021.1:0-1522 GCA_049323575.1 Gemmatimonadota bacterium | reverse complement strand
GGCACCAGATCAGGACGCGACTTCTTCGTCGCGTCCTTTTTCGTTTGCCCCAACTTGTGCCCCAATATGCACGGCGGCTTTCCGCGGCAGCACCATCACCTCCATCAGCCGGACGGTTGCTCCAGGTCCCGGATCCTCTCGAGGCCGTCGAGGATGAGGTCGAGGCCGAACTCGAAGTCGCCCTCACCCTCCTGCCCGAGCAGGGCGAGGTGTACCTGCATGTGCTCGACGATGTAGGGGTACTTGTCCACGGAGATCCGCTCGAGGAAGTTCGCCACCAGGTTGGGCACGTCGGCCTTGCGGATGGGGAGACTCGCCTGCCACAGGGTGAAGCCGGTGATGTGGCCCTCGAGGGCGTGGTAGGCGCGGTGGGCCGCGTAGGCCGAGAAGCCCGCCTCGCGCAGGCAGCGCAGGAGGGAGTCCATGTAGCGCAGCCGCGCGGGGCCGACCCGGCTGGGCGACATCATCACGCCCAGCGCCCAGCGGTGGCGCAACAGGGCCTCGTGGGCGGAGATCGCGCTCCGGCGAAGAGCGGCCTTCCAGTCGGTGTTTTCGGGGGGAAGCTCGATCTCGCCGATGACGAGCTCGAGGATGCCGCCGAGAACGTCGTCCTTGTTGGCGACGTAGTAGTACAGCGACATCACCTTCGTCCCCAGTTCCTCCGCGAGCTTGCGCATGCTCAGCGATTCGATCCCGTCGCGGTCGGCGAGGGCGAGGGCGGCGCGCAGCACCCGGTCCCTGCTGAGGGACGTCCGCGGCCGGGGGCTGGGGTCGGCGGGACGGGTCATCAGCTATCCTCCTTGGCCTGCGCCTCCGCCACGGGCGGAGCTGAGGCCTTGACAATCGTACAGTGTACGAGTACTGTGCGGCTACAGCAGTCGTACAGTGTACGAAAAGAGGCCGGCAGGGTTGGCTGGGCGTCGGGTACGGCTGTCACCGGGGAGGGGATCATGACCGCGAACGCACCAGCTCAGCAGGACACGGCGAAGGGGAAGATGAGGGCGATCGTCCAGGAGCGCTACGGCCCGCCGGGGGCTCTCCGGCTCAGGGAGGTCGACCGGCCGGCGCTGCCGGAAGACGGCGTGCTCGTGCGCGTGCGCGCGTCTTCGGTGAACCGGGCGGAGTGGTACGGGGTGACGGGGACGCCGTACTTCGCGCGGGCCTTCACGGGGCTGATCCGGCCGAAGCAGTCCATCCCCGGCGTGGACTTCGCGGGCGTGGTCGAGGCCGTCGGCAGTGCCGTGACGCGCTTCCGGCCGGGGGACGAGGTCTTCGGCGGGCGCAACGGGGCCCTGGCCGAGTACCTGACCGTCCGCAAAAACGTGGTCCACAAGCCTGCCAACGTGACGTTCGAGGAGGCGGCGTCGGTCCCTACGGCGGCCATCACCGCGCTGCAGGGGCTGCGCGACCATGGGCAGGTCCGCCCGGGCCAGAAGGTCCTCGTCAACGGGGCGGCCGGGGGGGTCGGGACCTTCGCGGTGCAGATCGCCAAGGCGCTCGGCGCGCACGTGACCGCGGTGTG
>JBMOPM010000020.1:0-18554 GCA_049323575.1 Gemmatimonadota bacterium | reverse complement strand
GGGACCGAGCCAAGGCCATCACGACCTATTTGGGCTTGTGGGTGAGCCGCCTTACGGACCGATGCAACGGATTGGCGAGATGGAATAACGCTGGAGAAAAGATCGAAAGCCTTACCTCGATGAAACGTTTTGCGATGACATGGGACTTCCCCGAGCTAAACATCTTCGGAGGTGGATCGGGCGATGCTGTGAGCCAGCTCGAGTTTATTAGTGCCGCGGTGCGACAAGAGGGAGTGTTCCGCAAGCCAGTGAAGGTCGTTCGCGGCTCGGCAACGGACCTGCCATACGAGGACGGGGTTTTCGATGCGGTGATCACCGATCCGCCCTACTACGATAATGAGAGCTACTCCGAGCTTTCCGATGTCTGTTACGTCTGGCTGCGTCCGACCATCGGGTATCTCTATCCTGAGCATTTCGCCGGCCAACTGACGCCCAAGAAGAAGGAGTGCGTTGCCGCCGCCTATCGGCAGGGGGGCAAACAGAAGGCTCGGGTCTATTACAAAGACTGCCTCTTCGAGTCGCTGCGGGAAGCCCATCGCGTCACGAAGCCAGGAGGGATTCTCGCGGTCGTTTACGCGCATAAGACGACGCTTGGCTGGGCCACCCTGGTGGATGCGCTTCGCCGCGCCGGGTACGAGGTTGCCGAGGCTTGGCCCCTTACCACGGAAACAAAAGCCCGCGTCGCGCACCAGGGAGATGCAGCCCTTGCTTCAAGCATTTTTCTGATAGCCCGGAGGCGTGAAGCTCCTGAGACAGGCTCTTATGAAGAGCAGGTCCGCCCCGCGCTTGAGCGAATCGTGCGCGAGCGTGTCGATTCCCTGTGGAAGATGGGGATCACGGGCGCGGACCTCGTGATCGCGGCCGTCGGCGCGGGACTCCGGGCCTACACCCGCTTCTCCCGCGTCGAGTACGCCAACGGCGAAGAGGTCCCGGCCGAGAAGTTCCTCGCCGAGGTGGAAGGGGTCGTCCTGGAAACGCTACTGGAAAAGATCTTCGGAATGCCGGGGAGCGGCGTCGCCGCCGTCGACGGGCCGAGCCGGTTCTATGTGCTCTGGCGCTACGCCTACAAGGCAGCCGAGATGGAGGCCGGCGAGGCCATCGTCTTCACCTACGGGCAGAACGTGGAGCTCGACGGCCAGAAGGGGCTCTCAACCGGACGCCATGCCCTGGTCGAAAAGAAGAAGGGGAAGTACCGCCTGCGGGACTACACGGAGCGGGGCGAAGACGAGAAGCTGGGGCTGCCGGAGAACGGCGGCGCGCCGGTCCCTCTCATCGACGCGCTGCACCGTATCCTGTGGCTCGTGGAGAACCAGCCCCGCAACCTCAACCGCTTCCTCGACGAGGCCCGTCCCGACCGGGAGCGCCTGCGCCTGGTGGCCCAGGCCCTGGCCGGGACCGCCCTTGCGGGCAAGAAGGAGAACGGCCCGGAGCACACCGTGGCGACGACGGCCGCCGAGCAGGCGGCCCTGAAGAAGCTGGTCGCCAATTGGCGGGCACTGATCGATCAGAGGCTCGCGGCCGATGAAGGCACGCTGTTCGACATGGGGAGGAAGTAGCGTGAGTGCGTGCCCGGGAGACCCAACGTGCTGACACGGCAGAAGACAGTCTTGAGCCTCCTCACGCAGGCCGGTCGGCCGCTGTCGCCGACGGTCTTCATGAAGCTCGTCTTTCTCCTCCGGCAGGAGACCGACCTGGAGAGAGTCCGGAGCTTCTACGACTTCGTTCCCTACAACTTCGGCCCGTTCTCGTTCACGCTCTACTGGGACCTCGGGAGCCTCCGGCAGAACGGGTATGTGACGCCCGAGGAGGAACGCGTCGCTCTGTGCGGCCGAACTCGCGATCTCGCGGAAAGGGAGGCCGAAGAACTGCCCTCGTCCATACGGACTGCTGTGGCGGACATCCTCGAGCGGTACGGGCGAATGAACCAGCGCGCCTTGATCCGAGACGTCTACTCCCGGTACCCCTGGTATGCGACCAAGAGCGAACTGACCGACCTGCGGCCAGAACCTCCGATGCGGGTAAAACAGGCCTCCCCCGCCGTCTACACGGCGGGGTACGAGGGAAGGTCCGTGGACGCCTTCTTCAATGATCTCCTCAAGCGAGGCATCCACGTAGTCGTCGACGTCCGGGCGAACCCGATTTCCCGCAAGTACGGATTCTCCGGCCTGCGTCTGGGCGAGTTCTGCAAGAAACTGGGACTTGAGTATCGCCACGTGCCGAACCTGGGAATCCCGAGCAGCGAGCGTGCTGGCCTGAACGGCTTCGCGTCGTATCAACGCCTTCTCAATCGGTACGAGCAAGCGATGCTGCCCGGGCTTCTGACCGAGGTGAAGGAAGTAGGCAGCCTGATGCGCCGGCAGCCCGCGGTGCTCGTCTGCGTGGAGAAGGATGTGCGCTGCTGCCATCGGAGTCGCTTGGCCGACGCCGTGGCGACCGCGACCGGCTTGGAGGTTGTCCACCTATGATCGCCGGCGCGGCGGGAAAGCAGAAGCTGAAGGTGCTCATCACCGTAAAGACGTACCCGATCCCTTCGGCGAAGTACGACGAGTTGGTCTGCACGGCCGGCGTCACGGAGACCGGGGACTTCATTCGCCTTTACCCGATCAACTTCCGCGACCTTCCGTTCAGCCAGCAATACAAGAAGTACCAGTGGATCGAGGTGGTCGCGGAGAAGCACCGAGGGCGTGACGTGCGGAAGGAGAGCTACCGGCCGGACTGCGCGACGATTCAGATCCTCGGCGAGCCCATCAAGAGCAACCCCGGGAACTGGGCCGAGCGCGCCCGCTACGCCTTGGCGAAGAAGGCTCGTTCGATGGAGGATTTGTACGATCAACAGAAGGCAGACCGAACCTCTCTCGGTGTCTTCAAACCCAAGAAGATCCACGACCTCGTGATCTCGCCAGACGATCCCGATTGGAAGGCAGGCTTCAAGGCGGCGCTTCAGCAGGCCCGGCTGTGGGACGACCGTACGGTCAGCAAGGAGCCTCCCCGGAAGGTGCCCTTCAAGTTTCACTATCAGTTCGAGTGCGATGATCCACGATGCAGGGGTCATCGGATGATGATCGAGGATTGGGAGGTCGGGGTGCTCTTCTGGCGAAACGTGGATCTGGGGCGTTCGCACAAAGAAGCGGCCGACAAAGTCCGCGAGCGGTTCTTCGACGAGATCTGTGGCGCCGACAAGGACACGCACTTTTACGTCGGAACCATCCTCGCTCATCCGAAGACCTGGGTGGTGATCGGGGTGTTCTACCCGAAGCTCCAAGCCGAGAAGAAGCGGAGGGCCGATGCGGGCCCGAGTCTACTCGATATGGAGGCACGCCCTTGAGCACGCGAGCCCTTCGCCCGTGGACCGACCTCGTGAAGCTGCACCCCGACGTCGAAGGGGGTGCGCTCACAGAGTCCGTCTTCGCCATCGACCTCGGAGCCATTGCTGCGGGCGATCCCAACGTCCCCGTCGTGAACCGCGACCCGGAGGCCTTCTTCCGCGCGACTTACCTGACGTCCGACCTCCAGAAGCTCCTCGATGAGGTCTTGGCGTCGCTCGCTGGGAAGTCGGGCTACAACCGGGTGCTCAAGCTACGCACGCCTTTCGGGGGTGGGAAGTCGCACACTCTGGCGTCCCTCCTCCACGCCGCCCGGAAGCGCGAGGCCCTGGACATCATTCCCGAAGGGAAGGGATTCGCGCGGCCGAAGAATGTGGCAGTCGCCGTGTTCGACGGCGAGAAGTTCGACGCCCGTAACGGGAAGGAGCTCGAAGGCGGACGCACGATTCGCACTATGTGGGGTTGGCTCGCCTGGCAGATCGACCCTGAACGAGCCTTCCCCATCGTCGTGCAGCACGACGAGGACCGCGTCGCTCCCGGCGGAGACGTGATCCGGGACGTTCTCACCAAGGGGGCGGGCGGGCGTCCGGTTCTCCTCCTCCTCGACGAAGTACTGAAGTACATGGAACGCGCGGCGGCAGTGGCCGTCCTCGATTCGACCCTCCAACGACAGGCCAAGGACTTCTTCCAGAATCTCACCGTCGAGGTGTCGGGAAGCGGGAACGCGGCGCTCGTCTACTCCCTCACCTGGAGCGCCCGGGAGGCCCTCGGGAACGTCGCCTTGCTCGCCGAGATCGACAAGCTCGCCGCGCGCGTCGACCAGCTTCGGGAACCGGTCACCGGGGACGAGATTCTGCCCATCCTGCAGCGTCGGCTCCTCGGGGCTCCCCCGGACCACGGCGTCGCCGCGGAGGTTGCGACCGCCTACCAGGACGTCGTTACGGGAATGAAGCGGGCCTATGCGGAAACGCCCGCCGAACGGCAGCAGGCCGAGGAGGAAGGGCGCATCTTACGCGACCGGATGCGAGCAGCGTACCCGTTCCACCCCGCGCTGATCGACGTGATGCGGGAGCGCTGGACGGCCGTAGATGCCTTCCAGAGGACGCGGGGTGCGCTCCGCTTCCTCGCCTCCTGCATGCACTCCCTCAAGAGAAACGGAGGCGCCCAGCCTCTCTTGGGCCCCGGCGACGTGCCGCTCAAGGATGTGGACGTCCGGGTCAAGATGCTGAAGGAGCTCGGCGTCCAAAACGACTATGACCCGGTGATCACGGCGGACATCGATGGACCCAACGCCCGGGCGAAGCGGATCGATGAGCGGATGGCGCGGGAGACGCCGACGCTGGCGAGCGTGAAACCGGCAACGCGGCTCGCGACCGCCGTCCTTCTATACTCGTTCGGCGGACTCCGGCGAGAAGGGGCGGGAGACTCGGAAACGCTTCCTCCGGGAGTGACCGAGAGCGAGTTGCTCGCGGCGTGCGTGGGACCGGACTTGGACAACATCACGGCGACAGCGGTGCTCTCCGAGCTCCGCAACGCCTGTCTCTACCTCCACTACGACGGCGTCCGCTACTGCTTCAAGAAGGACCCCAACGTCACGAAGCTCATCGAGGACGCGGAACAGACCGTGTCCCGCGAAGAAGCCCAAGCAAAGGGGCGCGGCCCCGTCCGAGACAAGATCAAGGAGATGCTCGACGCGCGGCTCGCGGGGCACCACACGGCGGTCGTGTGGCCCGGAAAGAGCCAGGAGATCCCCGACGAAGACCCCCGCTTCTTGGTCGCCTACCTCCCGCTGGAGTTCGCGGGGGAGAGCAAGAGTGACCAGGAACGTCTGGCAAAGGACTACCTCTCGAAGTACGGGGATAAGCCCAGGCGCTACCGGAACGGTCTCGGGTTGGCGATCCCCGACAAGAAGCAGATCGAGGCTCTTCGCCGCGCGGTCCGTTACCTTCTGGCCATCGAGCGCGTGGACGCGAAGAAGCAACAGCTCCGCCTGACGAAAGACCAACTGGACCAGCTCAAGGAGAGAAGGCGTACCGAGGAGGCTGCGGCGGAGTCCTGTTTCCGCGACCTGTACTCTGCGGTGTGGCTGCCGCGAGTGGAGGACGGCGAGATTGACATAGAGCGCGTGGAGCGGGGCGGGCGGCCACTTCAAGCAGCTGGCATTCAGCAGCGGATCATGGAGCTTCTCACGAGCGTTGGGACTCCGCGTGTCCATGGCACGGTCACCCCGCGCAAGGTCGCTGAACGGGTGAAGCTGGGAGAACCGGTTGCTGAGGGCGAACCGCCGATGTTGGGCATCAAAGCGTCAGAGGTGCTGGAGTCCTTCTTTCGGGACATCGCGCCTCCGCGCCTCGAGTCCTCGGCCGTGCTTCGCAAAGGCATCGCACGTGGGGTAACAGAAGGCGCCTTCGCGTACACGAGCGGATCGCAGCCGGCTCTGGGGCCGGACGGGAAGTTCCATGTGGTCCGGGACAAGGTGGTGATCGGAAGAACGCTCGCCGAGGACGAGGTCGATTTCGAGTCCGGGTTCATCATGGTTCCTTCGGCCGTTCCAGAGGCGGCAGCCGCGCCGGGCGGCGTCCCGACCGCGCCCGGAGTCCCGACTCCGGGTCCTGGAACGGCCGTACAACCGGGTGTTCCCGGCGGTGCACCGACTCCAGCTCCGGGTACGCCTGCCGGTGACCGCCAGAGCATCGTGCGCCTCAAGTTCAAGGCGACGAGGGATCAGATCTTCAAGGCCTTCCCCGCCATCGCCAACTTGGCCGACAAGTCAGATGAGGGGAAGGTGAACGTGAACGTCGAAGGAACGTCTGCAGCGGGCTTCGATCCCTCGTGGCTTCGCAACGCGGTCGAGGAGCCTCTCGACGAAGCGGACATCGAGCGGGAACCCGAGGGGGGTTCAGAACCGAAGTAGGAGGTCATGGCAATGGCACGCAAGGAGAAGGTCACCAAGGTCATCGACGGCGACACGTTCGAGACCGCGAGCCGGAAAAACCCGGTGCGGTTGGCAAAACGTGGATGCGCCGGAGAAGGGACAACCCGGAGCTGCCAAGGCAACCCAGGCCCTTCGAAACCTGATTCAAGGTGAAGAGGTTCTCATCGACACCGTCGCCCGTGATCAGTTCGGTCGGTCCGTGGCCAACGTCAAGGTGGGCGGGAAGTCCGTGAACAAGGCCATGCAGGGCAAGGTCAAGAAGTAGCCGATGACATCAGCTTCTGGAATGCGTCTCGCTGGTCCCGGGTGTTCTCGATCTGCGCGATGGGCCCGAGCGCTCGTTCGGTGACCCGCCACCCTGCGGCGTGGGCAGGTCGCGACCCGGACTATCCCAGGAACGTCGCCCAAATCTATCAGGGCATGTACGCGGCGCACGCCGGCGAGGTGCCTTCGGAGGCCGCGAAGAACCCGTATCGCGAGCAGCTCCAGCGCGCCTATCCCTTCCATCCCCTGCTCATCGATGCGCTCTACACCCGCTGGGGCAGCCACCCCGACTTCCAGCGGACACGGGGCGTGCTTCGGCTGCTCGCGAGCCTCGTGGGCGACCTCTGGCAGCGCCGGCAGGCAAGCACCGAGACCCAGCACCTGATCCAGCCGTGCCACATCCGCTGGTCCGTCGATGCTCTGCAGGCCGCGCTGACGCGCCTGTGGGGACCTCCGTACCAGTCCGTAGCCGCCGCCGACGTCATCGGTGACCGATCCAACGCGGGCATCTTCGACGAGGAACGCGGCGGCGACTACCGGCGCGAGTCCATCGGGCAGGGACTGGCCTCCGCCATCCTGCTTGGCTCATTCGGAGGCCAGGGTGGCCGCAGCGGATTCAGCTCGAAGGACCTGAAGCTCGCCTGCTCGAAGCATGGCCCGAACTGGAACTACACGGACGGGGCCCTGCCCGCCCTCGCGCGCCGAGCTCGGGCTGCGCAGCTTGGCTTGTTCGAGGACCAGGTGCGGCAGGCGGTGCGGCGCGCGGCCGAGCTCCGGCGCACGATCGACGAGGCCCGGGCTGAAGATCTCCGGCGCGAGGGAATCGAGCCGGACAGCATCGCGGAGCAGTCGTTCAAGCGGCACCTGCTGGAGGAAGCGGAGCGCACACTGCAAGCCGCCAGGCTGCTGTTCGACCTTCGGTCGGCGGCCGCGTTCGAGCCCAGGATCTGGGCCGAGTGGGCGACGCTGTGCGGGCTCGTGGAGCGGCCCGACGAGCTCAGGCGGCACGCGGAGGCCCAGCCCTGGTGGCCGGCGTTCCAAGCTGTTCTGGAGTGCGAGCGGTTCTTCCATTGGGAGCTGGAGTATCCCGAAGTGTTCCTGGGTGACGGCGAGGCAGGGTTCGACGTGGTCCTCGGCAATCCGCCCTGGGACAAGGTGAAGCCCGACCGGAAGGAGTTCTATGGTGCCTACGACGTGCTCATTCGCGCGTTCGTGGGTGGCGAGCTGGACCGCCGTATCGCCGAGTTGCGTGAATCAGTTCCGGGTTTGGACCAGGTGTTCAAGGAGTACGAAAAACGTGTCCGGACGCTGGCGACCTGTCTCAAGAAGGGGGGCGATTACCGCTTCCACGACTGGCAGGTGGATGGCAAGAGCACAGGCGGCGATCCCGATCTGTTCAAGTTCTTCGTCGAGCGCGCGCACCGGGTGGCGAGACCCGGCGGCCGGGTGGCCTTCGTGGTGCCCTCGGCGCTTTACAATAACGAAGGGTGCACCGGGTTGCGCCATCTATTGCTCGACGAGTGCGTCGTCGAGCGGTTCTACGGGTTCGAGAACCGGAAGAAGATCTTCCCCATTGATTCCAGGTACAAGTTCGTGAGCCTGGTGTTTCGCAAGGGTGGTGGGGGTGCGGGCGAGTTCGAGGCAGCGTTCATGCGGCACGACCTGGCGGAGCTGGAGACCACGGCGCGGCATCGTGAGCCGGCGGCGCGGCCCGCGGTGATGGCCGCTGCGCCCTGGGTGGTGGCGGTGCGGCGGTCGGAGCTGGAGCGGCTTTCGCCGGGGACGCTCGCGTTTCTCGAGTATCGGAGCCCGCGCGATCGGGAGATCGTGCTCAAGATGTACGAGGGCCGCCCGCTCGTGGGCGACCAGGGACCGGGGACGTGGAACGCGCGGTTCTACCGAGAATTCGACATGACGAACGACCGGGATCTCTGGACTGACCCGCGGACGGGGAAGCTGTGGAACCCGCGTCAGATTCTCGGGCCGGTAGCGGGCACGACAGACCGGCCGCCCTACTACGACCCCAAGGCCTGGCCCGAGATCCGCGCGCGGATGGCGGAGAAGGGGTTCTGGCCGCTCTATGAGGGGAAGCACATCGAGCAGTTTCTGGTGGACATCAAACCCATCGAGCGGTGGGTGAGTCTCGAGGCCGCCGAGCGTAAATACGGGAGGCGGCCCGACCGCGGCCCCAAGCTCGTCTTCCGCGACATCGCGAGCAACACGAACGAGCGCACCTGTATCGCAGCGGTGCTGCCGGAGGGGTCGTGTGCGGGCAATACCCTGGCGTCAATTGTGACAGACGCTGCGGAACCGGATGCCATCGCCACAGTGCTGAACTCATTCGTCGTGGACTTCGGCATCCGTTTACGAACGGCCGCGACTCACCTTAACTTCACGTACATGGCTAGGGTTGCTACTCCACTCCCCGATGCGCTAGGCCGCCTCCCGACCGTGAAGACACTGCGTGCGGCACCTGGGGGCGTACAGCACATTGGAGAATTGACCGACGCTTGGGAAGCCGTTTGGCGGTCGAACCGCGCGGTTGCCCAGGCATTCGACCTCCACGCCAGCGACTTCGACCACATTCTGGGCACCTTCCCGGTCTTTGCCAGCAAGCGGCCCGAGTTCCACGCGTACCTGCTGGCGCGACTCGCCGAGTGGAAGCGCGAGGGCGAGGAGAGGCCCTCGCTCACCTACAAACAGCTGACTTTGCCGGCCCGGAAGGTGGCTGAGCCCTGATGCAGCCACTCCCTGGTTATCCCCACAGGTTCTCACGGAGGTCCGCCTCGGTGTCCTCTCGTGCGGCCTCGCGGCGATACGTGTCAGCAATCCTGCGGAGCATGGCCGCCGTGCGGGGACTCTTGGTCGAGATGGCGGTCGCCATCTCCTGATAGTGATCCGCAAGAGCCCGCTCTTGCTGGCCGCCTGCCGTAGGGTCTTTCCACATCACTCCGCGGCTGTTATACACGCCGATCTCGAAGCCTTGTTCCATGTCGTCGCTCGCAACGGTCTCGATTAGCTCACACACCGCGGGATGTGGCCACTCGCCTCCAGGGCCGGCAGGCGCGCGGCTGAGTAGCTTACCTATCTCCTGGTCGCCGATGGCTCCGCGTCCGCAGGCAGCCGTCAGCCGGCGGGCCTCGTCCACCCACTCCCCCAGTACAGCAGCGTCAAGCTCGGGGCCGTCAGCCGAACCGGGGACCGACTTCCATGAATCGAGAAGTTCGTACGCCACTCGCCACCGAGCGCGCTCCTCCGCCGTGAGCTGCCTCGGGTCCTCTCCCTCAGCCCGATAGATCAGACTAAGGATCTCACTAAAGAATGCAGGGCTTCGCTTCAACTCGCGGTGCAGGATCGTTGGATGGCGGTCGTGACGATTTAGGAGTGGAAGATAGGCCCACTCGAGTCGAGCCAGTCGAACCTCATCAAGATCCTCGGCCTTCTGCAGTTCCTGTGTCAACTCCGCCACATGGTACCCAAACATCTGGTTCATCTGCTGCCCCTGGGCCAGTGCCTGGATGGCACCTTCGAGAACCCTGAACACCAGCTCGGCCGGCACTCCCCCGGGCACGTCCTTCCTGTAGCTTGCAAGCACATCCACGGCGCTCAGAACCCATCCATGCTCGAGATACTTCTCGGCCGCCCTGATGCACGTCGAGTGATCCTCGAGTCCGAACGGCGATTTATGGCGCCAGAATAGGGCCTCGGTTTCCGCTCCGCACTGACTCGCCAAATCCCACGCGCGCTCGTCATGAGGCAGCGCGCCGATGAACGCCGCTCGCCGCTCAGGCGGCCACGCCATGCCGTGCTGGCGCAGGACATCTCGTGCCCAATCCCAGCCGGCGATCCTGAACCGACCGGCCACGAAGCCGTTTCCCAATTGCGCGAGCGCCACATCATCCGATCCAACATCCTCGCCGAGGAGGAACAGAACCTCTCGTTCCGTCAAGGGTATGTCGCTCGCCGCGAGACCGACGAAAAACGGTTGCTTCGCCTCCCTTGCAAGTCGGCGAATTCTCGCAAGGCCGAGGCTCTCGTAAACCGCCTTGACGCCGGAGATGCGCTCTTGGGCTATCGCTTCCTGGCGCGCACGCCAATCATCGCCGAAACTCCTGGCGGGCAAGCCCAGCGAGTCCGCGAAGAGCCAGGTATATTGCGCAACAGGGTCATCGGGCGTGAGCCGCGCTCGGAGTTGGTCCAACCGATCCACCCGCTCGCTAGAGAGACTCCAGTCGGCATTCGGGTAAGCGCGATGTCGAGCGACGAGCTCACGCAGGGCGCTCCAGATGGCCTCTCGGGCTGAAGGCTCAAGGTTGGTCGGTTCGAGCTCGCCGAGCTTAGCGACTATGGCTTCATGGCTTTCTGGCGTCACGACCTCAAGCGCCGCGACCAGTTGTCGCCACCTCTTCCCATCCCGACCAACGTCAACAAGCAGTCGGTCCACTAGAGCCCGCACAACCGAACCATACTCTCCCAGCGTTGGGACCGGCTTTGCCTCCGGCAGCCATTCCCGCCAGCGCGGCGTTGAGGTGTTGATGGCCACACCGTGGTGCTCGGGTAGTAGAGCACACAACAGGTACCACCCAACGTCCGGTTCTCGCTGGCGAACAAGGTCAATGACATCGAGGCGCTGCTCCAGCGTCGCGCAGGTCTGCGGATGCCAACCGAGGAAAATCTCCCTCAAGCTCTTGGCTGGCCGATTCGACAGCTTGCCCCCGGGGTCGATAGCCGCGAGCCTAGCGAGAGCGAGCGCGGCGCGCGGGAGGTGCATGGGGTTCCATGCAAGGGTCTCAAGAGCCCAGAGAAGACCTGTATGAGGAGACGAGGAAAAGAATGCGTCTGTCTGGTCTGTAAACAGATGCCGGAGGACCGGCGTGTCGTCCCTGCTCCCTGCCTCGACCGCAGTTAGGAACTGATCCGGAGCTGCCTCGGCGAGCCGTGGCAGCACATGCGACAGCGAAGCCCAAACCCGCCAATCCCGGTTCGCCTGTTCGAGCAGCTCACGCACGCATACCGCGGCCGAATCGCTCGCCGACAGCCCGGAGGAAGGAAGGATCTTATCACCGTGGGCGCCCATGATGGCGAGGGTATCCGCGAGGCCCTCGCGTAGTACGCCTGAGTATGGCGACGTGTGACCCAGCACTCCCGCCATCCAGCGGCGGTCCTCCTCAAGATCGAACTGTGGATCGACGGAACCCAACACGCGCAGAACGACCTGCTTGAACCGCAGCATGTCGGCAGGAGTCAGGTGACGAGCCGCAAGGCGCCATAGATCATGCCGAGACGCCGCGAACCAAACGCTCCCGCTCCTCCGAACCGGGGGATCCTCGGTGTTGATCCAGCGAGTCATTCTCTCCAGGAACTTCTCGTGCGGCTCCTGAGCCAGGGCGGCAAGAACGTCCCGGTCACCTTCCCTCTGTGTGTCCCATTGGCCTGTGAGCAGGACGGGGAGGACATCTCGAACGTGCTCGGGCATTGCCCACGGAGGCGTTCTCACGACAGGCACGGCCGCCAGGTGCCGCCTCAACGCCGTGAGGCTACGCCGAGCCAGGCCAGCCATCTCCCATGCCCGGTCTTCATCCACGCCCATCTGCACGAGCGCATCTCGAGCCGCTTGTCTTGGAAGCCGTGGCACTAGGATCTCGCCGGTCCCTTCAGGGTCTCCAGCCCCGAGCGGTACGAGCACGGAGTGGCCTCGGCGGACGGCCGCCGCAACGTTCGGCGTGTCGAATAGCGGAACGAGCAGAAGCGGCGACTCGGAGTCAAGTAGCTGTTGCCAAGCCCCGTCCTCTGTGACTATGACGCTCCGCGACATTAGCGCGTCCCGGTCCTCGAGAGGGAGTTTCACGACCGCCGCTGCGAGAAAGGCGACCGCCTCTTCCCTGGAATCGCACCTCACCGCCTGCACTCCCTCGCGCCTAGCGGTAAACGCCATAACCTGCTTGGCGACCTCGTCCCGGCGCCTAGCGGTAAACGCCATAACCTGCTTGGCGACCTCGTCCCGCCCCGCCAGGATCAGCCCCGGGCTGAGGGCCGGCTGTGTCGCGGCGGCCCAGTCGTTCCAGAACGTGGCAAGATCAAGTACACCCTGAGGGTGCTTGCCCAACAGGATCGAAAGCCATACGTGAACAGCGGGCGCGGACTGGAGCCACGCCTCGAAGTCGTCAGCATCGAGAGCGCGAACATCTAACCAAACTGCTTCTGACCGCTTCTCCGCTGCCCATGCTTCCTTGGCCTTCCAGCGACGCGGTGTTGCAAACACGAAAGTCGTGCGTGAAGGATCTACTGGCCCAGGTTCAGCGGAACGCTTGGCATAGTCCTGGTTGGCCTTGGTACGGAGATCCTTGCCGACCCCCAGCTCCCAAGCGGACGTCCCTGCGGGGACGTGAGCGTTGCCCTCGTCAACTTCGACGATCCCGTCCCAACCCTCCAGCTGAACGCCTTCTCCTGCCCGAACGTGCAGTTGTCGAATCCCGCGTGCGGTCGCGTCAATGAGGCGGCGGACGAGGAGCGGGAACATCTGTTGGGCGTCACGTCTGTCCGCCCACCGTTCGAGATCACTGGCGTCGGCCAGGGTCAGCAGTGTCATACCAACTCCCCAGCGTCTCTTGCGATGATCAACGAAAGTAGGTCTCGGAAGGAGGCGAAGGGCATGACGTATCGGCGCTGGGCAAGCATATTGTTGATCCCGTCTGCCTCTTCAACGGACAAAAGGCCACGTCGAATCGCGAGCAACAAGATACCGGGCGTGTTCAACAGCCGGTCGTTCCCCAAATGCTGCCGTGCTTCTCGAAGGAATCGTCCTCCTTCGTCACACGCCACGAGCCACTCCCGCCGCGCGGCCATCGCCAGACACGCCGCCTCACCCTTCCCCATCACCGCGGACAATTCGCCGTACAGCGCCATCTCGACGGTGTCCGTGCTTTCCACGTGCCGCACCCAGCCGGCTTCCAGCGCCGCGGACAGCGCCCTCGCCTGGTCGGGGTACGTCACCTCCAGCGCAATCACCTGTTCCGGCACCACAAACTCGTATCCCGCGATCTTCCCGAGCAGGTCGAGCCGGCCAGCGTGAATCAGATTGATCACGACGCTCGCATCCAGCACGACCGTCCGAACGGCTCCACCGGACACGCATCACTCCGGCGGCACGAGCACTTCTGCGGCTGCCGTTGCCTCCAGCCCCGCCTTGCCCAAGAGACGCTCCATGGCGGACGCGTCGAGGCCGGCCAGTGCGGCCAGCTCCTCCAGCTTGCGCCTCGTGATCTCGCCCCGCCGGAACGCCTCCAGCGCCAGCGTGACGATGCGCGCCCGGATGCCGTCACCGTCCTCGTCCGGCTCCGCGAGGCCGAGGGTCTCTGCAATCTGCTTCCCGCGCCCTGCCTCTTCCTGAATCTGGAGGTCCCCGAACTCGGTCTCGTTGACGAGCTTCAGGTTCTTGAGCCGATACAGCGCCGAGATCCGGCTCACGCCGAAGTGATGCGCCAAGAGCACCACGTCGTAGAGCTGAATGTCCTGAGTACCAGGTGCGGGACGCGCCTGGGCCGTGAGCACCGATTCCTCGTCGAACACCTCGGCCTTGAGCCGGCTGGCCTTGCCCTTGGCGAGACCGTGAAGGAAACCGATGACGCCGCCCGGGGGCATCAGGAACGCGGCCGCGAAGGCGTTCGCGCGGACCTCGGGCAGGGTGTCGCGATCGGTGGTACGGCTGATGGCGCCCTTCTCGTCACGATCGAGCAGCACGTGACAGTACTCGTGGGCAAAGGAGAACCGCTGCCGCCACGGCACGTGCGCCCCGTTCACCACGACCAGCACCCCCACGTCGGGGTCGGCCACCGTCAGGCCTGAAATATCCTGGGGCAGATCGGCCTTCGCCGTCCGCACCCCCTGTCCCTCGAGCAGCTCCGCGACACCGGGCAGCGGGGCGTCGGCAAGCCCCAACCGGCGCCGCTCCTCTGCCGCGATCCGCTCGGCCTGCTGAATGGCCTCCCACTTGGTACCGGGGGCCTTGAGGGAATACGCCGGCAGGGCGGCCAGGTCCGCGTCCACCCCGAGCAATCGCTCCAGGTTCGTGACCTCGCGGCCGACCGCGAGACTGTGGCGCACGGCCGCCAGCGTCCGGTCTTCACGCACCATGTCCGGGTGCCGGCGAAACAGGGCGACCAGTGCCTCCTCGGGGCGGAACTCCTCCGCGAGGAACACGCGCATGTCGCGTCCGTAGAGGTAGGCCAGCTTGTCCAGCTCCAGGCTCGTGACGGCCCGGTTGCCCAGTTCCATCTGCGCAATGGTCGAGCGCGACACCCCCAGATGCGCCGCCACATCATCCTGCGTGAGGTGGCTCGCTTCGCGAGCAGCCTTGAGCCGCCGGGCGAGTTCCTGCTGATCAACGGGCATGGCACGCTTTGTGGTTGAGCTTCACCATCTTCTTCGGCATGTTGGCCCTCGGCGCCATTGTCGGTCGTCGTGTCCAGCGCGTGCTTGCGCCTGGCACTGGGACTACGTTATAATATCGAACGCTGTATGTCAAGTATTGTTGTGTCACGTTAGCACATTGACACACAAGGGGATCAGTTCGTGGCTGCCTCGGCCGTAGGTGCTGTCCGACACCTGATTGACCAATACCGGCGGTTCCTGCGAACCAGTTACCGGTTCCTGGACGAGCAGCTCCGCGAGCAGTTCGAGGCCCACCTTGCGGGGGCGGACGTGGTGGTGCGGGGTCCCTACGTCACGCTGGCGCAGGACTACGAGCCGGCCTCGACGCTGAGTGCGCTGGTCGAGGCGGGTCGCGCCCACCCCGACCTGCTCCGGGCCAGGTGGCCGTTCGGCGACCACCCGCTCTATCGCCACCAGGAGATCGCCTTCGAGGCCGGCCGCGCCGGACGCTCGTTCGTTGTCACCACGGGAACGGGATCGGGCAAAACGGAAGCGTTCCTGCTGCCGGTGCTCGACGGGATACTGCGCCGCAAGGAGCAGGGGGTGACCGGTGTACAGGCGGTCCTGCTCTACCCGATGAACGCGCTCGCCAACGACCAGCTCGAACGTCTGCGCCGGCTGCTGCGGGGGAGCGGTCTCGCGGTCTCCTACGGGCTCTACACCGGCGACAGCGACACCGCATCGCAGAACCTCAAGGAAGACCCGGCGGAGACGGAGCGGCTCACGCGCGCGGCCATCCGCCGGGATCCGCCGGACATTCTCCTCACGAACTACAAGCAGCTCGACTTCCTGTTGGTGAGGCCGGAGGATCGCGTGCTTTTCACCCCGGCCCTGCGGTTCCTCGTGCTCGATGAGCTCCACTCCTACCGTGGAGCGCTCGCTACCGAGATCGCCTGTCTGATCCGCCGGCTCCGGGCGCACGCGGATCGCTCCCCAGGGGATCTGGTTGCCATCGGCACCTCGGCCACGCTCGCATCCGGAGCTGGCGGCGCCGAGGCGCTGGCGGAGTTCGCGACCGCATTGTTCGGGCAGAGCGTGCACCCAGCGGACGTCATCGCCGAGCGCTTTGCCCCGCGAACTCCTGAGGCTCCGCTCAGAACCCCCGATCCGCCGGACCTGTCGGACGCCGACCTGGTGGGCTTCGATCCAGCCGACGACGCTGCGGTGGTAAGCCTGGCCGAGCGCCTCACGGGATGGAGTGCCCCAGCGGAGGGCGCGGCTGCTGAACGTGTCGCCGCGCTGCTGGCGGGGAATGCCGTGGTATCGGTGCTCGAGGACGTGTTCTCAGAGCCCGCCTCGGTGTCAGCCGCGGCCGCCGCGCTCCGCCAGCGCGTGGCCGGGCGTGCCGAGCGAAGCGATGAAGACCTGCGGCGCGAAGTCGAAGCATACCTGCTGGTCGGGAGTGTGGGAGACGATCAACACCTGCCACGGCTCAGGCCCAAGCTCCACACCTTCTTCCACGGCGTCTACGACGTCTGGCTCTGCCTCAACCCGGGGTGCCGGAGACTCATCTCACAGGGGGGCACCGAGTGTCCGAAATGCGGATCGGCGGCGCGGCCCGCCGCGCTGTGCCGGACCTGTGGCCAGGACTTCGTCAAGGTCCGCTTCGAAGGGGACGGCAGCGGGGTGACGGTGGGTACCGGCGACTTCTACAGCGACGAACGGACGGCGTTTCTTACTCCCCGGATTCACGAGCTTGCCGCGGCCGACGAGGAGGCCGAGGAGGGCGATGAGGCCGAAGGCAAGGCCGGCCGAGACAGCCGCCGCGCGCAGCGCGCATCGGATGACGCCGAGGCGAAGCTCGAGCGTGTCTCCGTGTGCCTATCCTGCGGGCGGGTGATGGAGCCGGATGGACAGTGCCCGTCGTGCAATCGCTCCGGTACCCCATATCTAGCCTATCGCTGGCGCAAGAAGCAGCCGCCCAAGGCAGGGATTCTGCACGTCTGCCCAGCCTGCGGCGACACACCTATACCAAGGGCGACATCGTCACGCCCCTGCGCACCGGCACGGCGTCAACGGTCGCCACGATCGCGGCACGCCATCTCGACCTTCTCAAGGACGAGGACCGGAAGCTCCTGCTCTTCGCCGACAACCGCCAGGACGTGGCCCACCAAGCCGGCTACACGTCCGATCGGCACCGGAGCTTCGCGCTGCGGCACGTCGTGGCACATGAAGTGAGCGCCGCGGCAGAAAAAGGCGTGTACCTGATCGAGCTCCCGCAGCGGTTGTTCGACGAGTACAAGCGGCTCGGCATCATTTCGGGCAGGGTGACGCGCCCCGAGCGCGAACGATGGCTCGACGCATTGACGTACGAGGTAGCGAACGAGTTCACGCGCCACGCTCGGCAACGTGCCTCGCTCGAGAACCTGGGGGCTCGTGGGCGTGGAATACGAGTTCCTCGACGAATTGCCGGATGACCCTGCGTTCATTGCGGCGGCCAGCGCTGCGGGCGTGGACGTGAATACTGCGGTGCAGATCGTGCGTGCGGTTCTGGACGTGATGCGGAAGAACCGCGCCGTCGGGTTCGATTTCTTCCAGGAGTACGTGGATCCCAACCGGAAGCGGCGCTATCGCGAGCTGGAGGCCGAGCCGTATTCGGTGCGGTTCCCGGACCGGGATCGCAACCCGAAGGGCTTCGCCCTCGATCGGCCGGACCATATCAGGAAGTCCAAATCCGGAACGATCCTCGGCTTCTACCAGGAGAATCCGCGGGCCGGGCAGCTCACGGCCGCGCAGAAGATCGTCGCGCGAGTCCTGGGGGGCGACCGGACGCGGGCGGAAGCCTTTCTGCGTTCGGTCGTCCCGGTGCTGCTCCGGCTGGAGCTGCTCCAGCCCGTGCCGAACTTCCCTCTTGCGAAGACCGACCGTTCGGCGTCGCTCAGTGTGCTTCAGGTCAACCCCAGGACGCTTCGCCTGATCCGTCCCGCGGTAGGTTACCGGTGCGTGGCGTGCCAGATGTGGGCCGCCTATGACCTGCCCACCTGTCCGACCCCCAAGTGCTCGCAAGGCAGGTTGGAAAAGCGCGAGGTGGACCAGGACAATTACTACGTGCGGCTCTACGCCGACCGCGAGCCGCTGAGATTCGCCGTGGCCGAGCACAGCGCCGCGATCGGTGGTGACGAGCGCGCCGCGCGCGAGACCGCGTTCAAGGAGGGGCAGCTCGACGCCCTCGTCTGCA
Source organism: Gemmatimonadota bacterium (assembly GCA_049323575.1). Classification (GTDB taxonomy): domain Bacteria; phylum Gemmatimonadota; class Gemmatimonadetes; order Gemmatimonadales; family GWC2-71-9; genus JBMOPM01. The sequence continues at coordinate 424 of JBMOPM010000020.1, read as the reverse complement.
CGCCGACCCTCGAGCTGGGGGTGGACATCGGGCCCTTGCTCACGGTGGTTCTGAGGAACGCCCCGCCCACTCCCGCAAACTACATGCAGCGGGTAGGGCGTGCCGGCCGGCGGCTCAGGATCGGGTTCGTTTCGACTTTCTGCGCCGGCGGCGCACACGACCGTCACGCCTTCGAGAACCCGGAGTGGCTCCTCGCGGGCAGCTTCACGCCGCCTCGGCTTCGGTTGGACAACCCGAAGGTGGTGGACCGGCATCTGCGCTCATACCTGCTGGCGCTGCTGCCGGCCCAGTTGCCACGCCTTATGGGCGAGTTGTTGGATGACGTGCGCGCGCCGACGGCGTGTCGGCTCGAACAACTCGAACAGCTGTTTGCGATTGTGCGGCAGCAAGCGTCTTCCCTGGCAACCAGACTCGCCGCGGTGTT
>JBMOPM010000019.1:0-18695 GCA_049323575.1 Gemmatimonadota bacterium | reverse complement strand
GTCGTGGCCATCGTGATGCAGCGATCGCGGTGGTTCATCCCCTGGCTCCCCAGGGAGTTCCGGGAGGCGCTCGACACGCTCTCGATCGCGGCACTGCGGGTGGATTCCGCCACCTACTACGTGGCGAAGGGCGATCACCTGCGGTTCTCGCCGCGGGCCGCGCGGGCCCGCGCCTACTACGACTCCGCCGTCAAGGTGCTCGAGCCGCGGGTGCACCGGATGCCGGATCAGCCGCACGCCCATTCGTTGCTGGGGCTGGCCCTCGCGGGGCTGGGCCGCTTCGACGAAGCGATCGCGGAGGGGAGACGCGCGGTGGCCCTGGCGCCGGCCTCCCGCAATCTGTTCGTCGGGGCCGAGATGCTGGCCGACCTCGCGCGGATCTACGTGGCGGCCGGCAAGTTCGATGCAGCGCTCGACCAGCTCACGGCGCTGGTGGCGCTGCACACGCACGCGACGCCCGTCTTCGTGAAGCTCCACCCGGAGTTCGTGCCGCTCCGATCGATGCCGCGCTTCCGCGCCCTGACCGGCCAATAGGGCCACCGCGCGTGCTCCAGCGCCCGGCGTTCGGGGCGGACGTGGGGTGGCTCGCGCAACCGGGAGTGGGTGTGGTTGTCGTGACGGCGCGCGACGAGTGCGTGGTTCCCGGCCCGCTCCCCGCCCGGCTCGCCCGCCTGCTGAACGGCTGCCGTACCGCCGACCATCTCGTGGCGCTGCTGCCCGAGTTCCCCGCGTCCCACGTCTACTACACGCTGCTCCAATGGGAGGGGGCGGGCTGGCTGCGGGAAGGCCGGCCCGCCCGCCCCCCGCGGATCATGCAGCGGCGGCACCGCGCCTTCCTCGACGAGCGCCGCCTGGTGCATCCCGCGCGCGGCGTCACCCCGTGGCTCGTCTCCCTCGAGCGGCGCCCCGACGATCCGGTCCACGTCGCCGTGGCCGGTCCCGTGCTCATGCCGGCACCGACGGTGCGCGGACTCGAGCGGATCGTGGCGCAGCGCAACGTGGGCAAGGCCTGGAGCCGGCGGGCCGCGCGGCGCGCGGCGCTGGCCGAGGCCGTGGAGCGATGGTCCGCGGTGTTCCGGGGCCGCGAACGGCGCCGCCGGAGCAGCCGCCGCGCGCTCGGCCATGCGGCGCTGGATCCGCGCGCATTCCACCTCGGGCATGCAGGGCGGGGGCTCGCGCCGGATGCCGTGCTGGACTGGACCAGGCTCTATCCGCTGGCTGAAGGCGAGCCGCGATGGCTGCCGTCGGCCCTGATCTACTTCGGCCATCCGGAAGCGTCGCGCGTAGGCGCCGCGGATTCCAACGGCAATGCCGCCGGCCGCACGCGGACCGACGCGATCGTGCGGGCGCTGCTCGAGGTGATCGAGCGCGATGCCGTCGCGATCTGGTGGTACAACCGTCTGTCGCGCCCGCCGATCGACCTGGCCGCGGCGTTCGCGACGCGGGGGCGGCGCGTCTGGGCGCTCGACCTGACGACGGATCTCGGCGTGCCCGTCGTGGCCGCCATCTCCGCACGCATGCGGGGCGCGCCGCGAATCAGCCTGGGCTTCGGCGCGGGGACCGATACCGGGATCGCGCTCCATCACGCCCTGCTCGAGGTGGTGCAGACGTCCCGCGCTTCCGACCTGCCCGAGGCGAAGCACTCCCGCTTGTGGGCCACCTTTCCTGAGCTCGCGGAGTGGCTCACGGCGGCTGCGCCGGCGGATCATCCCTATCTGCTGCCGGGGGACGAGGCGCCTCGTGCCCCGGTGGTGCCCCCGCCCACGGGACATTCACCGCGGGCACGGCTGCGCTGGCTGCTGGCGCGCCTCCGCGACGCGGGCCTGTCGGCGTACCAGGTGAACCTCACGCGCGGCCGCACCCGCGTGCCCGTGGTCAAGGCGATCGTGCCGGGCCTCCGGCCGGCGTGGCCCCGCTTGGCGCCGGGCCGTCTCTACGACGTGCCCGTGCGTCTCGGGTGGCTGCCTCGGGCGCGGGACCGCGGCTCGCTCAATCCCGTGCCGTTCGTCTGGTAAGCTTGCCCGCGCCATTGCCGATGGGTATCTAGAGGGCCGTTCTCCCCCATCACGTCGAGGTGAAACATGCGCAGCCGAACGCAGGCAATGCGGGTGCACGCGAAGATCGTGGCCAAGGCATGGGCGGATCCGGCGTTCAAGAAGCGCCTCAAGGCCGATCCGCATGCGGTGCTCGGCGAGTACGGGATCAGGATTCCGAAGGATGTGAGGATCAGGGTGGTGGAGAACACGGCAAAGACACTGTACGTGGTGCTTCCTGCCAAGCCGGCCGCCCCCAGGCCGGGAACCAGGAAGGGCGCGACGAAACGGACCACACCGCAGGACGCGTTGCTGACCATCATCTGCACGACCACCTAGCCCGAGGTCATGTCGATGCGGTCGGGCGCCCGCATCCATCTCGCCCTGCACCCTGTCGCGGCCGTGCATCGAACCGCGGCAGGGTGTTTCCGGATCCAGGGGTTCGGCCGCAGCGTGAGCACCTGGCGGGTCGGCCCGGGCGTTCGCGCGGCTCTCCGCCGGCTCGCGGGCGCGGGGATGACGGAAGACGCACTGTCCGATCTCGTGCTCCGGCACGACGGCGGAGCTGCTCTCCCTGCGTGGTTCTTCCTGCTGGCCCAGGCCGAGTCGGCGGGGCTTCTCTGCCGGGTGCTCGTGATCCGCGGCCGCCCGGTGGCCCGCGCCCGCTTCGCGACCGGCGCACCGCCGCGGGAGCGCGCCCGCGCCCACGTCCTCTCCCGCTTCGCCATCCTCCGCCGCGAGGGCGACATCGCGCTGCTCGAAAGCGCCCGCTCCCCCGCGGCAGTGGAATTGCTCGACCCTCGCGCTGGCGCTGTGCTCGCCGCGATGACCTCGCCGGGCACGATGCGGTCGTGGCGAACGACGTCGCACGCGCCGGCTGCGTGGGTGGAAGGACTCGCCACGCTGCTCCAGCTCGCGGGTATGCTGCGCCCGGCGGACGACTCCGGCAGGAGCGACGAGGACCGGGACCCCGCGCTGACCCACTGGGAACTGGCCGACGCGCTGCTCCACGCGGCCAGCCGCGATCCGCGCCGCGCCGCGGGTTTCGGCGGCAGCTATCCCGGCCGCGACACCCGGCCGCCGCTGCCGGCGGTCAAGCCGCCGATGTCCGCCGAGACGATCGCGCTGGCCCGACCGGAGGCTCCCGGGGCCGCGCCGCCGCTCTTTGACACGCTCGCAGCCCGCCGCTCCGTGCGGCGCTACGGCCGCCGGCCGATCACGCTGCAGCAGCTGGGCGAGTTCCTGTGGCACAGCGCGCGCGTGATGCGGACGATCGCCGCCGCACGGCCCGAGCTGCCCTACGACGCGACGCTTCGCCCGTCACCCAGCGGTGGCGCGTGTCACCCGCTGAAGCTGTATGTGGCGGCCGGTCGCTGCGAAGGACTTCCGGTGGGACTCTACCATTACGACCCCGCAGCGCACCGCCTGGAGCTGCTGCGACAGGCGCGCTGGGCGGTGCGGGGGCTGCTCGCGGGCACCCGCCTGCCGGTGCCTCGCTACGGCGCGCGCCAGGTGCTCATCGTGCTCACGGCGCGGTTCGGCCGCACCAGCTGGAAGTACCGCGGGATGGCCTACACCGTGGTGCTCAAGGACGTGGGGGCCTTGCTCCAGACGATGTATCTCGTCGCCACCGCGATGGGCCTCGCGCCATGCGCCGTGGGCGCCGGGGACGGCGGCTTCCTGGCCCGCGCGATCGGCGTGGATCCGATGGAAGAAGGGGCGGTGGGCGAATTCATGCTGGGGAGTCGCCCCTGACGATCGGAGCGCGGGAAGGAACGGGCACCACGCTCCACCTAGATGGGCTCCACGATCACAGCGGTGCCGTAGCAGAGCACTTCGGTGACGCCCTGCATCAGCTCGGTGGCGTCGTAGCGGATCCCCACGACGGCGTTGGCCCCATGCTGCTCGGCGTGCCGCAGCATCAGCTCGAAGGCCTCGGCCCGGGTCTTCTCGCACAGCTCGGTGAACAGCCCGATGTTGCCCCCGCGCAGCGACTGCAAGGCCGCGCCGAACGTGCCGAGCAGCGATCGGGACCGCACCGTGATGCCCAGCACCACACCGAGCGTCTTGACCGTCCGATAGCCGTCGAGGCTGAAGGCCGTGGTGGTCATCTCGTGGCGAATGGTGCCGACCTCGGCGGGTGGCAGCGGTCGGGCCAGGTCTTCAGGAAGGTCCATGGGTGATCCCGGGGTGGTGGCGCTGAAACAAGGGATGAACTAACGTCCCGCAATATGCGCTCTGATCATCCATTTCGCCTCCTGCGCTCCGGCCTCATGGCCGCCGCCCTCCTCGCCGTGGCCAGCCCGGCCGCGGCTCAGCGGGCCCGCACGATTCGCGAGGCCTATGAGTCCACTGCCAACCGCCTGATCGACGCCGCCCTGGCCGACAGCGCGGCGTATCACCGGCTCGCCGAACTGGTGGATCGGTTCGGCAGCCGCTTCAGCGGCACCCCGGCGCTCGAGCGGGCCATCGACTGGATGCTCGCCGAGATGCAGAAAGACGGCCTCGACAACGTGCGAGGGGAGCCGGTGATGGTGCCCCGCTGGGTGCGCGGCGAGGAATCGGCCGAACTCATTCAGCCGCGTCGCCAGAAGCTGCCCGTGCTCGGGCTGGGCGGGAGCATCGGCACGCCACCGGAAGGGATCACGGCACCGGTGCTCGTCGTGAGCAGCTTCGAGGAACTCGAACGCCGTGCGGCCGACGCGAAGGGAAAGATCGTCCTCTTCGATGTCCCGTTCACCAGTTACGGTCAGGCGGTGCGCTACCGGACCGAAGGAGCGGTCGCCGCAGCCAGGGCGGGTGCGGTCGCCAGCCTGATCCGGTCGGTCGCCTCGTACTCGATGCGGACGCTGCACACCGGCGCCATGCGCTATGACACGACGGGGGTCGTGCCGCGCATCCCGCATGCCGCGATCACGGTGGAAGACGCGGCGATGCTGCATCGCATGCACGATCGCGGGGAACACGTGGTGGTGCGGCTGGTCATGGGGGCGACGACGCTGCCCGATGCGCCGTCCCGCAATGTGATCGCGGAACTTCGCGGCCGTGAGCGACCCGATGAGGTCGTGGTGATGGGCGGGCACATCGATTCCTGGGACGTAGGCCAGGGCGCGATGGACGACGGCGGCGGGGTGGTCGTGGCCTGGGAGGCGCTGCGGCTGATGAAGCGGCTCGGGCTCACGCCGCGCCGCACGGTGCGCGTAGTGGGCTGGACCAACGAGGAGAACGGGCTCCGCGGCGGGCTGGCCTACCGGGATGCGCACCAGGACGAGCCTCACGTGCTGGCCATCGAGTCGGATGCAGGGGTCTTCAGGCCGAAGGGCTTCGGCTTCTCCGGCTCGGACTCCGCCCGCGCCATCGTCAGGCAGGTGGCCGCGCTGCTCCAGCGGATCGGCACGGACTCGATCGGCGCCTCGGGCGGCGGCGCGGACATCGGCCCCATCGTCCGGGCCCGGAACGTGCCCGCCATGGGCCTCGAGGTGGACGGCGCGCGCTACTTCTGGTTCCACCACACCGAGGCGGATACGATCGACAAGCTGGATCCGCACGACATGGCATTGTGCGTCGCGACGCTGGCCGTGATGGCCTACGTCGTGGCCGATCTCGAGGAGCCGTTGCCGAGGTGAGCGGCGCGCGCCCGGCGCCCCTCACCTCGCATCGGCCATCGGCTCACGGCAGCGCGAACGCCACGATGTAGTCCCCCGTCGTCGTTCCCAGCCTGCCATGGCCCCCGGCGGCGATGACGACATACTGCCGGCCGCTCGGGGTCACGCGATAGGTGATCGGGGATGCATTGCCCGCCGCCGGCAGGTTGGCGCGCATGAGTTCGGCGCCGGTATCGATGTCGAACACGCGGATCTTCCCGTCGAAGGTCCCGGCCATCACCACGAGACCTCCGGCGGTGACCAGCGGTCCGCCGCCCAGGAACGGCGAGCCCCACTTCTCCGCGTCGGGGTTGAGCGCCAGCCACGGCAGCGAGCCCAGGGGCACCTCCCACTTCACCTCGCCGGTATTGAGGTCGATGGCCGTCAGCGCCCCCCAGGGCGGCGGATTGCATGGCACCCGATCGGGCGCCAGCAGGAACCGGCGGAACAGACCGAACGGCGTGCCGTCCATGCGGGAGTACTCGCCGTCGCCATAGGCCCTGGTGCGCGCCACCCGGTCGAAATCCTCCCGGGGGATGAGCCGCACGGCGGCGGCCAGGCGGTTGGTCGGCACCACGGCGATGCCGCGCACGGTGTCGATCGCCATGCCGCTCCAGTTCATGCCGCCGATGTTCCCGGGGAATACCAGCGTCCCCTTCAGGCTCGGTGGCGTGAAGATTCCCTCGGCGCGCAGGGCCGCGATCCGCTCGCGGCACCAGGCCCGTGTGCTGTCGCTCAGACCGAACGCCTGCTCCGGCGTGAGCGACTGCGGCACCAGCGGCGCCGGCGTCCGCGGGAAGAGCTGCGTGGGCCAGGCCTGTTCGCCCGGCACATCGCTCGCGGGCACCGGCCGCTCCTCCACCGGGAAGAGCGGCTCGCCCGTCAGGCGGTCGAGGATGAACAGGTGGCCCATCTTGGTGGGGACGGCCACGGCAGGGATGGCCTTCCCGTCGCGCCTGAGCGTGAAGAGGGCGGGCTGCGCGGGTACGTCGTAGTCCCACAGATCGTGCCGCACCACCTGGAAGGTCCACACCATTTCCCCGGTGGCCGCCTTGAGCGCGGTCACCGAGTTGGCCCGGGCGTTGGTCCCCGGCCTGAGCCCGCCGAAGTAGTCGGGGCTCGCGCTGCCGGTGGGGACGAATACCAGACCGCGCTCGAGATCGGCGGTGAACGGCGCCCACGCGTTGGCGCCGCCCGGCGCGCCCGGCCCGAGCGGGATCGGATCCCACGTCCACAGCAGGCGTCCGCTGCGGGCGTCGAAGCCCCGTACCACGCCGTTCGGCGCGTCGGTGCGGTTGTTGTCCGCCACGGCCGATCCCACGACGATCACGTCGCCCACGACGGTCACCGGCGAGGTCGTTTCGTACTCGCCTTTCCAGCGCGGCCGGTAGGTCAGCCCTTCGCGGAGGTCCACCTCGCCGTTCCTGCCGAACTGGCTGCACTTCTTGCCCGAGTCGGCGTCCAGCGCCACGATGCGGGCATCGATCGGTGCCACGAAGATGCGCCGCCGGCATCGCTTGCCGCGCATGCTCTCGGCCGTGTCGGCCCAGAAGGCCACGCCGCGCGAGGTGAAGTCCCCGTAGCCGGCGTTCTCGTCCAGCTTGATGTCGTGATACCAGCGGAACTTGCCCGTTTCCGCATCGAAGGCGAGCACCCGCCCTTTCGGCGTGTTGATGTAGAGCGTGGTATCGACGACGATGGGCGTCGCTTCGAATGCGGTGGGGTGCTTCGAGTCCGGGCCGTCCGAGATGTCGCCGGTCCGCTTGAGCCAGGCCACCTTCATCCGCCGGACGTTGTCCCGGTTGATCTGGTCCAGCGGCGAGTACTTGGCCCCGCCGGGGTCGCCGCCGTAGTAGGCCCAGCGGCCCGACGGGTCAATCTCGAGCGAGCCGAACTGGGCAGCGCACGGTGTGGCGGCGGCGGCGAGCGCGAGCAGCGCCGGAATGACGCGATAGGAAGTCGGCATGTGCGGCCTACGGGAGCCTGGGGAATGAGTCGAGCAGCGTGCGCAGGTGGTGCTGCACACCGCGCACGGCGGCCGTGTCGATCGGCTGGGCCTTGCCGTTGATCAGCGCCTCAGTCGCGACGATGTGGCCCGCGGTGTCGAAGGCAAAGCGTCTGGCGATGCTGTCCACCACCGGGCCGCTCGGCGTGTCACGGCCCCGCAGTCCCTCCTCCCGGTAGTACACGAGCTTGCCGTTGGAGAGGTAGTACCCGGCGCGCACGCTGCCGAATCCGCCCAGCAACCTCATCTCCTCCACCAGCACCACGTTGGCGGGCCCGGACGTATACGCGGCGACATCGGACTGGTTGTCGCCCTCGACGACGCGGTAGGCCGTGCGGCCGAGCCCCGGTCGCAGCCGTTCCAGCTCGACCGCGGTGGACTCGGCGGCGGCGAAGGGTGACACGGCTGGCCGGCGCTCGCCGCAGGCAGTGAGCACGGCGAGCAGCACGATCGAAGCGGGAACCACAGCAGCTTTCATGGAACGATCCTCTCGAAAACCCGGTGCAGCGTCGCGGCGCCGAGACCGGCGCACAACAGAACGATGGCCACACCCAACCCGCGATACCACCCGGGGAGCGCCAACCGGTGCTGGCGGCGGGTGGTGACATACAGCAGGAACGCCGCGATGAGCGGCAGCAGGACGCCGTTGGCCGCCTGCGCGGCGATGATGGCGCCGACGGGTGACCACCCGGCCGTGCTGCACACGAGGCCCGTGAGCAGCACCGACAGCCATACGAGCCGGACCCGTCGTGCGCCGCGCTCGTCGGTCCAGCCGAAGAGCTCGCGGATCCCCTCGGCTGCGGCCATCGGGGCCGTGATGGCGGACGTGAACCCCGCGGCGAACAGGCCGAGGCCGAAGAGCATGCGCGCCGTCGGGCCGGCCACCGGTTCCAGCAGGCGCGCGAGGTCCCCCACGCGGGCCACCGTCCCGGTGGCAGGCAGCGCGGCGCCGGTGGCGAGGATGGCGTAGGAGATGAGCCCGCCGAGAGGGATGAACACGGCCATGCCGGCGAGCTCGCGGCGGAAGGCGGCCGGCGCGCCGGCGTCTGCTGCGCCGCCCGGGGGAAGTTCCTGCTCCCAGTACCGCCGCGTGGCCGACGCATGCAGGAACAGGTTGTACGGCACCACGGTCGTCCCGATCAGCGCGACCACCGTCAACAGCGAACCCTGCGGCGCGCTGGGGATCAGCAGGCCACGCAGGACCGCGTTCACATCCACCGGGGCGGCGAGCATCGCGGCCACGAACAGCACGCTCATCGCCGCCACCAGCGTGGTGAGCACGTGCATCGCCGCCCGGAGCCCGAGCAGCAGCGCCAGCCCCGCGGCCACCGCCAGCACTGCGCTGAGCCAGCGCGGGTCGCCTTCGATCCTCAGGGCCACGGCCAGCCCGGCCGTGGCCCCGATCAGGTTGCCCACCTCGAACGCGGCGCAGCCCAGCCAGAGTCCCACCACCACGAGGAACGCGGTGATTCGCCAGGGCGTGGGCGCGGTGATCTGTTCTCTGATCGCCTCGCCCAACCCGCGCCGTGCGAGGATGCCGAGGCCGGCAGCGAACGACTGGAGCACGAATACGGCCGCCGTGGCGAATACCAGCGTCCACCCGAGGGAATAGCCGAAGGCGAGGCCGGCCGTGGCGCAGGTGAGCACGGTGCCGGGCCCGATGAACGCGGCGGCGACCACGGAGGAGGTGCCGAGCCGGGGGAGGCGCATGGGGAGACGGGGTGGCTGGTGGTGGAAAGGATGCGATCAGCGATCGGTGGCGAGCGGCGGCGTGTGGAGCTCGCGCCATGTGTCGCGGAGGCGGTGTCGCGCCTGCTCTGTTGTTATCAATGCGAACCGGAGCGACTCCCCCGGCCGGAGCTGCGCCACGCGCCCCAGGTCGAGCCGGGGAATCACCGCGACGTGCGGATAGCCGCCGATGGTGGGCCCATCGGCCATGAGGATGATCGGCTGGCCGCCGGGCGGGACCTGCACCGCACCGGGCACCGTGGGCTCGGAGACCCGGTCGGACGCGGCATGACAGGCGAGCGCGGGACCTTCGAGGCGGTAGCCCATGCGGCTCACCGAGGCGGTCACGCGGAACTCGGCGCCGAGAAGTTGCTCCCAGCCCGCGGCGTCCAGCAGATCGGCCGCGGGGCCCCGCAGCAGCGGCACCGGCTCGCCCGGCGCCGCGCGCTCCCGCAGCACCGGCCCGCTTCCGGGGCCTGCACCCCGCGGCCCGAGCGGCAGGCGATCGCCCGCGCGCAGGCGCCGTCCCTCCAACCCGCCCAGTCTCGCAGGCAGGTAGGTCGAGCGACTGCCCAGGACCACGGGCACGTCGATGCCGCCCTCCAGCGCGACGTACAGGAAGGTCCCGGACGTGAACTGTCCGATCTCGAGCACCGAGCCCGGCGTTGCGACGTGCGCCAGACCCGGTGCGACGGGCACGCCCTCCAGCCGGGCCGGCGCCGTTGCGCCGCCCAGCGCGAACCACGCCGCCCGCTCGAAGCGGATCGACCCGCCACCCAGCGCCCACTCGAGCCCGGCCGCATCCGGCGGGTTGCCCACGAGCAGATTGGCAGCGGCAAGCGCGAGCGGATCCATCGCCCCGGCGACGGGCACGCCGGACGCGCGCGCGCCCGGACGGCCCTGGTCCTGCACCGTGAGCAGCGGTGGCGCCGCGAGGACCGTGATCACGAGAACGAGAGCGTCTCCCCGTCGGCCGGAATGACGATCCGCTTCCGGGCGCCCGCGCCCCGGAGCTGCTCGCGGAGCGCGGCCCGCGTGAGCCGGCAGTGGTTGATCGCGTCCATGTGGACGGCCACGAGGGTGGCGCCGGGCGCCGCGTCGTAGACCTGCTCGATGTCCGCCACGTCCATCGTGATCGGCCGGCCGGTGACGAACTGCGCGGCGCCCGTGTTGAGCACCGCCACGGCAGGACGCCACCGGTCCAGCGCGTCTCGCACGTCGTCGCACCACACCGTGTCGCCCGCGATGTAGAGCACGGGTTCGCCAGCAGCGCGGAGGACGCATCCCGATACCGGACCCATCCGTGCGGCCAGTGCGTCATGCCCGTGCCGGCCGCCGGTGCGAGCGAGATGTATCCCCCGCCACTCCAGGGCGTCGGCCACGGGCGTCACCGATGTGAACCCGGCGGCGCGGATCGCCTCCACGTCCGGGGGCTGGCAGAAGACCGTCACCTGTTTCGGCACGCGTCGCACGGCCTCGCCGTCCCAGTGGTCGCGATGCGTGTGCGTGACGAGCACGGCATCGATGCGGCCGAGCAGCGCGTCCAGCTCCGGGTCCGTCAGCGGGAGCGGCACCAGCGGGATCCGTCGCGGGTCGGCCGCGTCGGCCACGGGGTCCATGGCGCCCTGAGGGCTGAGCATCGGGTCCACCAGGAGGGTGACGCCGGCGAACTCGAGCACGAGCGTGGCATGGCGGAGGAGCTGGAGCTGCATGGCTGCCTAGGATGGAAGCGGGACGAAACGCACGCGGTCCCCATGGCGGAGGATCGCAGGGGGCGTGCGGTCGGGATCGAACAGCACGGTGGCGGTGGTGCCGATCAGGTGCCAGCCGCCCGGGGTCGCGAGCGGATAGACCGCCGTCTGGGCGCCCGCGATGGCGACGCTGCCGGCCGGCACCTGCGTGCGCGGCGCCGCGCGCCGCGGCAGCACCAGCGCCGGATCGAGCGGCCCGAGATAGGCAAACCCCGGCACGAACCCGATGGCCAGCACCTGGTACGTCTGCCCGGCATGGCGGGAGACGATCTCGTCCACCGGGAGACCGGTCTCTGCCGCGACGAACGCGAGGTCGGGGCCGTCGTACCGCACCGGGATCTCGTGCAACGCGCCGGCGCCCGCCGGTTCATCCGCGGCACCGGCCTCGCTCGCCCCCGCGTCCGCCAGCTCCCGTTCCAGCGCGCCGGGATCGGCCACCGCGGGGTCGAAGTAGATCGCCACCCGGCCATACGCCGCGACTACGTCCTCGACGCCGGCCAGGCCCGCGGCCTGGAGCCGCCGGGCCACCCGGCCCACGCGCGCCGCGAGGGCGGGGTCCGGCCCGTCGCCCAGGGTGAGCAGGAACGCCGCCTCGCCGAGCGGCGCAATGGCGACGCTCATGCGGCGAACGGAGCGATGGTGTAGCCCTCGGCCTCGAGCGCTATCCGCACGGCCCGGAGGATGTCGATCGCGCCCGGCGTATCGCTGTGGACGCAGATCGAGTCGACCGCTGGCGCCAGCGCAATGGCCTGTGCCGCGGCCGCCGCGGGGTCGAGGAGGAGCGCGTCGGGCTCGGTGCGGGGCACGAGCGCGCCATCAGGGCCGTAACGCCGGTCGGCGAACCCCTCGCGCGCCACCCGCAATCCTGCTGCCGTGCCGGCGGCAAGCATCCGGCTGCCCGGCAAGGCCAGCAGCACGAGCGCGGGATTCACGCGGCGGATGCCCTCGGCGATGGCCCGCGCCGCGTCATCATCGGTGACGGCCCGGTGGTACAAGGCCCCGTGCGGTTTCACGTAGCGGAGCGCGGTGCCGGCCGCGGTGCAGCACGCCGCCAGCGCCCCGATCTGATAGATGACGTACGCCATGATCTCCTCGGGAGAAGCCGCCATGGCCCGGCGACCGAAGCCGAGGAGGTCGGGATATCCCGGATGCGCGCCGACCGCGATGCCCGGCTCCTTCGCCACGGCCACCGTGGCCATCATCAACAGCGGATCCCCGGCGTGAAAGCCGCAGGCGACGTTGGCCGAGGATAGCAGGGGCAGGAGCTCGTAGTCGGCGGCGGGAGGAAAGGCGCCGTACCCCTCGCCCACGTCGGCGTTGAGGTCGATGGTGCGGTCAGGCATGGCTCCAAGCTAGCTTATGACCTGACACCTGACACCTGACACCTGACACACCTGACGCCCGGCGCCAGCGCCTTGCACGTGGAACCCATGCATCTCTGGATCATCGACGCGTTTACCGACCGTCCCTTCGCCGGGAACCCGGCCGCCGTCTGCCTCCTGCCCGAGGTCCGGCCGGAGCAGTGGTTGCAGGCCGTGGCCGCCGAAATGAACCTGTCGGAGACGGCGTTTCTGGTCAGGGGCAAGAACGGATTCCGGCTTCGCTGGTTCACGCCGGAGACCGAGGTGGACCTCTGCGGCCACGCGACGCTGGCGAGCGCCCACTTCCTGTGGGAGGAGGGCCACCTCAAGCCGCGGGCGACCGCCCGCTTCCACACCCGGAGCGGCCTGCTCACGGCGCAGCGCCGGGACGGCTGGATCACCCTCGATTTCCCGGCCACGCCCGCGGTGGCCGGCCCCGTGATGTCCTCGCTGCTCGAGGCGCTCGGAGCGGACGCGAGGCCGGTCTTCACGGGGCGCAGCCGATTCGATCACTTCCTGGTCTTCGAAGAGGAGGCCATCGTCCGCTCGCTCGCGCCCGACTTCGCCGCGCTGCGCCGGCACCCGGAACGGGGCGTGATCGTGACGGCGCCGTCGTCGACGCCCGGCGTGGACTTCGTCTCCCGCTTCTTCGCGCCTGGCGCCGGTGTGGCCGAGGATCCCGTCACGGGCTCGGCGCACTGCGCCCTGGCGCCCTACTGGGCCGAGCGCCTGGGCCGCACCACGCTCACCGGCTTCCAGGCCTCCACGCGCGGCGGTACCGTGCGAGTGGAGATGAAGGGTGAGCGCGTGCTGCTGAGCGGCCAGGCGGTGACCGTCATGAAGGGCGGGCTGAGCATCGGGGAGCCGTAGCCGGTGGTCACTGCTGCGTCCGCTGCTCACCGGCCTTTCTCAGCACGATCTCCAAGGGGCAGAACCGGGTGAAGCTCGACTGGAGGAGGTTCAAGCCCACGAACGCCGTGAACAGGAACCAGTACGGGCTCACCCACCAGCCCAGCGCCAGGGAAATGAGAACGAACACCCCGGCGAACCGGCGGACCAGCATGTCATAGTGTCGTGCGTCGTGCATGGTCGTACTCCCTTCCGTGAGAGTCAGGTGAGCGGACGTCGGCTCACCGCTGTTTCAGCTCCCAGTACAGCAACGGCACCACCACCATGGTCAGCGCCGTGGCCACCACCGCCCCGCTCATCAGGGCCACGGCCAGGCCCTGGAAGATGGGGTCGAGCACCATCACCATCCCGCCCACCACCACCGCGGCCGCCGTGAGGGCGATCGGCCGGAACCGCACCGCCCCGGCCTCGAGGACGGCCTCGCGCAGCGGCAGGCCGCGTTGCTGGGCCAGCTGGATGAAGTCCACCAGCAGGATCGAATTGCGGACGATGATGCCGGCCAGCGCGATCATCCCGATCATCGACGTCGCGGTGAAGAACGCGCCCGACAGCGCGTGCCCGGGCAGGATGCCGATCAGGGTGAGCGGGATCGGCGCCATGATGACGAGCGGGATCGTGAAGGACTGGAACCACCCGACCACGAGCACGTAGATCAGCAGCAGCACCGCGGCGAAGGCCAGGCCCAGGTCGCGGAACACCTCGATGGTGATCTGCCATTCGCCGTCCCACTTGAGCGCGGTCTCGTCCAGCCGCGCCGGCTGCACGGCGTTGTAGCGCGCGATGCTGGCGCCGGCCACCCGCACCGAGTCGAGCCGGCGGTTCATGGCGAGGATGGCATAGACCGGCGACTCGATCGTGCCCGCCACGTCGCCCGTGACGTAGATCACCGGCCGGAGGTTCTTGCGGATCCGGGACGGCTCGCGGGTCACCGAGTCTACCTGCACGAACCGTCCCAGCGGCGCCGGACCGGTCGCCGTGGCCACCGGCAGCGCCAGGAGCTGCTCCACCGACGCGCGGTCGGCGAGCGCGAGCCGCGGCACGATCGCCTTGGGTTCAAGTGCGGTGGGCGTGGCCGCGATGCCGGTCACGCCGCCCGAGACGGCCAGGGCGAGCGTCCGGGTGATCTGCTGGACGCTCGCGCCCGCCTGCGCGGCGCGCACCCGATCCACCCGGAACGACCGCTTGGCCTGCGGTGCCTCGACCGTCCAGTCGACGTCCACCACGCCCGGCGTGGTCTCGAAGATGCGCTTGACCTCGGCCGCCGCGGCCAGGCGCGTGCTGTCATCGCCCGCATAGACCTCGGCCACCAGCGTGGCGAGCACCGGGGGACCCGGCGGGATCTCGGCGATCTTGGCGCTCGCGCCATGGCGTGCCGCGATCGAGTCGATGCCGGGCCGCACCGCGAGCGCGATGGCGTGGCTCTGCCGGGCGCGCTCGCTCTTCGGGCGCAGGTTGACCTGCACGTCCGCCACGTTCGCGCCCCGCCGCATGAAGTAGTGGCGCACGAGGCCGTTGAAGTTGAACGGGGCCGCGGTGCCGGCGTACACCTGCGTGGTGAGCACCTCGGGCACGCGCTCGAGGTACGCCGCCACATCCTGACCCAGTGCGTTCGCCGTCTCCAGCGAGGCGCCCTCGGGCAGGTCCAGTACCACCTGGAACTCGCTCTTGTTGTCGAACGGCAGCATCTTCACCTGCACCAGCCGCACGGCGATGAGCCCCGCCGACGCGAGCAGCAGCACCAGGACGCCGCCGTAGAAGGCCAGGCGACGTCGCGGCCGATCCATGAGCGGCGTCAGGAGCCGGGCGTAGAAGGCCGCGAACCGCGAGGGCGCCGCCGTGCCGGAGTGTCCGTGGGCCGGCGCGCCCGCCGCGCCGACGTGCCCCTTGAGCAGTCGCAGCGCCAGCCACGGCGTGATGACGAACGCCACGCCCAGCGAGGCGAGCATCGCGGCCGACGCGCCGATCGGGATCGGCCGCATGTAGGGTCCCATGAGGCCGGACACGAATGCCATCGGCAGAATCGCGGCGATGACGGTGAACGTCGCGAGGATGGTGGGGTTGCCCACTTCGTCGACGCCCTCGATCGCTGCCGCGTCGGGCGCTCGTGTTCCCATGCGAAGGTGCCGGTAGATGTTCTCCACCACCACGATGGCGTCGTCCACCAGGATGCCGATCGAGAAGATCAGCGCGAACAACGTGATCCGGTTGAGCGAGTAGCCGAAGGCGTAGTAGACGAAGAGGGTCAGACCCAGCGTCACCGGTACCGCCACGAGCACCACCATCGCCTCCCGCCAGCCGAGGAAGAGGCCGACCAGGGCGGTGACGGAGAGGGTGGCGATGAACAGGTGGAGGATCAGCTCGTCCGACTTCTCCTTGGCGGTGTCGCCGTAGTTGCGAGTAACGTCCACCGTCACGTCGGCGGGGAGGAGCCGGGCGCGGGCCGCCTCGATGCGGCCAAGAACGGCATGCGCCACGTCGGTGGCGTTGGCGCCCGGTCGCTTGGAGACGGCGATCGTCACCGCCGGTTCCATGCCCCGATCGTCCCGGTGGCTCACATAGCTCATAGGCTCGCCGAAGTCGTCGGCGACGGTGGCGACGTTGCGGAGCGCTACGGACCGGCCGTTCCGCACCGCCACGATGATGCTGCCTACCTGCTCGGCGGTGGAAAGCGGCGCGCCGACGCTCACCAGCGTCACGCGGTTGTTGCTCGCCAGCTCGCCCGCGGGGAGTCGCGCGTTGGCGCCCTCGAGCGCCTGGGCCACTTCGCCTGGCGTCACGCCGCTCGCGGCCAGCCGCGCCGGATCGAGCTCCACGCGGAACTGCCGGGGCTCGCCGCCCACCACGAAGGTGGCCGCGACATCCGGCACGGTGCGGATCTCGTCCTCCAGATGCGCGGCGAGCACGCGCAGATCGTTCGAGGAAGCTCCGCCGCCGTGCAGCGTGAGGGTGAGGATGGGCACGTCGTCGATCGCATGGGGCTTGACCAGGGGCGGCAGCGCCCCCGGGGGGGCCTGGTCCATCGCGCTGAACAGCTTGGCGTGCACGCGCGTCACCGCCTCGTCCTGGTCCTGGCCCACGCGGAAGCGCACCGTGACCAGCGTCATCCCCTCGCCCGCCATCGAGTAGACGTACTCGACGCCGGGGATCTCCATCATGCGTCGCTCGATGGGCTGCGTGACGAGGTGCTCCACCTCCCTCGGGCTCGCTCCCGGCAGCGCCGCGATCACGTCGATCATCGGCACCGAGATCTGCGGCTCTTCCTCGCGCGGCGTCGCCAGGAGAGCCAGCGTCCCGACCGCGAGCGATGCCAGGGTGACGAGCGGGGTGAGCTTGGAGTGGAGGAACGCGCCCGCGACGCGGCCGGCGATGCCCATGGCTACCTCGGCTCCGCCACCGGGCGCACCGGAACGATCACCCGGTCACCGCGGCTGATGCCGGCGAGCACCTCCACCCGGCTGCCCACCTCGCGACCGAGCCGGACCCAGCGGAGCGCGGGACCGGAGGCCGTGCGGAGATACAGGCCGGTGAGGTCGCCCTGGCGGACGATCGCGGCGGCGGGCACCAGCAGGGCGCGACGCCGGCCCACCGGCAGCGAGAGCGTGGCGGTGCTGCCGCTCAGCAGTGCACCGTCGCTGTTCTTCACCAGCGCCCGCACCTCGTAGAGGTTGCCGGCGGCCGGCACGATGCCCTCGATGGTGGCGTCGACCGGCCGCGCCTCCACGGTCGCCGGCACCCGGCTGCCGGGCCTGAGCCCGCGCAGCGCGTCGGGGGCCGCGTTGACCGACAGCCGGAGGCGGCTCGCATCCTCCACCACGAGGAGCGGCGCTCCCGGCGCGGCAAGGCTGCCGGGATCCACCTGGCGGAGGGTGACTCTGCCGGCGAACGGCGCGCGGATCACACCATAGTCCGCGATGGCCGCGAGTTCCGCCTGCTGTGCGCGAGCCTGCTCCAGGCCCGCCTCCGCGCGGGCCTGGGCGGCGTCGGCGGCGTCGAGCATCGCGCGTGGCGCCGCACTGTCGGCGTACAGGCCGCGAATGCGCGTCGCGTGGAGCGCCGCCTCGCGCGCGGCCGCCTCGGCACCCGCCATCGCCGCGCGCACCTGGGCGTCCTTCGCGGCGAGGTCCCGCGTGTCGAGCCGTGCGAGGATCTGGCCGGCGCGCACCCGGTCACCGGCCCGCACCCGCACTTCCAGCACCGTCCCCATCAGCTTGCTGCTCAGGACGGCCCGCTGGAACGGCTCGGCGGTGCCGGCCGCCTCGATCGTGGCATCCACCGTGGTGTCGAGGACGGCCACTTCGGCGCCGCTGACGGCAGGTGCGCTGCGGTCCCGGGATGGATCCGGGGTGTGACCGCACGCCGCGAGCGCGCCGAGACCGAGAACGAGACCGATGAGACGGAACCTGACGGCGGTCATGATGCAGAATCCTCCTCGAGCACGGCGAGCGCCATGAGATCGCGCCCCGTCGACCGGCGGTGCTCGGCGATGGCAGTGATGGCGTCGTAGCGGGCGCGGTCGGCCGCGAGACGAGCGGCCGTCTCCGCGGCCTGCGCGTCGAGCAGCTCGCTGATGGCGGCCAGCCCGCCCTCGTACTTCCGGGTCACGATGCGGTGCGCCTCGGTGGCCTGTGCCACGCTGCGCTCGGCGATGGCCAGCCGGAGCAGGGCCACGCGGAGTGCGCTCACGGCTCGTGTGGCCTCGAGCCGGGCCTGCGCCCGGGCGGCCTCGACGCGCGCCCGCGCTGCCTCGCGCCGGCCGGCTGCGGCCTTGAGTTCGGCGCGTTCGCCCGCTCCCGCGAACGGCGACCAACTCACCATCACGCCGACGGTCCAGGCGGCCTTGCCGCCGAAGACGGCGGTCGGGCTGTTCCAGTCGTACCGGCCGAAGGAGTTCACTCTCGGCAGGTAGAGCGACCGCGCGCGGCGCATATCGGCCTCGGCGGCGTCCAGTCCGAGCTCCGCGGCCTGTACGTCGTGCCGTGCCGCCCCCGCGCTGTCGGCGAGTTCCGCCTCGGCGAGCACCCGGATGAGCGAGGATGGAGGCAGCGAGTCCGGCAGCTCGAAGGAGCGCCCCTCGATGTCGCCCAGCAGGACGGCCAGCCGGTCACGAGCGAGGATCGCGTCCGCCCGCGCGGCCGCGAGCTCTGCCTCCACGTCTCCGGCGCGCACCTCGGCCAGCAACGCGTCCGACCGGGTCACCAGGCCGTTCGTCACCATGGAGCGGGCCTGGCGCACGTGCCCCTGGGCGGCGGCGAGCGCGGTCTCCA
>JBMOPM010000018.1:0-1539 GCA_049323575.1 Gemmatimonadota bacterium | reverse complement strand
TTCTCGGCCTCGGCCGGCGTGCTCGCGCTCACCGGTGCGGTGGCCACTGCGGTGGGCGTCATGCTCTGGCGCCGCCGCATGCGGCGCACGTGGTACGGGGTCGCGGCGGGCGTGCTGCTGCTGCTGGGTGCTCCCTATCTGGTGAGCAGCCTGGGCCGCGGCGTCACGCCGCCCGCGGAAGGCGTGTCGCCCGGTCTGTGGTTGAGCTGGCAGCTCGCCGTGGTGCTCGCGGTGTCGGCGGTGATGGTGCTGGTCGCGGCGCTCTTCCGCGGCGACGGGCAGGTGGAGGGGCCGATGCCGGTGCGGCGCGCCGCGGTCGCGGTCGTCATCGCCATCATCGCTGCGACCGTGGGGCTCTACACGTGGGAGCCCGTGGGTGGCTGGCCCGAGTGGTACACGTTCCTGTGGACGCCGGCGCTCATTCTGGTGGCGCTGCCCGCGCCGCGCGCCGCCACCATCTGCGGCATCGCCCTCGTGGCGGGGAGCGCCGCGTCCCTGGTGACGTGGGGCACCACCATCGAGGGGCGAATCGCGGTGGCGCGGCGCGACGTCGGCCGACTCGGCACCGAGCCCGATCCCCTGGCCGTGCCACTGCTGGAGCGGTTCGCCGAGCAGGTCGTGCGGGATCCGCACCCGGCCCGCGCCTCGGACCTCTTCGCGCTGTGGCAGGCCTCCGGGCTCGGACTCAACCCGTATCCGGTCCGGCTCGGGCTCTGGCGCGCGGACGGCACGCCCATCACCACGCTGCCACTCGACTCGCTCGAGGTGAGCGATTCGATCGTGGCCGGCGTGGTGACGGGCCTGCGCCCTGAGCAGCACCGCACCGTGGTCACCCAGCCCGGAGTCCCGGGCGTCTACCACGTTCTGGCCGCGCGGCTCGGTCCGGATACCGTGCTCTCGGCGGTGGTGGGCCCGAGGACGCAACTGATTCAAGCGTCCAGCCTCGGCCGGCTGCTGCGACCGCCGCGCCGCGCAGAACCCCTGTACGAGCTGGAACTCGACCAGCCGTCGCCGGGCATGGGGCCGGGCGGAGGCATGGTCTGGCGGCGCGAGGGATGGCGCGTGCGCGGCGAGGCGAGCCTGCTCTTCGCCGACGGTCCGCGACGCCTGCGTGCCACGCTCGACCTGCGGGGACCCGTGCCGCTGATCGTGCGCGGCGCGCTGGTGGTGTTGCTGGACGTGGCGATGCTCGGACTGCTCTGGCTGCTGGCCGAACTGGCGGCGGGAGAGCCATTCCGCCGGCCGGCGCTCGGTCGCGCCAGGCGGTCGTTCCGTCTCCGGCTCGCCGTATCGCTCGCCGCGTTCTTCGTCCTGCCCGCGGTGGCCTTTGCTACCTGGGGTTTCGTCCGCCTGGGTGACGAGACTCGCCACAGCCGTGACCTGGTCATCATGCAGGGCCTGCGGGACGTGGCGCCGGCTGCGGGCCAGCTCCTGAGCGAGATGGAGGACGAGATCGGCCTCGGGCTCAGCCATCTCGCGGATCGGGCCCACGCGGAGCTCGCGCTCTACAGTGGCGGCGCGCTCGTGGGCACGAGCGCG
>JBMOPM010000017.1:0-18996 GCA_049323575.1 Gemmatimonadota bacterium | reverse complement strand
GAAGATGTAGAAGACGGTCTGGAGCATTACTCGCCCCGCGGATCCGTCGGGTCCCAGAGCGTGGAGACCGGGTGCGGCTGCGCCGACAGCCGCTCCAGATCGTAGACGAAGCGGTCGCGACCGTACTCCGCGTTCTCGAAGTGCACGCCCACGTGGATCGCCTCCTCGGGACAGACTTCCTGACAGTAGCCGCAGAACACGCAGCGGAACTCGTCGATCTCGTAGATCAGGGGGTACCGGTTGCCCTGCTCGTCCTCGCCCGGCACCAGCTTGATGCAGTTGGCCGGACAGATCTGCGGGCAGAGGCCGCACGCCACGCACTTCGACCGGCCCTGCTCATCGGTCAGCATGCGGTGGGTCCCGCGCCAGCGGGGCGAGATCGTCCACTCGTCCGTGCTCTTCTGCTCGGGGTACTGCATCGTGTTCGGCCGGCGGAAGATGTGGCGGAAGGTCAGCGCCATGCCCTTGAGCGTGGCACGGACGTAGCTCGCCTCGGTGCCGGGCCGCTTGAGAACCTTGACTCCGATTGCCATCAGCGCACCATGGCGCGGCGCGGGGCGCGCGCCGGTGAGGGAACGGACGGGCCGTGCCGGCGGTAGGCGCCGGAGATGACCAGCCCGCGGTCGAGCACCACGAAGATGACCGCCGCGGCGACGGCGCTCACGGCGGTGAGCATCAGCATGCGCGGCACCGCCGCCGTGATGTGGAGCACGCGTTCGGTGACGTAGATGGCGCCGGTGATGACGGAGAGATACACCAGCGCCATCGGCATCATGACCTTCCAGCCCAGCGCCATGAGCTGGTCATAGCGGAAGCGCGGCAGCGTCCACCGTACCCACATGATGAGGAAGACGAACGCGAAGGTCTTCAGCCCGAACACCGCGAAGGTCACCAGCGTCTGCAGGACCCCGCCCCGCTCGTCCCAGTGGGTGAACGGGATGTCCCACCCGCCGAAGAACAGCGTGGTGCACATCATCGACAGCGTGATGAGATTGGCGTACTCGGCGATGAAGAACATGGAGAACTTCATCGCGCTGTATTCGGCGTGATAGCCGGCGACGAGCTCGGACTCGGCCTCGGGCAGGTCGAACGGCGCCCGGTTGGTTTCCGCGAACCCGGAGACCAGGAAGATGAAGAACGCGACCGGGAGCGGCAGCACGTACCAGAGCCCCTGCTGCTGATCCGCGATGATCTGCCCGAAGGCGACATTGCCCGAGAGCAGCAGCACCGGCACGAGGCTCAGGCCCATCGCGACTTCGTAGGACACCAGCTGCGCGGCGGCCCGCAGACCGCCCAGCAGGCTGTACTTGCTGTTGGACGACCAGCCGGCCAGCGCGATCCCGTACACGCCGAGGGAGCTGATGGCGATGATGTAGAGGAACCCGACCGGCAGGTCGGCGATGGACATCGTCATCGGCCCGTGGTACACCACCCGTCCGATGAGCGGCAGGACCACGTCGAAGTCGAGCGGGAGCGGGGCCGCGAGCGGAATCACTCCCGCCAGCATCAAGGCAGTGCAGAACGCGATGCCCGGCGCCAGCACGAACAGCACCTTGTTCGCCGCCCCCGGCATCGTCTCTTCCTTGATGATGTTCTTGAGGCCGTCGGCCACCGGCTGCAGCAGGCCGCGCGGACCGACGCGGTTGGGGCCGAGGCGGTCCTGCATCCAGGCCGACACCTTGCGCTCCAGCAGCGTCGCATAGGCCACCGAGACCATCACGAGCGTGAAGATCGCGATGAGCCTGAGGGCGACCAGGAGCAGCATGCCTTTCTGTTCCGGCGTCATGGGTGCGCGTCCGCGGTCACGGCCGGCTCCAGCGGCACCACCCGCCCGGTGAAGCCGAGATCCTGATGAGTGAGCCCCGCGAGGGCCGGTGCCTGGTCGCCCAGCGCGATGAAGGCCTCGGCCGCCGTGAGCGGCGCCGACCCGCCGAACGCCCGGGCCGCCGCGGCACCCGCCACCCACCAGGCCGGCTGCGCCATGCCCGGCGCCGGCCTGGCCTGCTGGTAGCGCTGCACGCGGCCATCCCGGTTGATCCAGGTCCCGATCTCCTCCGCCATCGAGGTGACCGGCGCCACCACGTCCGCCCGGTGCAGCCACTCGTCCGCGACGGTGCCCAGCACCACCCTGGCCGCCGCGCCTCCGATGGCCTCCTGCTCCGCGCCGGACAGCTCGACGTCCAGCACTACGACGAGCGCGGCGTCGCGAGCCGCCTGCAGCGCCGCGTCCCAGTCCGCGGTGTAGCCCAGCAGGCGGGCGCCCGCCAGGTTGGGCGCGCGCTCGCGGCGGAGCGCGAGATTGGGCACGCCGGGCAGCGGGGCTTCGTCACCCAGCGGGACCTTGACGGCCGCGGTCAGGTCGAACCCGGCGAGGAGCCGCCGCACCTGCCCCAGCGACTCGTTGGACGCCCGCCCCGACGCGAGGACCACCGCCCGGCCCGAGCCCGCCTCCACCAGCGCCGCGAGCCGTGCGATCGCGGTATCCCAGTCGGTGGCGAGCATGCGCTCGCCGTCCCGCACCAGCGGCGCCTCGATCCGATCGCCCCGGTTCATCCACCGGTAGTCCGAGCGGCCGTGATCGCAGATGAAGTGCCGGTTGACATCGAGATTCGGGCGCGGCCGGAGGCGGACGACCACATCGTCCCGCGTGTCGATCATGATGTTGCAGCCCTGGGTGCAGCCCGGGCAGATGCTGGCCGTCTTGTCGAGGTCCCAGGCCCGGGCCTTGTGCAGGAAGTCCTTCGAGATCAGCGAGCCCACCGGGCACAGATCCACGACGTTGCCGGCCCAGGGATGGTCCAGCGCGCGACCGGGAAAGATGCCGATATAGGCGCGATCGCCCCGCTCGGACACGTTGAGCACGGCGTCCCCGGCCACGTCGTCCATGAACCGCACGCAGCGCGTGCAGAGGATGCAGCGGTTGGGGACGTAGAGGACGTCGGGCCCGAAGTCTTCCACCGGATTGAACCGCTTGGGATAGTCCGCGTAGCGGGTCCCCGCCCGGCCCTCCTGGAAGACGTAGTCCTGCAGCTCGCACTCGCCCGCCTGATCGCAGATGGGGCAGTCGAGCGGGTGGTTGATCAGCAGCAGCTCGAGCACGCCCTCGCGCGCCTTCTTCGCGGCCGGACTGTCGGTATGCACCACCTGGCCTTCGGCCACGGTGGTGACGCAGGCCGGCACGAGCTTGGGCGCCTGCTCCACGTCCACCAGACACATGCGGCAGACCGCGGGCGACGGCAGCGACGGGTGGTAGCAGTAGTGCGGGATGAGGATCCCCGCCTGCTTCGCCGCCTCGATGATCGTCGTCCCCGGCGGCACCTGTATGGTGACGCCGTCGATCGTGACGCTGAGCAGCGCGGGCGCCGGGGCGGTCATGCGTCCGCCAGCGCCGGCTCGCGGGCGCCGCGCAGGTAGGCCTCGAACTCGTCGCGGAACTTCCGGATGCCGCTCACCACGGGCGCGGCGCAGGAGTCGCTGAGCACGCAGATGGTCTTGCCCGTCATGTTGTCCGCAAGGTCCAGCAGCAGGTCGAGATCCTCCGGCTTGCCCTTGCCGGCGAGGATGCGCTCAAGGACCTTCGTGGTCCACGCGGTGCCCTCGCGGCACTGCGTGCACTGGGCGCAGGACTCGTGGGCGTAGAACCGGGCGAGCCGCCAG
Source organism: Gemmatimonadota bacterium (assembly GCA_049323575.1). Taxonomy (GTDB): domain Bacteria; phylum Gemmatimonadota; class Gemmatimonadetes; order Gemmatimonadales; family GWC2-71-9; genus JBMOPM01. The sequence goes on along the minus strand of JBMOPM010000017.1, from coordinate 15,339 downwards.
ATCTGGTAGACCATGTCCGCGGTGTCGTCCATCACGATCATGCCGCCCGAGCCCAGCATCGAGCCCTTGGCCGCGATGCCCTCGTAGTCCATCGGGCAGTCCTCGATCTCCTCGGCCGACAGGATCGGCACCGACGAGCCGCCCGGGATCACCGCCTTGAGCGTGCGCCCGGGCCGCATGCCGCCGCACATGTCGTAGATGAGCGTCTTCATCGGCGTGCCCATGGTCACTTCGTAGTTGCCGGGCCGCTGCACGTGGCCGCACACCGAGAAGAGCTTGGTGCCCGTGCTCTTCGGGCTCGAGAGACAGAGCGACTTGTACCACGCCGCGCCGCGATTGATGATGTGAGGCACCGCGGTCAGCGTCTCGACGTTGTTGATCGTCGTCGGCATGCCGAACAGGCCGGCCTGGGCCGGGAACGGGGGCTTGATCCGGGGATTGCCACGCTTGCCCTCGATCGAGTTCATCAGCGCCGTCTCCTCCCCGCAGATGTACGCCCCGGCCCCGCGGTGGAGCACGATGTCGATCCGGCGTCCGGAGCCGAATACGTTCCCGCCGAGGGCGCCGGCGGCATAGGCCTCCTGCACCGCCTGCGACATGATGCGCCACGGCTCGGTGAACTCGCCGCGGATGTAGATGTAGCAGCGCTCGGCCCCGATGGCATACGCCGCGATGGCGCACCCCTCGAGCAGCGCGTGCGGCGTCCAGCGCATGATCTCGCGGTCCTTGAACGTGCCGGGCTCGGACTCGTCCGCGTTGCACACGAGATAGTGCGGCTTGCCCGAATTCTTCGGCATGAAGGACCACTTGAGGCCGGTGGGGAAGCCCGCACCGCCTCGCCCGCGCAGCCCCGAGGCCTTGACCTCCTCGACGATCGCCTCGGGGGTCATGGTCAGCGCCTTCTTCAGCGCCTCATAGCCGCCGCGCTCGGTCCAGCCGTGGTAGGTCCGGGCCCCCGCATCCCCGAAATACTTCGAGAGGACAACGGTTTCGCCGGGGTGACTCGGGTGTGGGTAGCCCATGTGTGTTGCTCGTCGCTGGTCGCTGGTCGCTGGTCGCTGGTCGCTGAATGCCGGTTTCTCGTCGCCGCACCCGGGGCAGGCGGAACGCGCCCCGGGCCCGGGACCGTCAGGGATACCTGGCCAACAGCGCGGGCACGCGCTCCGGCGTCACGTTCTCATGGAAATCGTCATTGATCAGCACCGGCGTCGGGAACCCGCAGGCACCCAGGCATTCCACCTCGATCACGGTGAAGCGTCCGTCCGGGCTCGTGGCCCCGAGCTCACGGCAGCCGGTCGCCTCGAGCAGCGCCTTGAGCGTGTCCTCCGCCCCGCAGAGCCCGCAGGGCGAGGTGGTGCACACCTGGATGAAGTGGCGCCCCACCGGATGAGTGTGGTACATCGTGTAGAACGTCACGACGCCCTTCACATAGGCCGGCGTGAGCCGCAGCACCTCCGCCACTTCCGCCATGGCGGGCTCCGAGATCCAGCCGCGTGCCTCCTGCACCATCCACAGGGCCGGCAGCAGGCAGGCCTGTCTGGTCGGATACTTCTCGAACAGGGCCTCGAGCTGCGCCCGGCGCTCCCCGGTGAAGATCGGCACGTGGACCTGCTCGCCGTGCGTGGCCGCCCTGGATTCCGTCATCGATCAACTTCTCCCATGACGATGTCGACGCTCGCGTTGATCGCAATCACGTCGGAGAGCAACGCGCCCTCGCACATCCGCGGCAGCGCCGCGAGGTTGATGAAGGCAGGCGGACGGATGCGCCACCGCACCGGCTTGGCCGTGCCGTCCGACACCAGATAGTAGCCCAGCTCGCCCTTGGGATTCTCCACGCCCATGTAGGCCTCGCCGATCGGCGGCTTGAGGCCTTCCATGACCTGCTTGAAGTGGAAAATCATCGCCTCCATGTCGCTCATCGCGCGCGACTTGGGCGGGAGGATCACCCGCGGATCATCCACGTTGAGCGGCGCGCCGCGGAGGCGCGCCAGCCGGTCGAGGGCCTGCTCGAGGATGCGGTTGGACTGGTACATCTCCTCGAGACGCACGAGATAGCGGTCGTAGATGTCGCCGTGCTCGCCCACCGGGACGTCGAAGTCGTAGGTCTCGTAGTCCAGGTAGGGGCGGTCCTTGCGGACGTCGTAGTCCACGCCGCTCGCGCGGAGCATCGGCCCGGAGAGCGAGTAGTTGATCGCCTCCTCCGCCGAGAGTACGCCCACCCCCTGCGTGCGCCCGATCCAGATCGAGTTCCGGGTGAACATCCGGTCGATCTCGCGGAGCGTGTTGGGGAAGGTCCGCGTGAACTCCCTGAGGCCGTCTTCCCACCCCTCGGGCACGTCGGCCATCATGCCGCCCACCCGGGTGAGGCTGGTCGTGAGCCGCGCGCCGGTCCACGCCTCCTGCAGGTTGTAGATCCGCTCCCGCTCCTGGAAGGCCCACAGGAACGGCGTGTAGGCCCCGAGGTCGATGCCGGTGGTGCCGAGCCAGACGAGGTGGGAAATGATCCGGCTCATCTCGCAGGCGATGACCCGGAGCACCTTGCAGCGCTCGGTGATCTCGATGCCCATCAGCTTCTCGACCGCCAGCGCCAGACAGACGTTGTTCGCCATCGGCGCCAGGTAGTCGGTGCGATCGGTGAGCGGGATGATCTGGTTGTACTGCCGGTACTCGCCCAGCTTCTCGAAGCCGGAGTGCAGGTAGCCGATGTGCGGGATGACGCGGACGACGGTCTCGCCGTCCAGCTCGATCACCAGCCGGAGCACGCCATGCGTGGCGGGGTGCTGCGGGCCGATGTTGACCAGCATGTGCTCGCCGACGTCGTCCTCGGTGAACCCCTCCGGGGGGTCCGCGCCGAGCGGCACCCGGATGGCGCGGCCGTCGGCGTCGAGGCCCGGCGTGGCCAGGGCCATTTCGATGGTGCGGGTCACGCTGGGCCCTCCTGCCGCTCGGGCGCCAGGTGGTCGCGGGTGTCCTCGGGCAGGTCGGCCCACCGGCGGGCGATGGCCAGCTCCACCGTGGAGTAGTGCGCCTCCGGGCTCGTCGTGAGTGCCTGCCGCGTCTGCTCGGCCCGGGTGTACTGGCCGCGCAAGGGGAAATCCTTCCGCAGCGGATACCCCTCCGTGTAGGTCTCCCACATCAGGATGCGCCGCAGGTCGGGATGGCCGGTAAAGGTCACGCCGAACATGTCGTACACCTCGCGCTCGAGCCAATCGGCGCCGCGCCAGAGATCGTAGACCGACGGCATCCGGAGCTCCTCCCCCTTCTCCAGCTCGACCTTGACCCGCAGATCGGCCCGGCGCCGCAATGAGCGAAGCTGATAGACCAGCTCGATGGGCCGCTCCGGGTCCCGGTACTCGACGGCCGTGATGTCGGTCAGGTAGTCGAAGGCCTGCTCCGGATCGGTCTTGAGCCACGCGAGGATCTCGTGCGCCCGGTCGGCAGCGACGTACACCACCGTGTCGCCGGCGATGACGGCGGCGCGGCCGATGGCATCGCCGAAGCGTGCACGCAAGGCCTCGACGGACGGGGAGATCGATGTGCTCACGTGGCTACGCGGACCTCGTCTGGCTCACCGAGTTGCCGAACGGCTCCGACACCTCGTCGATCCGCTCGGCAGGGAGGAAGAGGCCGTCCGGCCGGAGGAGGAACTCCTGGCGCAGCCCGGGGTCGCTCAGGCTCTCGCCCCGGATCTTCTTCTGCAGGAGCATGATGGCGTACATCAGGCCCTCGGGCCGCGGCGGACAACCCGGCACGTACACGTCCACGGGGATGATCGTGTCGATGCCCTGCACCATCGCATAGGTGTCGAAAATGCCGCCCGTGGAGGCGCAAGCGCCCATGGAGATGGCCCATTTGGGCTGGGCCATCTGATCCCAGATCCGCCGGATCACGGGCGCGAGCTTGAACGGCAGCCGGCCGGCGCAGATCAGCACGTCGGCCTGACGAGGTGAGAAGCTCATCCGCTCCATGCCGAAACGCGCCAGGTCGAACCGGGAGGCTGCGGTGGCCATGAACTCGATGGCACAGCACGCGGTGCCGAACGGCATGGGCCACAGCGAGCCGGCGCGGGACCAGTTGGTCAGCGCATCGAGCCGCGTGGTGAGCCAGTTGGAGGACATCGTGGAGACGACGGCGCCCTCGGCGCGGACGTCTTCCGTGTCGGTGGGCATCAATCCCATTCGAGGGCACCCCGCTTCCAGATGTAGACGTAGCCCACCGCGAGGATCGCGATGAACACGAACATCTCCACGATGAGAAAGCCCATCAGGTCCGGGAGCTGCCGGACCGCCACCGCCCAGGGAATCAGGAACACCGTCTCGATATCGAAGACGATGAACAGCATCGCCACGAGATAGAACTTGACCGAGAATCGATCACGCGCATCGCCGAGCGTCGGCATGCCGGATTCGTACGGCGCAAGTTTGACCGGAGTGGGACGGGTGGCGGAGAGGAGGTGCGACATGCCGATCATCAGTACCGCGTTCGCGACGACGAACACGCTGAGGATCAGGATCGGAACGTAGGCCTGGAGCATGTCGTGGAGGCTCGGGCTTTCGTGAAAAAATTCACGAGACGGTATGCGCTTTGGGAAACTTAACGGTATACCCCGGTCGATTCAACACCTATATTCCCACACGCTCGACACTTGGGGCCCCGCGGCACGCGCGGGCCACCCGACCACCGACTACCGACCACGCACCCTCCATGTCCATCAAATCCGACCGCTGGATCCGCCGGATGGCCCGCGAATACGGCATGATCGAACCCTTTCAGGACGGCCAGGTCCGGGCCGGCACCATCTCCTACGGCCTCTCCTCCTACGGCTACGACATGCGGGTGGCCCCGGAGTTCAAGATCTTCACGAACGTGCTCTCCGCCGTCGTCGACCCGAAGCACTTCGATCAGAAGAGCTTCGTCGAGTTCGAAGGAGACGTATGCATCGTGCCGCCCAACAGCTTCGCGCTGGCGCGCTCGGTCGAGTACTTCCGGATTCCCCGCAACGTGCTCACGATCTGCGTGGGGAAGTCGACCTACGCCCGCTGCGGCATCATCACGAACGTGACGCCCTTCGAGCCGGAGTGGGAAGGGCACGTCACCCTGGAGATCTCCAATACCACGCCCCTCCCCGCGAAGATCTATGCCAACGAGGGGATCTGTCAGGTGCTGTTCTTCGAGGCCGACGACGACGACGTCTGCGAAACGAGCTATGCCGACAAGCAAGGCAAATATCAGAAGCAGCGCGGGGTGACGCTGCCGAAGCTGTAGCGCTCCGGCCGCCGCCTGCTGTCAGCGGATCCAGCGCAGGTGGGCCATCTTCGCCAGGCCGGGCCGGTCCCGCGGATCGATCCGCACCCGGTCCCCCGCCCCGCTGAACCGATACCGGGTGCCCGTGGCCGGGCCCACCAGGGTCACGGGCCCCTGGCCCTCGTACTCGAAGACGATTACCGGCGTTTTCGCCGGTGGCTCGGCCGGACCCAGCGGCGGGCTCCCACCGCCCGCCGCGGCGCGCGCCGCCGCTCTTGCCTTCCCGCAGCAGGACATCGTCACCCTCCCGGGTCATCGTGGTCGCCCGCACGGCTGGTGAGCCGCTCGAGCAGGATGGCGCCACCGGAGAGCGCGGGCCAGGCGACGGCGAGGCGGGTGAGCCAATCGTCGGCCAGCCACAGCGCGAACGGCAGCGCCACCCAGACGCTGAGACAGTAGAGGCAATCCATCAGCCGGCCCAGCCATCCGGAACCGGCGATGCGGCGGAGGCGGGCCACCAGGTCCCACGGCCCGTCCTCCGCCACGAGCAGGTGCGTGAGGCGCCACGTCGCCAGGAGGGCGGCGACGAACGGCACCGCCCTCACGTCCTCGGGCCCGTCACACCGTCACCTGGAAGCTGCGCTCGCTCAGGTTGCGATGGGCGAAGTTCTGCGAGCAGCCCACCACGGTGCGCTTGTAGGCCCTGAGTTCGAGCTGGTAGCAGCAGGTCTCCGGGAACGCGAGCGCGGCGGGTACCTGGAGCCGCAGCGCCCCGCCGGCCCAGACGGGCGGCACCGCCCCCGCGAGGCGCGCCTCCACGTACGAGGGCCCCACCTGTATGGCCGGCGGCACCACCTGACCACCCAGCGGCAGGAGGGTCGCGCCGGCGAGCCCGAGCAGATCGTTGGCCAGGTTCTCGCCGTACGTGGCGATGAGGCTGTACCAGGCCAGGTGGTCGTTCGGGTCGTGGGCGATGAAGTCCACCTGGAGGATATCGCCGGCGTGCAGCGCGACGTTGCCGCACGCGCCGATGTCGGTCGCGCCGCCCCCCGTATGCAGGATCTGGGCGCCGAGGATGTCGGTCAGCGGCTCGTTGGTGCACGTGTGCACCGTCCCCCCGCCGCAGGGATTGTCGATCGGTCCGGGCGGCGGATACGTCGCCTGATTGTCGATCGTGACGACGACCTCCACAGTGGTCTGCGTTCCGCAGATGGGCAAGAGCCGGGGGTTCTGGAGATTGCCGCCCACCTCGTCGTAGCCCATGATCCGGAAGCGATAGGTGCCGTCGGAGAAGGTTCCGCTGGTGAGCCAGACGGCCAGCACGTCGAAGTTGGTGGCGAGCCAGACCTTGGTCGCACCCCAATCGGCCGGGGTATGAGTGGTCTCGTGGTGCTCCACCGTCTCGTACACGTGATGGCCGCTGATCGGTACCGCGGGGTTGAACGTGGCGCCGAACTGGTCCATCGGACCGAAGTCGTAGTACTCGCGATCGAATGCGCCGAGCGCCGCGGGTGGCACCGGCAGCCAGGGTCCGCCGCCGTCGGGCCGGAACTCGATCTCGTAATAGTCGACGCCCACGAGGCAGTCGACCGTCCCGCGCAGCCTGACGGCTTCAGCGAATGGCGCGTCACCGTACACGGAGATCAGCCCCGGGTTGCCGTAGCCGACGGGCACGACCGGCGCGCCGAGGTTGCCCCCGATGTCGCTCACGTCGAAGTCGCAGACATCGGTGAACGCGAGGCACTCGCCGTCCTCACAGTCGGGCGGGCCGGACCGGCAGCAGGCCAGGCTGTTCGCCACCAGCGTCTGGTTGAGCGTCTGCGGAACGTTCCACCGGGCGTTCCACCACGTCTCGGCCACGATGAGGTTGCTCTGTCCGTGGCAGTCCTGCCAGGCCCGGAAGATGAGATCCGGCGTGCAATCCCACCACGGGTACCAGGGCCACCAGGGCCACAGGCGAATCAGCTCGAGGTCCGGCATGGCGGGCAGGCGGGTGGCGAGGCGCTCGCGAAGCGAGTCGAGCCGGGCGACATCCAGCGCGGCTCGCTCCCGGAGGCTGCGGAGCGGCGTGCTGCTCGCCATCGTGGCGATGGATGGCATGGGCGCTGCGAGCGGTGCGCGTCCGAGGCGCACCATCGCGCCGGGAGGTGCTGCCGTCGGATCCGCCACCAGCCGCTCGAAGAGGCTCAGGTCCGGTTGGGGATCGGGGAACGGAATCTTCGGAAAGTGCGGCTCGCGCTGCAGCGCCTTCATGATGCGCGAGGCCAGGACCGGCTCGATCTGCCAGGTCCGGAGGCGCCACCACCACCACGGCCACCAGCCGCAACACCAGCGGAAGCTGATGGTGAACGCGCCATGGATGTCGGTCGTGGCGCAGCCGACCTGCTGCTGGCTCCTCCACCACCACCACGCATCGACGTCGTAGGCGCAGACGGTCGCGCCGGGCACCGGCTGACCGCTGGCGCAGAGGAGGCGGCCATGGATGGTGAAGGTCCGGCACCAGCGCAGCCACCAGAACCAGTAGTACGGGCTGATGCGGATCGGGGCGAGCGTGATGTCGTCCTTGCCCCGCCAGTGTCGGACCGGCACGTCGATGTTGATCGTCTGGAGGCCGAGCAGCTCGTCGTCGCTGGCGTCAGCCGGGCCGACGACCACGCTCAGGCCGCGCCGCTGGCCCTCGATACTCAGGGTGACTTCGCCCTGACCCTTCCTGTCGAGGGTAATGGTCTCGGCCGCGACGGGCCGGCCGCTCGCCGCGAGCAGAACCTTGATCGGTTGCTTGGGATCGAACCCCTCGATGCCCGAGGCGTCGAGGGGGATGGTGACGCGGGCTGCCATAGAGCCTCCAGTGGGACGATTCCGGATCTGCGAGGCGCGGGTGATGAGCGGCGGGTCATGCGGCATGCATCATGAGGGCACTCCGGAGTTGATGGTGGCTACCCACCACCTGGTGCGGCATCGGGCATCGGCGTACCGTCCGCCGGTACCAGCCGGACGCCGAACTGCTCGGCCAGGTCGTAGTGATTGCCATGCACGACGCCGTCGCCGTTGGCGATGGCGAGCTTGCGCTGCCGCACGTCCTCGACCCACCGGGGGTCGGCGGCCTCCGCGCGACGGTTGGCGATGATCCGCATCCGCGCCACCTCGCGCTCCGCCCATGACCCGCCGGACGGCAGGGCCGCGAGGTCCCGCGCGATCCGCGGCCCGGCCACCGGACCGATCGAGCCGTTCTGTACGGCGATGTCGAACATGAGCGCGAGGCCTCGTTCGGACGTCAGGTCGTACCGCCGGCACATGGTACGAGCCCGGGCCACGCGCCGCTCCACGTCCCGCATCTGGATGGCCTGGCACTCGGGCGTCCGGCCCAGCGCCATCAGCATCCCGCGCCAGGGCTCGATGAGCTGCAGGCGCGCGGTCTGGATCGATCGCGCCCACACAAGCTGCTCGCCCACCGGCTGCGCGAGTACCGCGCGAAGCGTCGGCAGGTGGCCGCCGAAGATGGCGGTCATCACCGCCGGTGCCGTGTCGAGCAGTGCCTGGCGGATGGGCTGGAGTGTCTCACGACCGAGGTTGAACTGCAGCGCACCGAAGCTGATGCCCTGGTGGTCGAAGTCGCCCGCCACGCGACAGAAGCACTCCGGCGCCGGCACATCCGTCTCGAATGCGCTGGTCATGGAGAGGCACCGCTTGCCGATGGACTGTGCCGCGGGATCGGTGTCCGGCGGGTCCGCGCCCCGGCCCATCACCGCCTCCCACGTCCTGGGGCCGACCGTCCCGTCCACCGGGAGGCGCCGGATCCGCTGGAACGCCCGGACCGCCGCCTCCGTCCCGCCACCGTACTGGCCGTCGACCGCACCGGGATACAAGTGCAGCGCCTGCAGCCGGGTCTGAATCTGCCGCACCTCGGCGCCAAGGGAACCGCGACGGAACACGGACATGCGGATCGTCCAAGGTCAGGGAGTCGGACCGGGTCGGATGCGCCGCAAGGTGGACTCGAGCGTGCTGATCCGCTGGAGCAGATCGGTCTGCTCGATCCGGGCCTGCGAGGCCTTCAGGGTCGTGAGGTCCGCCTGGAGTGCGGCGATGGTCTGGTTCCGCTGTTCGAGCTGGGCACGCACCTCGCCCAGCGTCCGCTTCAGATCATCGATCTCGGCCACCTGGGTTCGGACGGCCGCGAGATCGGCGGCCGTCGCGCTCTGCCCCTGCTCCGATGTGGCCTTGAGGGCGTCCACCTCGGTTCGGAGCGCGCTCACCGACTCCACCTCGGCCTTGAGCGCGGCGACATCTCCCCCAGGCGTTGCACTTCGGCCTGATCGATCGCGACGGCGGGGGTCGGCTTCACCTGCTCGTAGAGCACCACACGCTCGCCGGGTTCGAGCCGGAGGGGCACCGCCGTCAGCAGCTGCGCGGATCCGGCGTCGAGCGCGGGATCGAGCGGTTCGACTCGTTCGACCGTGACATGCTGCGCCGCCAGTCGCGCCCGCGCCCGGCCAGGTCAATGGTGTTCTGATCAACCCGCGCGCGGAGCCGGTCGCCCCAGGCGCCCGGACTCGCGACCGCCAGGGTGACGCCGTTGCCGAGGGCGATGGCCGAGGCGGTGGCACCGCCATGCACCCGGACGATGACCGCCGTGGCACCGCCGTTCAGGAAGTAGTGCTGCACGGCGTAGCCCATCGCGCTCCGGCCCCCCAGCGAGCCGAAGACGCGCTCATACTCGCCGAAGCCATGGATTACGGTGACCCGGTCGGCCGGGCCGCGGCGGGTACGGCCGATGAACCTGGTCACGGACGTGCTGACGCCGGTGATGGTGCGCACGGCGCTCGGCACTTCCTCGATGTAGACCCCTGGGTATGTGGGTGTCACGGGCATCGCGGTCGACTCCTCCTTCGGGCCTCGGTTCCTCGATCCCCCGTCCCGGGGCGATCAGTGGAGACGGCTGTTCGTGGTCCCCCGGTCCAGATCGGCCGCCTGCCGGATGGCCAAGGCGATCGCGCCGGGCCCCAGGTCGACCAGGGGGACGTGCACGGTGGCGCGGCGGGCATTGGTCGCCAGCAGGATCACTGGCATCCACCGTCTGATCTCCATCATGGCAGCGGCGTCCCCGGCGGCGTCCGATTCCACGAACACAGCCACACCCGCTCGGGTGGACGCAGCGGTCTCGACCACGGCTTCGAGGGCAACGTCATCAGCCACCACGGCGATATCGGGTTGATCCGCGAGCGCGTCGTGTACCACGGCGCGAAGCATCGGCGGCATCTGCCCGAGCATGACCCGGATGCGCTCCAAGCCGTACTCTGGTGTCAGGTCGGGCGAATATCGGGTGGTGAACCGGTGCCCGATATGAATCGAAAGGCGGGAATTGGATTCAGCGGAAGAACTGGATCCCGTCCGGGTCCCGGGCGGGCGCGGTGCAAGCCCCTACAGTGCGGCGTGGCCCTCCCGCAGGGCCGCGGCGGCTTCCGCCCGCCGCCGCACCTTGAGCTTTTCCAGCAGATGATGAACGTGGTTCTTCACCGTGGCGACCTCGATGCCGAGGTCCCGCGCGATCTCCTTGTTGGAAAGCCCGCGATTGATCAGCCGGCCGATCTCCAGCTCGCGCGCGGTAAGCGGCGGCAGCGCGACGCTGCGCCAGCTCCGCTGGGCCAGCGTCCGCAGCCGGCGCAGCAGCGTGCCGGCCAGCTTCGGCGTACACACGAACTCGCCCCGGTACGCGGTGTCGATGGCCTTGGCCAGGTCGTCCACCGAGCCGTCCCGCGGGACGAACCCCGCGATGCCGGCCTCCGCCGAGGCGATCACGTCGCCCTCGTTGTCCCCGACGGCCAGGGCCACCACCTTGGGAGGATCGGCCAGCGCGTTGAGCTGCTCCACCAGACTGCGGGCATTCGCGAGGGCGCCGTCCACCAATACCACGTCCGGCCGGCTCGCGGACACGCCCTGCACGCCCTCGGCCCCGGACGCCGCGGTACCCACGACCACCAGGCCAGGCCGCCGGGCGAGGAGCGATGCGAGGCCCTCCCGGTAGAGCCGGATATCGGTTATCAGGAACAGCCGTGTCATCATGGCGCATGGTGGGGCGTGGCACAACCTGGGGCAAGCGCCGAACTACGACGCGTCGAGCCCCGTTTGCGTCACGTCCGGCCCTTTGGCGGCTCGTACCGTCCATTTGCCTGCTCGTACCGCGGCCGTACAAGGGACATGGCCCTTCGGGGTGCTATCCCCCCTCCAATGACAAAGGGGCGCGTCATCGACACGCCCCTTCGGGTCCTCCCCCGCAGCCTGCCGGTCAGATCGCCCCCGGAGCCTCCGCCTCCTCGCGCTTCGTCAGGCTGGCCTTGAGGAAGTCCCGGTTCATCCGGGCGATGGTCTCCACGCTGATCTGCTTGGGACAGGCTTCCTGGCACTCGCCAAAGTTGGTGCAGCCACCGAAGCCCTCCAGGTCCATGCGCTCCACCATCGCCAGCACCCGCCGGTAGCGCTCGGGCTGTCCCTGGGGCAGCCGTCCGAGGTGCGTGATCTTGGCCGCGGTGAACAGCATCGCCGAGGCGTTGGGGCAGGCGGCGACGCACGCGCCGCACCCGATGCACTGTGCGGCGTCCATCGCGAGATCGGCGTCCTGCTTCGGCACCGGAATCGTGTTGCCGTCGGGAGCACCGCCGGTCGCAACCGAGATGTAGCCGCCCGCGGCGATGATCCGGTCGAACGCGCTCCGGTCCACCACCAGGTCCTTGATGACCGGAAAGGCGCGCGCACGCCACGGCTCGATGACGATCTCGTCGCCATCCCGGAAGCTGCGCATGTGCAGCTGGCACGTAGCCGTGCCCTTCATGGGGCCGTGGGCCTGGCCGTTGATCATCATGCCGCACGAGCCGCAGATGCCTTCGCGGCAGTCGTGGTCGAAGGCAATGGGAATCTTGCCGGCCTCGATCAACCGCTCGTTGATCACGTCCAGCATCTCGAGGAAGGACATGTCGGGACTGATGTCCTTCGCCTCGTAGGTCTCGAAGCCGCCGGGCGCGCCGGGGGCCGGCTGCCGCCAGACGCGGAGCGTGAAGTTGAGAGTCCTGGTGCTGCTACCGGCCATGATGGAGTTCCTGGGTGGAAGGCGGGGCGGGCCCCGCCGCTACGTCATTTATATGACCTGGTCGACATCTTGACGTTCTCGTAGACCAGCGGCTCCTTGTGGAGAATCGGCGGCTTGTCCGGCCCCGCGTATTCCCACGCCGCCACGTAGGCGAAGTGCTCGTCATCCCGGAGCGCCTCGCCGTCGGGCGTCTGGCTTTCCTCGCGGAAGTGCCCACCGCACGACTCCCTGCGGTGCAGCGCGTCGTGGCACATCAGCTCGGCGAATTCCAGGAAGTCGGCCACCCGCCCCGCCTTCTCGAGCGACTGGTTCAGTTCCTCCCCGCTGCCCGGCACGGTCACGTTGCGCCAGAACTCCTCGCGCAGTTCAGGGATCAGCGAGAGCGCCTTTTTGAGGCCCTGCTCGTTGCGCGCCATCCCGCAGTACTCCCACATGATCTTGCCAAGCTCGCGATGGAAGGAATCCACGGTGCGCTTGCCGTTGATCGACAGCAGGCGGCTGGTGAGCGCCTCCGCCTCGGCTTCGGCCTGGCGGAACGCAAGGTGGCTCGTGTCCACCTTCTCCAGCGGCGTGCTGGCCAGGTAGTCGCCGATCGTGTTGGGGATGATGAAATAGCCGTCGGCCAGGCCCTGCATGAGCGCGCTCGCGCCCAGGCGATTGGCACCGTGGTCGGAGAAGTTGGCCTCGCCCAGGACGTGCAGCCCCGGGATGGTACTCATGAGGTTGTAGTCCACCCAGAGGCCGCCCATCGTGTAGTGGACGGCCGGGTAGATCCGCATGGGCACCTTGTAGGGGTTCTCCGCGGTGATCCGCTCGTACATCTCGAACAGGTTGCCATAGCGCTCGCGGATCTTCTGCTCACCGAGGCGCTTGATCGCGTCGGCGAAATCGAGGTACACGCCGCGGCCGCCCGGGCCCACGCCCCGGCCCTCGTCACAGACCTCCTTGGCGCTCCGGGATGCGATGTCGCGCGGGGCGAGGTTGCCGAAGCTGGGGTACTTCCGCTCGAGGTAGTAGTCCCGCTCGCTCTCGGGGATCTCGTTCGGCGGCCGGGTGTCGCCCTTCTTCTTCGGCACCCAGACGCGGCCGTCGTTGCGCAGCGACTCGCTCATCAGGGTGAGCTTGGACTGGTAGTCGCCGCTCACCGGAATGCACGTCGGGTGGATCTGCGTGAAGCAGGGATTGCCGAAGGCGGCGCCCCGCTTGTAGGCACGGTAGATCGCCGTGACGTTGCAGCCCTTGGCGTTGGTCGAAAGGTAGAAGACGTTGCCGTAGCCGCCGGTGGCGAGGATCACGGCGTGGGCGGCGTGCGACTCGATCTTGCCCGTGATCAGGTTCCGCGTGACGATGCCCCGGGCCTTCCCGTCCACCACCACCACGTCGAGCATCTCGGTGCGGGGAAACATCTGCACGGTGCCGGCTTCCACCTGTCGCTGGAGCGCCTGGTACGCGCCCAGCAAGAGCTGCTGGCCGGTCTGACCGCGGGCGTAGAACGTGCGGGACACCTGCGCGCCGCCGAACGACCGGTTGGCCAGCAACCCGCCGTACTCGCGGGCGAACGGCACACCCTGCGCCACGCACTGGTCGATGATGTTCACGCTGATCTGGGCGAGGCGGTACACGTTCGCCTCGCGGGCGCGGAAGTCGCCGCCCTTGATCGTGTCGTAGAACAGGCGCTGGATGCTGTCGCCGTCGTTCTGATAGTTCTTCGCGGCGTTGATGCCGCCCTGCGCCGCGATCGAATGCGCCCGCCGGGGCGAGTCCTGGAAGCAGAAGCATTTGACGCGGTAGCCCAGCTCGCCAAGGGTCGCTGCCGCCGACGCCCCCGCGAGCCCCGAGCCCACGACGATGATCTCATACTTCCGCTTGTTGGCGGGGCTGACCAGCTTCATCTCGAACTTGTGCCGGTCCCACTTCTCCGCCAGCGGCCCCGACGGGATCTTCGCGTTGAGTTCCATCACCCTGCCCTTGCTCTGCATGGCCCGCGGCGCAGGGCCGCGGGCCGGTGGATGCGCGCTACCGGATGATCCCCGCCGCCACGGCCAGCGGGATCGCCGCGAAGGCCCCGAAGATGACCACCGCGAGGACCGTCGCCACCCGGCGGCGCAAGGGGTTGTAGTGCGGGTGGTTCCACCCCAGCGTCTGGACCGCGCTCCACACGCCGTGGTAGAGGTGGAACCCCAGCGCCGCCATCGCCGCCACATAGAACACGGTCACCCACGGCACCCGGAATGCGGTCACCACGTTGGCGAACACGTCGGTCGTGCTGAACGAGGGATGCAGGGTGCCCGTGGTGAAGTGCAGCAGGTGGAACACGATGAAGACCAGCAGCAAAACACCGCCCCACCTGATGGTGCGGGCGGCGAGGGTCGAGGCCTGCGGCACCTGCTTCGCGTAGCCCACCGGGCGCGCCGTGCGGTCGAGCCGGGTGAGCTGCCAGGCCATCTGCACGTGGAACACCACCGAGGCCAGCAGCACCAGTCGCACCGTCCAGAGCATCCCCGCATTGCTCTTGAGGAAATGCGCGTAGGCGTTGAGCCGGTCGGGACCCTGGAAGGCCAGCAGGTTGCCAAGCGAATGGGCGATCACGAAGAGGACGAGCACCGCGCCCGTGACCGCCATGATGATCTTCTTCCCGATGGTCGAGCGGTAGAAGCTTGCGACCCAGTCCATTCACGCTCCGCCGTTCCGGGTGGCCCGGGCGACGCCGCGTCGCGCCTCCCGGGGCCACTGTGCGATGTTCGCCCGCCTTTACGCCAGCGCCGCCTGCACCACGTCGCTCGAGATCACCGAGCGCACCGCCTCCGCCGACTTGATCAGATCGGCGCGCTCGGCGCCGGTGAGCGACACCTCGACGATCCGCTCCAGGCCCGACCGGCCCAGTTTGCAGGGGACCCCGCAGTAGACGCCCTCGAGGCCGAACTCGCCCGTGAGCCACGCCGCGCAGGGCAGGATGCGCTTCTTGTCCAGCACGATCGCCTCGACCATCTGCACCGCCGCGGCGCTCGGTGCGT
>JBMOPM010000016.1:0-1564 GCA_049323575.1 Gemmatimonadota bacterium | reverse complement strand
ATCTGCCTCTCGCGCGGTGCCACCAAGGGGGCCGCCGCCGAGCGCTATCTTGCCGTCTGCCGCGCCGAGGGGGCGTACCCGCGGGTCGTCGCGGCGATCGGCGACGGCGGCAACGACGAGTCGCTGTTGCGCGCGGTGCCGCAGGCCTTCGTCATCAATCGGCCGGGCCGCGGCCACGCGCCGCGTCTGGCCGCCATCCCCGGTGCGGTGCTCCTGAGCGCCCCCGGAAGCCTCGGCTGGATCGAGGCGATCACATCGCTGGTGTCCACGTCCATTCCCGAGGGGGTTGCCTGATGACTTCGCTGCCGTTCCGCTGGTCGATCGGTGTCCTCACGCTGCCCCAGCGTGATGCGTACCTCCGCCAGTTGCTCGCGTCCATCGACCGGCTCGACCTTCCCGAGCCGTCGGAGATCGTGGTGGTCTACAACGTCACTCCGGATGAACGGCGCGAGGCCATCGAGGAGCGCATCCGCGGGTACAGCCGCCTGCCGGTCTCGGTGTATTTCAACCGGCGGGACCAGTCGATCTCGGGCGGGCGCAACTTCCTGCTGAATCTCTGCCGCGCTCCGCTCATCTGTTTCATCGACGACGACGTCACCGTCCACGGCGACGTCTTCAGCGTGCTCGAAGAGGCGCTGCGCGACAAGCCGCTGAGTCTCGTGGGGCTGCGCTCGTACAACCGCGATACCGACGAGCTGTTCAAGCCGCGCCCGTCCACGCCGCATGTGGACCACGACGGTACCCGCTACATGACGGTGCAGGGCATGCTGGCCGCGGGCTACCGCGACCTCCTGCTCGACCTGGGCGGGTTCAGCCCGCACCGGCGGTTCTGGGGCGAGTGGACCGAGCTCAACCTGCGCCTGTGGCGCTCGGGCTTCCCCACGGGGTACCAGATGCACGGCGGCTACCTCCGGCACTGGACCGACGCGGCCGAGTCGCCGACGCGCAACAAACTGGGGCGCGAGGCCGAGGTGGTGTGGGGGCTCATGTGCACTGCGCTCGAGTACGACGCGGTGGACGTGAGCCAGGCCACGCAGACGTTCTGGCAGCTCGTCGAGGAGCGCTATCTCGCCTACTCGTTCGGCGACCAGTTGAGTCATCGCGCGCTGCTGAGCACCGTGCTCTCGCTCATGCCGCGGCTCACGGAAGCCTGGGGCGACCTGATGCGGGCGCGGGCGCAGGCGGCCGAGCACCCGTTCCAGTTCAAGCCGTTCCATCCCCTGGAGCGCGTGGAGGTACGCGAGGTGATCCACCACGCGCGCCAGGCGATCAGGCCGTATCAGGAGGCGGTGTGGGGCGGGAAGCGCGGACGTTGGGGGGCGTTGCGGCGCCCCGGGCCGGCGAAGGTGCTGTGGCGGAAGCTCGCGGGGGCGTAGCCCCGAGCGCCGTCAGCGAGCGCTGAACCGCGAGAGCGCGAAGCTGGGCAGCGGTGTCGCGGTGCCGGCGACCAGTTGCGCCACGTGCTCGCCCACGGCCGGCCCCATCTTGAACCCGTGGCCCGAGCCGCCGCCCACCAGCCACACGTTAGCGGCTCCAGGATGGCGATCGATGATGAAATTGCCGT
>JBMOPM010000015.1:0-19347 GCA_049323575.1 Gemmatimonadota bacterium | reverse complement strand
GCGATCAAGATCAAGATCGGCTCGGCGGCGCCGTTCGGCGAGGAGCGGGACATGGAGGTGAAGGGCCGCGACCTCGTCTCCGGCATTCCGAAGACGGTGCGCGTGCACTCGGCCGAGATCCGTGAGGCGGTGCAGGAGCCGATCCAGCAGATCGTCGATGCGGTGCGGCGCGCGCTGGAGATCACGCCGCCGGAACTGGCCAGCGACATCGTCGATCGCGGGATCGTGATGACGGGCGGCGGGGCGCTCATCCGCGGGCTCGATACCCTGCTGGCGCAGGAGACCGGTCTCCCGATCCACGTCGACGAGGACCCGCTGACATGCGTCGTGCGCGGCACGGGTCGCATCCTCGACGACTTCGAGAAGTATCGCAGCGTGCTGACTACCTAGTCGCCGGCACCTCGCCGCGCGGCGGCGCCCATCGGGGCCACGGCCGCCGACCGGCGACCGGCGACTGTCAACCGGCCACCAGCAACCACCGACGACCTCGCCTCCATGCAACGTACGCCGGATCGCTCGTCATTCCCGCGCGACACGGCAACCTTCCTCATTTGTGCCGGCCTCTCCATTCTGGCGCTGTACGGGCCGACCTCGTGGGGCCTGGCCATCGCGTCCGCCATCCGGCAGACCGGACTGGTCCCCTTCGTGTGGCTTCAGGCCCGCGCCGAGGAGGCGAACACGAGCCGGGCCCGTTTCCGCGCGGTGCAGGCCCAGCGCGACTCCGCGGCCATGGCGCTCCAGTACATGGCCTTGCTCCAGCGCGAGAACGCCAACCTGCGGGGACTGATGGGCCTGTCCCAGCGGATCGGCATGCGCTATGTACCGGCCGAGGTGCTCCATCAGGCCCAGGCGACCGATCCGCGCACGCTGCTGCTCAGCGCCGGCACCGGCGCCGGCGTGGCGCCGTTCGATCCCGTCGTGTCCCCTGACGGCCTGGTGGGGGTGGTGCGCGCCGCGGAGCGCACGCAGAGCCTGGCGCTCACCTGGGCGCATCCCGACTTCCGGGTCAGCGCCTTCGCCGCCGACGGCCACACATCGGGCATCGTGGCGGCCGCCGCGGCCATGCCCGACGGCGAGGCCCTGCTCGAACTGCGCAGCGCCAACCTGCGCGACACGCTGCCGCCCGGCACGCTGATCCTCTCCTCCGGCCTGGGTGGCGTGTTCCCGCGGGGCATCCCGATCGGACGCGTGATCGGACTCTCGCCGACGGGCGAGGGTTGGGAGCGACGCTATCTGCTTCAGCCCGCCGCCGATCCGGCCACGGTCTCCCACGTGCTGGTCCTGCTCAGCCCGCGGGACAGCGTGGCCCGGGCCGCCTTCCTGCCGGATTCGACCCCGTGATGCCGTCTCGCGGCGCCACACTCCGGCTCTGGGCGGTCCTCGCCCTGCTGGTGGTCATGCAGTTCTACATCCGCCCGCGGCTCTGGGACTCGCGAGCGGCGCCGGACTTTCTGCTCCTCGCGCTGATCCTCTTCGCCATCCGGAGCCGGCCCGGGCATGCGGCGATCGCCGGGTTCATTACCGGCATCGCGGCGGATGCGATGACCCCCGCGCGCTTCGGCGCCGGCGCGCTGGCGCACACCATGGTGGGCTACCTCGCGGCCTGGGGCAGGGCGGTGTTCTTCGCCGACAACCTGGTGGTCAACGCCGGGCTCATCTTCGGCGGAACCTGGCTCCGCAACGCGATCGTGCTCATCGCGAGCGGGACCGGTGGCGAGCATCTGCTGTCCGGCCTGACGTTCTGGTCGCCGCTGCAGGCCGCGGCGACCGCGCTTGCGGGGGTGATCGTGCTGGTGGTTTTCCGCTCCTGGCTCGATATCCGGCTCGAGACATGAGCGAGTTCGCATCCTGGCGGGTGGCGCAGCGCGAGCAGATCGTCCGCTACGTGCTCGTGGGCGCCTTCGTGCTCCTGGGTGGCGCATTCTTCCGGGCGCAGGTCATCGAGCACCAGAAGTTCCAGCTCAAGGCCGAGAGCAATCGCCTGCGGCCGGTGCCGCTGGTGGCGCCGCGCGGCGCGATCCTCGATCGCCACGGGCGCGTGATCGCGGAAAGCGTGGCGGGCTACACCGTGAAGCTCCTGGCGCAGCGGAGCGACTCGCTCCGGGCCGTCCTGCATCGTCTCCAGCAGGTCGTGCCGATCGACAGCGCGCAGGTGGAGGTCGTGGTCGAGCGGTTCCGGCAGGCGCCCTATCAGCCGGTCCTCGTGCTCAACGACGCCACGTTCGAGGTGGTCTCCGCGCTGGAGGAACACCGGCCGATGCTCCCGGGGCTCGTCATCCGGCCGGAGCCCAAGCGGTACTATCCCCCCGGCCGGGCCGTGGCGCATCTGGTCGGCTACATCGGCGAGGTCACCGACAAGGATCTCGAAGCCAACCGCTATCCCGGTGCCCGGATCGGCGTGCAGGTGGGGAAGGCGGGCCTGGAGCAGGTGTACGACGCCACGCTGCGCGGCACCCCGGGCGTGCAATACGTCGAGGTGGACGCACGCGGCCGCATGGTGCGGGAGCAGTCCGCTTCGCCCAACCTCGAGCCCGTGCCCGGCCAGCCCATCCGGACCACCATCGACCTGGCCCTGCAGCAGTACGTCGACAGCATCTGGCCCCCCGGCGTCCGCGGCGCGCTGGTCGCGATGACGCCCCGCGGGGAGATTCTCGCCCTCTACTCCGCGCCGTCCTACGACCCGAACGCGTTCGTCGGCGGGATCTCCCCGGCGCTCTGGCGTGAGCTCAACACCGATTCAGCGCGGCCGCTCATCAACCGCGTCGTCTCGGCCATCTATCCGCCGGCCTCGCCGTTCAAGCTCGCCACGGCCGCGATCGCGCTCCGGCGCGGCCTGGTGGACTTCGACACCCACATGCCGATCCCGTGCACGGGGGGCATGCAGCTCGGGAACCGGTACTTCCGGTGCTGGAAGCGAGGCGGACACGGGTCGCTGAATCTCACCGGCGCGATCGCTGCGAGCTGCGACGTCTACTTCTATCAGCTCGGGCTCCGCATCGGTCTCGATTCCCTCCTGGCCGACGGCGTGCTGATGGGCTTCAATGCCCGCACCGGCATCGACCTGCCCAGCGAGCGGGCGCCGATCTTCCCTTCGTCGAACGCGTACTTCAACAAGCGGTACGGCCCCCGCGGCTGGAGCGCGCCGGCCACGACGATGAACTTTTCCATCGGACAGGGCGAGAACACCCAGACCCTGATCAGCATGGTGCGGTTCTACCAGGCACTGGCGGGCAACGGCGTTGCCGCGGTGCCGTACCTCGTCAAGCCGAGGGACGCCCGCCCCCATCCCCTCGGCCTCTCCCAGGAAGATCTCCAGGGGCTCCGCGAGGCGCTGATCGCGGTGGTGGAGCGGGGAACGGCGGCGGCGAGCCGCCAGCAGGGCATGACGGCGGCCGGGAAGACCGGCACCGCGCAGAACCCCCACGGCAAGGATCACGGCTGGTTCATCGGCTTCGCGCCGGCGCACGAGCCGGAGATCGTGGTCGGGGCGATCATGGAGTTTGCCGAGCACGGCTCGTCGGTGGCGCCGTACGTGGTCAAGGTCATGCGCCGGTTCGTGATGGGAACCGAGGGCCCCACCATCCCGCTCGACTCGCTGCTCATTCCCGTGGATTCGGCGCCGCGTCCCGTGGACCTCGGCGACAGCGTGGTGGCGTCCCGCTGATGGCCACCCGACGCATCGGCCCCGACCGCCCGCTCATCCTCGCGGCCGTCAGCCTGACGGTCTTCGGCCTCATCATCCTCTACTCCGCCGGGCAGACCGATGTCCCCACGGCCGCGATGGGGGCGTGGAAGCGGCAGCTCGGCTGGGTTGCCATCGGCGGGCTCGTGGTCTGGGCCACGTTCAAGACCTCCTACCGCCTGCTGGAATGGGCGGCGCCCGCCCTCTACGCCGTGGCCCTGGTGCTGCTCGGGGTCACGCTGGTGATCGGGTCGGGTGCGGGCACCGCGGCCGGCAGCAAGAGCTGGATCCGCCTCGGCGGGGTCGCCATCGGACAGCCGGCCGAACTGGCCAAACTCGCCGTCATCCTGATGCTCGCCCGCTATCTGTCGAGCCGGCGGGTCCCCCCGGAGTCGCTCCGGGACCTCGTGGCGCCGGCGCTGATCGTGGGCGTGCCCTTCCTGCTGGTGATGAAGCAGCCGGACCTGGGCAGCGCCATCGTGTTCGTGGGCATCTTCTTCGCGATGCTGTACTGGGCGGGAGTCCGACCGTGGCTCCTGGTCCTGCTGGCGTCGCCGGTAGTGAGCCTGCTTCTCGCGTTCAACACGTGGGTCTGGGGCGCGTGGATGGTGGTGCTCTTCCTCCTCCTGCTCTGGTGGCGACCGTTCGCCGTGGAAGGCGTGGCCGTCTTCCTCGCCAACTCGGTGATGGGCGCCATCGCCCTGCCCCTCTGGCGCCGGCTCGCGCCCTACCAGCAGAGCCGCCTCACGACCTTCCTCAACCCCGAATCCGACCCCCGCGCCGCCGGCTACCACGCCATCCAGTCCAAGGTGGCGATCGGCTCCGGAGGCTGGTTCGGGAACGGGCTCACCGAGGGGCCGCAGAAGCGCCTCGCGTTCCTCCCCGAGCAGCATACCGATTTCATCTTCTCGGTCGTGGGCGAGGAGCTGGGATTCATTGGCGTGATGATCGCCCTCTCGCTCTTCCTGACACTCTTTCTGATCCTGCTCCGGATCGCCCGGCGCGCGACCGACCCATTTACCAGCCTGGTGGTCTTCGGGATCATCGGCCTCTTCTTCACCCACGTGTTCGAAAACGTGGGCATGACCGTCAACCTCATGCCGATCACGGGCATTCCGCTGCCATTCTTCTCCTATGGCGGGTCGTTCTTCCTGGTCTGCTGTCTCTGCATCGGGCTTGCGCTGCGGGCCGCGTGGGACGCGAGACTGTCCGGCTATATGGAGTCCTGACAACGACTTAGCTGTCAAGATCTAGCGGGAATTCGGGCCGGGGACGAGATTAAGAGCTGGTTCCAAGGTCCCCGGACTGAACCTTCACCCCCACCAACGAGCTTATGGCCGTCATGGCGTGGTTCAAGAAGGAGCGCAAGCCACGGACGTCGCAGCGGGAACGTCTCGAGATCCCGGCTGACACGTGGGAGAAGTGCGAAGGCTGCGGGCATCTGGATCTCAGGGAGAAGTTCGAGAAGAACTACAACGTCTGCCCCGAGTGCGGGCTGCACAAGCGTTACTCCGCCGACGGCTACATCCAGCTCCTGACTGATCCCGGCACGTGGCGGGAGATGTACGGCAACCTGCGGTCGGTGGATCCGCTCAACTTCGAACACTACCCGGATCGGCTGGCGGCGGCCGAGAAGAAGGCCGGTCACGCTGACGCGATCTACACCGGGTTTGGCCGCATCGAGCGGATGCCCTACCATCTGGGCGTCATGAATTTCAATTTCATGGGCGGCTCGATGGGGTCGGTCGTCGGCGAAAAGATCGCCCGACTCGCCCGCCGGAGCCTGGCGAAGCGCCTTCCGCTCGTCATCGTCAGCACGTCCGGCGGCGCCCGCATGCAGGAAGGTGCACTCTCCCTGATGCAGATGGCCAAGACCTCCTCCGCAATCGCCCAGCTCGGCAAGGCCTCCATCCCCTACATCAGCATCCTCACCGACCCGACGACGGGCGGCGTATCGGCGTCGTTCGCCATGCAGGGGGACGTCATCCTGGCCGAGCCGCGGGCCGTGATCGGCTTCGCGGGGGCGCGGGTGATCAAGCAGACCATCGGCCAGGACCTGCCGGAAGGCTTCCAGACGGCCGAGTTCCTGCTGGAGAAGGGCCAGATCGACGAGGTGGTCCCGCGGGGTCAGCTCAAGGAGACCACGGCGCGGTTGCTGCGGCACATGCAGGGCCAGCGGCCGTACATCTCGAAAGCCGATCTGGCCTAGCCGCGAAGGGAGTGGTCCCTGGGAAGCGGTGGGCAGGGGAGACCTGCTCCCCGTTCGATTTTGGGGGCCGCGGACCCTCCACTGCGAACCGCTGATCGTTGACCGTACCGTCGGGCACGGCAGACCATCTGCCCGCATCCGGAGTCACCCATCACCTGCGGTCCGTCACCTGTTTCCAGGCACCGATCGCCAACCGCCGGCTCCATGTCCCTCACCTACCAGCAGGCGCTGGATTTTCTCTATCCCCGGGTCACCACGATCAAGTTCGGCCTGGAGACCACGGCGGCGCTGCTGGAATCGCTGGGGCGGCCGCACGAGCTGTTCCCGGTGGTGCACGTCGGCGGAACCAACGGGAAGGGGAGCACGTGTACGCTCGTGGCCGCGGCGCTCGAGGCGGCCGGCTGGCGCGTGGGCCTGTACACCTCGCCTCATCTGGTGTCGTTCCGGGAGCGCATCCGGGTCAACGGTGTACCGATCTCGGAAGCCGCGGTGGCGATGTGGACCGAGCGCCTCCGACCCCTGATGCTCGAACGCGGGGCCACATTCTTCGAGGCCACGACGGCGATGGCGCTGGCCGACTTCGCGGCGCGAGGCGTCGAGATCGCCGTGCTCGAGGTCGGCATGGGCGGGCGGCTGGACAGCACCAACGTGGTGCAGCCGCTGGTCAGCGCCGTCACGAAGATCGAGCTGGACCACATGAAGTATCTGGGCGAGACGCTGGAGGACATCGCCCGGGAAAAGGCGGCCATCGCGAAGCCCGGAGCACCGTTTGTCATCGGCGAGACGCGGCCCGCGCTGGTGGCGTCCATGCGGCGGCACGCGACCGCGTTCATCCGCGCGAAGGATCCGGCGGCGGCACCCGACATCCGCGTCGTGCCGGCCGACGACCACTGGGAGGGCCCGCTGGGGCTCCTGGGGCCCTTTCAGCGGCGCAATGCGGCGATCGCGCGGGAGGTGCTGCAGGCGCTGCCCCCGCCCTGGCGGCCCACCCCGGACCAGATCGCTCTGGGCTTCGCGCATGCCCGGGTACCGGGCCGGCTGGATCGGCGGGGGAAGTGGTTGTTCGACGTGGCCCACAATCCGGACGGGATGCGGGCGCTGGTGGGCGCGTTGCCGGGGCTCTGCCTGCCCGGACCAGTGCACGCCCTGGTGTCGATCCTGGGCGACAAGCCGTTTCCCGAGATGCTGGTGACTCTGGATCAGGCGATCGACCGGGGGATTCTCACCGTGGCGCCGACCGCCGCGGCGCGGCGCTGGGACATCGAATGGCTGCGCACGTGGCTGGCATCGCCGGATCGGCCGCCTGCCCGCGCGGAATGGCGGCTGGAGCCGGATTTCCGCGCGGCGATCGCCGAGGTGCAGAAGGGGGCTGGCACCGTGCTGGTGACGGGCTCCTTCCATACGGTGGGTGACGTGATGGCGGTGCTGGGGATGGGGCCATAGGAGGCGCGGAGGCGAGGAGTGTCGGCGCCTCATGGCCTGGTCCGCGGTGAAGACGACGCGCTCGCTCGCGCCGCGAGTTCAGGAGCCTGCTAGAAGATCGTGTAGATGAACGGCGCCAGCACCGAGCCCTTGGCGAGCGCCAGCAGCGCGCCCATCAGCAGCATGAGCATGATGATCGGCAGGAGCCAGAACTTCTTCCGGGCCCGCATGAAGGCCCACAGTTCCCCGACGAGCCCCGATTCCGGCATGACCGCTGCCCTCCGTCGCCCCGGTATCCTCCGTGCTCCCTAGAACTGCCGGGACATCGAGCCGGGCGTGTTCGACCGACGGTCGTGCGGTACCCACAGGCTCCCGTTCTCCTCGCGTGCCTCGAGCGGGTTCTTGCCAAGCAGGCGCATCGGGAGGCCGATCGGCGTGAGCACCACGAAGTAGATGAGGCCCATCAGGATCGGCGTCGTCACCTTGGAGAGGAGATGCGCCAGGCGCATCCACGCGCGGAACACCGGCCCGAGCCGGCCCGGGATCGCGAGGCCCGCGAGGAACAGTACGCCGCCGAGGGCCGCGAGGACAGACGGCGCCGCGGCATGCCCGCGCCACCGCGAGATGGCGGCCAGCACGAGGAACGCCGTGCCCACCGTCAGGCCGAACTTGCGGCCTTCCCGCGGGGTCAGTCGAGCTGGAATTCCTTCTGCCAATCGCCGGTCTCCTTCCACTCGGGCTGTGCTTTCTTGTCGAGCAGGAACGGGTACAGCACGAGGTAATCGATGTGCGTCCGCATGAAGCAGCGGTACGCATCGGCGGGCGAGCAGACGATGGGCTCGCCGCGGACGTTGAACGAGGTATTGATGAGCACGCCGCACCCGGTCAGCCGTTCGAACGCCTTGAGCAGGTCGTAGTAGTTCGGATTGGTCCGCCGCTCCACGGTCTGGATGCGGGCCGAGTAGTCGATGTGGGTGACGGCCGGGATGTCGGAGCGGGGCACGTTCAGTCGCTCGATGCCCCAGAGGTGTTGCTCCTCGTCGGTCGCCGCGAGCCGCCGTTCCGGGCGCACCGGTGCCACGAGCAGCATGTACGGCGAGTCGCGATCCAGCTCGAAGTACTCGGTCACCCGCTCCCGCAGCACGCTCGGCGCAAAGGGGCGGAAGCCTTCGCGGAACTTGATCTTGAGGTTCATCTGCGCCTGCATGCGGGGGCTCCGCGGGTCGCCGAGGATGCTGCGGGCGCCGAGGGCACGTGGGCCCCATTCCATGCGGCCGTCGAACCACCCGACCACCTTCTCGTCGGCCAGCAGACGGGCCGTGCGCTCGAGCAGCTCATCCCGGTCGAGTCGCTGATAGGCCGCCCCGACGCTCTGGAGGTAGCGCTCGATTTCCTCGGGGGCGTACGAGGGCCCGAGGTAGGCCCCGCGCATCCTGTCGCAGCCGTCGACGCAGCGCGGCTGGCGCATGTGCCGATGCCACGCGAGCTGCGCCACGCCGAGCGCGCCGCCGGCGTCGCCCGCGGCGGGCTGGATCCAGATGTCGGTGAACGGCCCTTCGCGCAGGATGCGCCCGTTGCCCACGCAGTTGAGCGCCACGCCCCCGGCGAGGCAGAGCCGGTCGAGGCCGGTCTCGCGATGCGCGGTGCGCGCCATGCGGAGCATGATCTCCTCGCACACAACCTGCACGGAGCGGGCGAGGTCCATCTCCTTCTGCGTGAGCTTCGACTCCGGCGCCCGCGGCGGCCCGCCGAAGAGGTCATCGAACGCGGGACTCGTCATGGTGAGCCCGCCGAGATAGTTGAAGT
The DNA here is from genome assembly GCA_049323575.1 of Gemmatimonadota bacterium. Lineage (GTDB taxonomy): Bacteria > Gemmatimonadota > Gemmatimonadetes > Gemmatimonadales > GWC2-71-9 > JBMOPM01. The sequence goes on along the minus strand of JBMOPM010000015.1, from coordinate 10,228 downwards.
ACTTCTGGTTGAGGGTGAAGGAGCCGTCCTCCCGGAGGTCCACCAGCTCGCGGTAGATGAGGTCGACGAATCGGGGTTCACCATAGGGAGCGAGCCCCATCACCTTGTACTCGCCCGCATTGACCTTGAACCCCGTGTAGTAGGTGAAGGCCGAGTAGAGCAGCCCGAGCGAATCGGGCCAGCGCAGCTCCTTGAGCAGGGTGATGTCGCTGCCCCGGCCCACGCCGATCGACGCCGTGGCCCACTCGCCCACACCGTCGATGGTGAGGATGGCCGCCTCCTCGAACGGTGAAGGGAAGAACGCGCTCGCCGCATGCGACTCGTGGTGCTCGGCGTAGAGGATCTCCCCGTCGAAGTTCAGCGCCTCCCTGATCTGCCGGTCCTGATAGAGCTTCTCCTTGATCCAGAGCGGTCCGGCCCTCAGGAACGACCGGAACCCCCTGGGCGCGATGCCGAGGTAGGTTTCGAGGATCCGCTCGAACTTGAGCAGCGGCTTGTCGTAGAAGCCCACCGCCGCGACGTCGGAGATCGTGATGCCCCCCTCGGCGAGACAATAGCGCGCGGCCCGGATCGGGAACGAGGCGTCGCCTTTGATCCGTGAGAAGCGCTCCTCGCTGGCGGCGGCGACGATCTCGCCGTCGCGCAGCAGACAGGCGGCGCTGTCGTGGTAGAACGCCGAGATGCCGAGAATGTACGTTGGCTTCGGTGGCACGATCCGGGATGAATAGGGTGGTCTGGCCGGCTTCGGAGGGCCAGCGTAATGTAGCGCGGTGCCGGCATCGACGGCCATGCTCCCGGCCGGGGAGATCGGAGCCCATGGAAACGAAACAGCGTTTCTCGTCCGTCGCGACCGTGGCAGGGTGGCTCAGGGATCTGTGGGTGGCGCTCGGTGTGGCGCTGCTCCTGTTCCTGCTCCTCGAGGGCCTCTATGTGGGGCAGCGGGCCATCCGGGCCGTGGTCTTCGGCTCCGACGCCGAGCGCGCCGCCCAGGTGGAGGGTCATCCGTACCGGGGCCAGGCCTGGTATCGACAGCTCATTCGCGAGCGGGAGCGCCAGCGCAAGAAGTGGGATGCCTGGCGCATCTACTGGTCGTATCCCCTCGCCGGCCGCTACGTGAACGTCGACTCCGCCGGTCGGCGGGTGACGATCCAACCTCCTGCCAACCCGGCTCCGTCGGCCCGGGTCTTCATGCTGGGCGGCTCGGCCATGTGGGGATACGCCGCCCGGGACTCGGCCACGATTCCCTCGCTCGTGGCACACCGGCTGGCGGCGCTGGGAGTGTCCGGCGTCGAGATCGTCAATCTGGCCCAGCCGGGCTACGTCATGGGCCAGGAGCTGGCCACGCTGGAAGTCGAGTGGGCTCGCGCGAACGTGCCCACGATGGCCGTGTTCTTCAACGGCATCAACGACATCCGGGCGGCGCTGCTCTCCTCGGAGCCGGGCCATGTGTTCTTCGAGTCGCGACTCCGGCGGCTCTACGAGGTGGATGCGAACCGCGGCGTGGTCGGGGCGCTGGCCGCGGCCGCGCAGCATTCGGCCTTCATCAACCGGCTCGTCCTCGCCCTCGGCCTGTCACGCGAGTGGGTAGAGCCGACTCCGCCGCCGGATCTGTGTCCCCGGGTCAGCGACTACTATCGCCGGCTGAGCGATGCGGCCATGCGGCTGAGCCAGCGTGGCCAGTTCGATCTGCTGCTGGTCCTCCAGCCGATGCATGCCACGACGATGAAGCCGCTCTCGGCCTTCGAACGGTCGCTGCGGGGGAACCCGGATCGCATGCGGACAATCGGGGCCTGCGCGAGAGCGATCGAGTCCGCCATGGCCGCCGATTCCGGCCGCACCTTCCTGTCCCTCTCGAGCGTTTTCGACGATCGCCCCGAGACCGTCTTCCTGGATGGCTACGGCCATGTGACCGAAACGGGCAACCGCTTGGTGGCCGACCGCCTGGCCCAAGCCATCGCCCAGCGGCTCTGGGCCCGGACGGCCGGCCTGCCGTGAGCCGGTCCTGATCCACCCCGCGCTTCAGCCCGGGGTTATCTTTCCGGGCTTATGATGCCCAAGGTCCTTCCCGGATTCCGGGACTTCTACCCGGAGGATTTTGCCCTCCGGGCCCACATCGTCGACACCTGGCGCCGGGTGGCCCGGAGCTACGGCTTCGAGGAATACGACGGACCTCCCCTCGAGCCGCTGGAGCTGTACACGGCCAAGAGCGGGGCCGAGATCGTGGGGCAACTCTACAACTTCGTGGACAAGGGCGGGCGCGAGGTGGCGCTGCGGCCGGAGATGACGCCCACGCTGGCCCGCATGGTGGCGGCGCGCGCGAACGGCCTGCGCAAGCCGATCCGGTGGTTCTCCATCCCGCAGCTCTTTCGTTACGAGCGCCAGCAGCGGGGGCGACTCCGCGAGCACTTCCAGCTCAACTGCGATCTGATCGGCGAGCCCGGGCCGCTGGGCGATGCGGAGATCATCGCGCTCGCCATCGACGTGATGCGGGCCTTCGGTCTGGGCCCCGCCGATGTGCGGGTGCGGCTGTCGGACCGGCGCGTGCTCGCCACGCTGCTCAAGGGCGCCGGCCTCACCGACGACCAGTTGCCCGCCGCCTATGCCGCGGTGGACAAGGTCGAGCGGATGAAGCACGAGGACCTGGTGGCGATGCTGGCGGAGCAGGGAATCACCGCCTCCCAGGCCGGCTGCATCCTGGAGATCGCGGGGATCCGGGGCTGGGACGCCGTGCAGCGGGCCCTCCTCGGGGTGCCGAACGGCGACAGAGAGGCCGAGCCGCTCCGGCAGACGCTCGACGCCCTAAGCGCGATGGGGCTCGCCGAGTTCGTGGACGTGGACCTCACCATCGTGCGGGGCCTCGCCTACTACACCGGGACCGTGTTCGAGCTGTTCGACGCCGGCCGCTCGCTGCGCGCCATCTGCGGCGGCGGACGCTATGACACGCTCCTGGGCGCGCTCGGCGGGGTCGACCTCCCGGCCCTGGGCTTCGGCATGGGCGACGTGGTGCTCTCCGAGCTGCTCAAGGACCGGGGCCGTCTGCCCGAGCTGCCGGCCAGCATCGACGTGTTCGTCGCGAGCGTGACCGACGAGGACCGCCCCTACGTGATGGCGCTTGCCCACGAGCTGCGCGACCGGGGCATCCGCACCGAGTACGCGCTGGAGAGCCGGCCGCTCAACAAGCAGCTCGGCCTGGCCGGCGCGCGCCGGGCCCGCTTCGCCGTCGTCATCGGCCCGGATGACCGGGCCCGCGACGCGGTGATGCTCAAGGATCTGACGCAGAAGATGCAGGCGAGCGTGCCCCGTGCCGCGATCGCCGCCGAACTCGCGGGCCGCCTGGGCGGCAGCCGCTCATCGCTCACCGATCACCCGTCACCGTCCTGATCATGGCAGACGACAAGAAGCTCACGCCCCGCGCCCAGGACTTCAGCGCCTGGTACAACGAACTGGTCCAGAAGGCGGAGCTGGCCGACTACAGCCCCGTGCGCGGGTGCATGGTCATCCGGCCCAACGGCTACGCCATCTGGGAGCAGATGCAGCGGGCCCTCGATCAGATGTTCAAGGACACCGGGCATCAGAACGCCTACTTCCCGCTGTTCATCCCGCAGAGCTTCCTCGCGCGCGAGGCCGAGCACGTGGAGGGGTTCGCGCCGGAGACGGCGGTGGTGACCCACGGCGGCGGCAAGGAGCTGGAGGAGCCGCTCGTGGTCCGGCCGACCTCGGAGACCATCATCTACTCGATGTATGCCAAGTGGATCCAGAGCTACCGCGACCTGCCGGTGCTGATCAACCAGTGGGCCAACGTGGTGCGCTGGGAGCTCCGGACCCGGCTCTTCCTCCGCACCACGGAGTTCCTCTGGCAGGAGGGCCACACGGCCCACGCCACCGAGGCCGAGGCGGAGGAGGAGGCGCGGAAGATGCTCGGCGTCTACCGCACGTTCATGGAAGAGTGGATGGCGATGCCCGTGCTCACCGGCCGGAAGACCGACAGCGAGCGGTTCGCCGGCGCGCTGCGCACGTACAGTTGCGAGGCGCTGATGCAGGACAACAAGGCGCTGCAGGCGGGCACCAGCCACAACCTGGGCCAGAACTTCGCCAAGGCGTTCGAGGTGACCTATCAGACCGCGGACGGCGGCCTCGAGTACGTGTGGAACACCTCGTGGGGCGTGTCGACGCGGCTCGTGGGCGGGCTCATCATGACCCACGGGGACGACATCGGGCTGGTCTGTCCGCCCCGCCTGGCTCAGTACCAGGTGGTGATCGTCCCGATCTGGAAGAACGACACCGAACGGGCCACCGTGCTCGAGGCGGGTGAGCGGATCCGCCGTGCGCTCGCCGCCGCGGGTATCCGGGTCCACCTCGACGCCCGCGACGGCATGAAGCCCGGCGCCAAGTACTACGAGTGGGAGACGCGGGGCGCGCCGTTCCGCCTCGAGGTGGGGCCGCGGGACGTCGCCGCCGACACGGTAATGCTGGCGCGACGCACCGGGGGCAAGGAGCCGGTGCCGCAGGCCGGGCTCCCGGAGCGGATCTTCGCCGAAATGGACGCGATGCAGCGAAGCCTGCTGGAGACGGCCCGCGCGCGCCGCGACGCGAACTCGCTGCGGGGGCCCAGGTCCCGGCAGGAGTTCATCGACTTCATCGAAGGCGGCGGCGGATTCGTCTACGCGGGCTGGTGCGGCGACCCGGCCGTGGAGGAGGAGATCAAGGCTCAGACCAAGGCGACGATCCGCGTGCTGCCCGATCCCGAGTTCCGCTCGCCCGAGGCGCCGACGACGTGCATCTGGACGGGCAAGCCTGCCGTGGCGGAAGCGGTGTGGGCCCGGGCGTACTGAGATCCGTGATCGAGCCGCTCCTCCGCGACGCCGGCCTCACCCGCGATTCCGCGGGTGAGTTGCTTATGGCCGGCGTGCGCCTCGCCGACATCGCCCGGCAGGTGGGTACGCCCGCCTACGTCTACAACGCCGAGGTCATCCGGGCGCAGTACCGCCGGCTCGACGCGGCATTCGCGGGCATTCCGCATCGCATCTGCTACGCCGTGAAGGCCAACGGCAACCTCGCCGTGCTGCGCATCCTCCGCGACCTCGGCGCCGGCGCCGACATCGTCTCGATCGGGGAACTGCATCGGGCCCTGGCCGCCGGCATCGCGGCCGGGAACGTCGTGTTCAGCGGGGTGGGGAAGACCGCGGTCGATCTCCGCGCAGCCATCGGCCTCGGTGTGGGGCAGATCAACGTCGAGTCGCTGGGCGAGCTGGAGCGGCTGGCGGCCATCGCGCGGGAGCTGGGCACCCGCGTGGCCGTGGGGATCCGGGTCAATCCCGACGTCACCACCGACACGCACCCCTACATGGCCACCGGCAGCCGCGCCGACAAGTTCGGCGTGCCGCTGGATCAGGTGATGGCGGCGGCCCGGCTGGCCGCGGCCAGCCCCGAGCTGGAGCTCAAGGCCCTCGCGATGCATGTCGGGAGCCAGATCGGCGACGTCGACCCCTACCGCGCCGGCCTCCGCCGGCTCCTCGAGCTGCGTGAGCAGCTCCGTGCGCACGGGATCGGGTCGATCGACACGCTCGACATGGGCGGCGGCTTCGGCATCAGCTACCGGGGCGAGACGCCGCTCGCGCCGGAGCGGCTCGCGGAGGCGATCGGGCCGCTGCTCGAGAACACCGGACTCACCCTGGCGGTGGAGCCGGGTCGGTCGCTCGTGGGGAGTGCCGGCGTCCTCCTCACCGAGGTGGTGTACCGCAAGCACAACGGCGGGAAGGAATTCATCATCGTGGATGCCGGGATGAACGACCTGCTCCGGCCCAGCCACTACGAGGCGCACCACGAGGTGGTCGAGCTCACGGCGCGCGAGCGGCCCACGATCGTGGCCGACCTGGTGGGCCCGGTCTGCGAGACCGGCGACTTCCTGGCCCTCGGCCGCGCGCTGCCCGCCGTCGAGCCCGGCGAACTCCTTGCCGTCCTCGGCGCCGGGGCCTACGGGTTCACCATGGCGTCGAACTACAACGCGCGGCCCCTGCCCGCCGAAGTCCTGGTCGACGCGGGGCGCTGGGGAGTGAGCCGGCCCCGGCAGCGCGTGGAACAGCTCTTCGCGAGCGAGGAGCCGGAACCGCTCGCGTCGGCTTCGCCCCAACGTTCCTGACCTTCGGGCCGTCCCGGCCGAGGATTCTGTCCCGTGTCCGAGCACCACAACGGCATCCTGATCATCGACTACGGGTCGCAATTCACCCAGCTCATCGCCCGGCGGGTGCGCGAGGCGCACGTGTACTGCGAGATCCATCCTCCCGATCGCGACCTCGCGTGGATCACGGCATGGAACCCGAAGGGGATCATCCTCTCCGGCGGCCCGAATTCGGTGTACGACCCGGGGGCCCCCACGGTCGATCCCCGGGTCCTGGACCTCGGCGTCCCCGTGCTCGGGCTCTGCTACGGCATGCAGCTCATGGCCCACGTCGCGGGCGGCAAGGTGGCGCCGTCGGATCGGCGGGAGTACGGCCGGGCCATGCTCCGGGTCGAGGGCGGGCGCCTGTTCCAGGGCTTCAGCCCGGACGAGGAGACGCCGGTGTGGATGAGCCACGGCGACCACGTGGACACGCCGCCGCCCGGCTACCGGGTCGTGGCGTCGAGCGACAACACGCCGGTGGCGGCGATGGAGCACGAGAGCCGGCCGCTCCATGCCGTCCAGTTCCATCCCGAGGTGGCGCACACGGCGCGGGGCGGCGAGATCATCGCCAACTTCCTCTTCGGCATCTGCCAGTGCGTGCCCGACTGGACCGCGGGCCACTTCATCGAGGAGTCGATCGCCCGGATCCGGGAGACCGTGGGGCCCAGGACGCGGGTGATCTGCGGACTGTCGGGCGGTGTCGACTCCTCGGTGGCGGCCGCGCTGGTGCACCGCGCCGTGGGCGACCGGCTCACCTGCATCTTCGTGGACCACGGCCTGCTCCGGCTGCACGAGCGGGAACAGGTGGAGCACACCTTCCGCCGCCATCTCGGCATCGATCTCCGGGTGGTGGATGCCAGCGAGCTGTTCCTCTCGAAGCTGGCCGGGGTGACCGACCCCGAGGAGAAGCGCCGTCGCATCGGGCACACGTTCATCGACGTGTTCGAGGCCGAAGCCCGCAAGGTGGGTGATGACGTCGGCTTCCTCGTGCAGGGCACGCTCTATCCCGACGTGATCGAATCGGTGAGCCCCAAGGGCGGCCCGTCGGTCACCATCAAGACCCACCACAACGTGGGCGGGTTGCCGGAGCGGCTCCCGTTCCGGCTCATCGAACCGCTGCGGGAGCTGTTCAAGGACGAGGTCCGCCAGGTGGGCCGGGAGCTGGGTCTGCCCGAGGAGATGGTGGGCCGGCACCCGTTCCCGGGGCCGGGGCTCGCGATCCGCGTGCTGGGGGAGGTGACCCGCGAGGCCCTGGACGTGCTGCGCAAGGCCGACGCGATCTACATCGAGGAGATCCGCGCAGCGGGACTCTACGACGAGATCTGGCAGGCGTTCGCCGTCCTGCTGCCGGTGCGGTCGGTGGGCGTGGTGGGCGATTTCCGGAGTTACGATCAGGTCATCGCGCTCCGGGCTGTCACCAGCCGGGACGGCATGACCGCCGACTGGTATCCCTTCCCCCCCGAGGTGCTGGCGCTCATCGCCAACCGGATCGCCAACGAGGTGAAGGGCGTGAACCGGGTGGTATACGACGTCAGCTCGAAGCCCCCGGCGACGATCGAATGGGAGTGAGGCGGCGGCGCGCCCGGAGCGGCGGCATTCCCCTCTTGCGCAAATAGTAAGTACGCAGATATTCAGTACGCATATGATATACGCCTCCGCTCCGGTCGAGCCCGCGCGCCGGAAGCCCACCGAATGGACCCTCGAGGCCAGCGCCGAGGCTCCGGCGACGGCCGATACCGTCTGGCTGCTCTGGTCCGACGTCACCGGCTGGTCCGCCTGGGACCCCGACGTCGAATGGTGCTCGCTGGACAGCCCGCTGGCCGCCGGAGCCCGCGGCACGCTCAAGACCCGGACCGGACCGGTGATGGAGTTCCAGGTCACCGAGGCCGTGCGGGGGCGGGGATTCACCGAGCGGGCGCGCCTGCCGTTCACCACGCTCGAAATCATGCACCGGGTGGACCGGCTGCCGCACGGCTTCGTGCGGATCACCCACCGGGTGCGGATGCGAGGGCTCCTGGTGCCGCTGTACCGCCGGACCCTCGGACGCCGCTTCGAGGCCGATCTCCCCGGGGGCGTGCGCCGGCTCGCGCTGCTCGCGGCCCAGCGCGATGCCGCCCGCGCTCGCCTCTAGGTACGCCGGCGCGGACCGGAGCCCGGGCTTCCTCCTCTGGCGGGCCAGTCTGATCTGGCAGCGACTCCAGCGGGAGGCCCTCGAGGACCTCGGCTTGACGCACGTGCAATTCGTGTTGCTGGCCGGCGTGGTCTGGCTGAGCGGGGGAGGCGAGCCCCTGACTCAGGTGCAGCTGGCCGAGCACGCCGGCACGGACGTCATGATGACGTCGCAGGTACTCCGCACTCTGGAGCGCAAGGGGCTCATCCGCCGGGTGGCACATCCGACGGACTCGCGGGCCCGCGCCCTCACGCCCACGCGCGCGGGACGGGCCCTGGCCGAGCGCGCGGTGCGCCGGGTGGAGGAGGTGGACGCGATGTTCTTCGAGCGGGCGGGGATGAAGACGGAACAGCTCGCGAGGGTGCTGGGAAGGCTGGTGAGCAGCGGCGGATAAGGCAGCCAGCCCCCGGCCGCCGCGCCGGCTAGACGCCCTTTTCCGCCAGCAGCGCGAAGAACTGTTCCGCAGAGGTGATCTGCATCAGCCGATCCGCCGTGTCGGGGGCCTGGGCAAACTGGGCGATCTTGCCGAGCACCGGGAGATACTGATTGGACACCTCGAGCGGCGGCGCCACGATCAGGAAGACGTGGTGCACCGGCTTGCCGTCGATCGCGTCGTAGTCGATCCCGGCGATGCTCCGCCCGTAGGCGAGCCTGAGCCGGTTGGCCACGAGCGAGCGGGAGTGGGGAATGGCGAAACCGCGCCCGACGCCCGTGGTGCCGAGGCTTTCCCGCCGCCTGAGCATGCGGAACAGCGTCGCCGATGCCCGCTCGTCGATCCCCAGCAACCCGATCATCTCGACGAGACAATCGTCCTTGGTCGTGGCCTTGAGATCGAGGTTGATCGCCGATTCGTGAAAAAACTCGCGGAGCTGCATGGGCACCAACGGTTGGGATGGGTATCGGACCACAGACGGCGCATAGTAATGGCGTCCGGGTCCGGCCACAACCGCCGGCGTTGCTGCCTTGGGTAGCTCCAAGTATTTTCACGCCATGCAGTTGCCCTACCCGAGCGCCGCTGCGTTCCCCCTGATCCTGGCCCCGATGGCCGGGGTCTCGGAGGCCCCGTTCCGGCAGATCTGCCGGCGCATGGGGGCGGACGTGGTCATGTCGGAGTTCCTGTCCTCCGAGGCGATCCGCCGGCGCATCCGCACTACGCTGGAGGGGGCCGAGTTCGAGCCGTGCGAGCGGCCGATCGGCATCCAGATCTACGGGGCGGATCCCGATGCGATGGCCGAGGCCGCGGGGCTGATCACCGAGCATTACCGGCCGGAGTTCATCGACATCAACTTCGGCTGCCCGGTGAAGAAGGTCGTGCAGCGCAACGGCGGATCGGGCTGCCTCCGGGACATGGGGCTGGTCGAGCGCATCATCCGGGCGGTCGTGGCCGCTACCGACCTGCCGGTGACGGTCAAGACCCGCAGCGGCTGGAACGAGGAGCAGCGCGACCCGGTGGGTATCGCGCTCCGGATGCAGGACGCTGGTGCCCGGGCCCTGACGCTGCACGCGCGCACCCGCACGCAGATGTTCAACGGCAAGGCAAACTGGGATGAGATCGCGCGGGTGGTGGAGGCGCTGGACATTCCGGTGATCGGCAACGGGGACATCCAGACGCCGGCGGACGTGGTCCGCATGCGGACCCACACCGGCTGTGCCGGGGTGATGATCGGTCGCGGCTCGTTCGGCAATCCGTGGCTGTTCCGGGACGCGCGGGCGCTCCTGGACGGCGAGCCGCTGCCCCCCCCGCCCGATGCGGCCGAGCGCTTCCGGGTCTGCCTCGAGCATGCCCGCCTGGCCATGCGGCTCCAGGGTGACACGCGCAAGACCGTCATCGAGTTCCGCAAGCATCTGGGGTGGTACACCCGGGGCCTGTACGGGGCCAGCGATCTGCGCCAGCGCCT
>JBMOPM010000014.1:0-19372 GCA_049323575.1 Gemmatimonadota bacterium | reverse complement strand
GGATAGCCGATCTCTGCCGCCACCCGGAGCGCCTCATCGAGGTCCTCGATCGTGCCGGCGGAGCCGGGCACGGTGGGCACGCCGGCCTCCTGCGCCAGCCGGCGCGCCGTGGCCTTGTCGCCCATCTGGCGGATCTGCTCGCCGGTGGGGCCGATGAACGTGATGTTCGACGCCTTGCACGTCTCGGCGAACTCGGCATTCTCGGCGAGGAAGCCGTAGCCCGGGTGAATGGCGTCGGCGCCGGTGATCTCGGCGGCGGCGATGAGCGCCGGGATGCGGAGATAGGACGCGCGGCTGGGCGGCGGCCCGATGCAGACGTCGTCGTCGGCAAAGCGCACGTGCAGCGATTCGCGATCCGCCTCGCTGTAGACCGCCACCGTCTGGATGCCCATCTCGCGGCACGCCCGGATGACCCTGAGGGCGATCTCTCCGCGATTGGCGACGAGAACCTTTTTAAACATGGAGGAATCGACGATCGCCCACGCGGGGGGCGCGGTGATGAGCAGGCACCTTCGTAGCCATCAGTTGTCCAGGGCCTTCGGGTTCGGATCGGGGATGATATCCGTCGTGATCTCGGCGAAGGTCCGGTCCGTGGCCGAGTCGATGCCCGAGACGCGCAGTGCGAACTCGGCCGGGTTGGTCGAATAGAAGAGCGCGTTCTCGTAGGAAATCACGCCCTCCCGGAACCACTTCATGAGCGACTGGTCGAACGACTGCATTCCGTAGGAGACCGTGCCCTCGGCGATGAGGTCGGGGATGTTGAGCGACTTCGAGACGTCGCGGATGTTCTCGGCCACCGTCGCGGTGTTGATCAGCACCTCGGCCGCCGGTACGCGCCCCCGCCCGTCGATGCGCGGTACCAGGCGGAGCGAGATCACCGCGGCGAGTGCGGTCGACAGGAGCGAGCGGATCTCCTGATGCTGGTGCGGCGGGTAGAAGGAGATCACCCGGCTGATCGTCTGCGTGGCGTCCGTCGTGTGGAGCGTCGAGAGCACGAGGTGGCCGGTGTCGGCCGCCTTGAGCGCGGTGTCGAGCGTCTCCATGTCACGGATCTCGCCCACGAGGATCACGTCCGGATCCTGCCGCAGCACGTGGCGCAGCGCCGACGAGAACGAGAGCGTATCCGTCCCCACTTCGCGCTGCGAGATGTTGGCCATCTGATCACGATGGAGGAACTCGATCGGGTCCTCCACCGTGATGATGTTCACCCGCCGCTTCTGGTTGATGTGATGGATCATGGCCGCCAGGGCCGTGGACTTGCCCGAGCCGGTCACGCCCGTCACCAGCACGAGCCCGCGCGGCCGCAGCGCGATCTCCTCGAGCACCGGGGGCAGATGCAGCTCCCGGATGGTTCGCACTTCGTAGGGAATGGCCCGGAAGGCGAACGCGAGCGTGCCGCGCTGCTGGTAGATGTTGGTCCGGAACCGGCCCACGCCGGGCACACCGATGGCGAAGTCGGCCTCGCGGCGCTCGGCGAATTCCTTCACCTGCCGCGGCGTCATGATCTGCTCGGCCAGCTGCTTCAGATCTTCGGGCCGGAGCGGCGGCATGTCGAGGGCGGTCAGCTCCCCGTTGATGCGCACCGTCGGCGGGCGCCCCACCTTGAGCAGCAGGTCGGAACCGTTGCGCTGGACCATCTGGGAGATGGCCGCCTTGAAGTTGAACGCCGGGGTTCCGCCGGCCGGGGCGGGCGGCTCACCCATTCGTATCCACCCGGAACAGGACCTGGCCGAATTCCACGGGCTGCGCGTCCTCCACGCAGACCTCGCGGATCACCCCGGCGATTTCGGCTTCGATCTCGTTCATGATCTTCATCGCCTCGATGATACAGACCGTCTGCCCCGGTTCGACGCGGCTGCCCACCTTCACGTACGCCTCGGCGCCCGGCTCCGGCGCCTGGTAGAAAGTACCGACCATCGGCGACTTGATCTCCTTGAGCTGCGCCGTCCTGGCAGCCGGCGCCGCCTCCGCGGGAGCGGCGGGCTCCGCCGGGGGAGCCGCCGGCGCAGCAGCCGGGACGGCGGCGGCGACCGGCATCACGGCGGGCGCCGGCGCCAGCACGCCGTTGCCGGTCCGCGTGATCACCACGCCGGTGCCGAACCAGCCTTTCACCTCGATCGAGCCGATCTCGGGCGATTCCCGCAGCAGCTCGGCGAGGCGGCGCACGTCCTTCATATCGATCGAGCGGATGCCGGGGACCTTGTGGAGGAGCTCCGCCAGCTGCCGCATCTCCTCGGGCGTCATACGCGAATTGGATTCGGTCATGTAAAGGGAGGGGGTTCAGGCCAGTTCAACGAGTTCGGTGAGGCCGTCGGAGAGGCAGATCGGCCCCTCCGGTCCGAGGAGGACATCGTCCTCGATCCGGACGCCACCCCAGCCGGAAAAATAGAGTCCCGGCTCGATGGTGACCACCGCGCCCGCAGGAAGCACGGATTCGGCGGTAGCGGCCAGCCGCGGCGCCTCATGCACTTCGAGCCCCAGGCCATGGCCCAGCGAGTGCCCGAAGGCCTCCCCGAAACCGCGGGCGGCAATGAGATCCCGGGCCAAGGCATCGGCCTCGCGACCGGTCATCCCGGCCCGGACGCCGGTACGGGCCCGGAGCTGGGCCTCCTGCACGATACCATGGACCGTCCGCTGGCGCTCGTCCGCCTTCGCTCCCACGACGAACGTCCGGGTGATGTCCGCGCAATAGCCGTCCACCTGCGCGCCGAAGTCGATGACCAGCAGGTCGCCCGGCTCCACGGTGCGCGAGCTGCTCCGCGCATGGGGCAACGCCGACCGGGGGCCCGAGGCGACGATCGTGGGGAACGGGTGCCACTCACTGCCGCGGCGACGGAGCGCGCCCTCGAGCTGTGCGGCGATCTCGAACTCGGTCTGTCCCGGGCGGATGGCGGGCAGGGTCTCACGCAGGGCATCCTGCGCCAGGTTGACGGCGGCCTGGATCGACGCCACCTCCTCCGGGCTCTTGATCGCGCGCAGGCGCTCGACCAGGTCCGTCACCGGCACCGGCCGCGTGCAGCCCAGGCCGGCCAGGCGTTCGGCGTCGCGCGCGGTCATGATGTGCGCCTCGAATCCCAGCGTCTCCACCGGCTGGTCGATGAGCAGCCGCTTCAGGCGCTCCCACAGGCTCACCGCATCGACCACGACATCGGCGACACTGCCCGCCTCGGCCACCGCCTGCGCCTGGTAACGGAAGTCGGTGAGCAGCGTGCTCCGGTCAGCGCGCAGCAGCAGGAGCCCGGCCGAACCGGAGAAGCCGGTGAGGTAGCGGACGTTGGGCGCGTGGCTGACGAGCAGGGCGGCGACGCCCGACTCGCCCAGGCGCGCGGCCAGCGCGGCCTGGCGCTCGAGGCGTCGGTCAGCGGCCACGCAGATGTCCGAGGAGGCCCCGGAGCGCGAGCACATAGCCGCTCGCGCCGAAGCCCGTCACCATGCCCGCCGCGAGGTCGGCAAACCGCGACTGCCGCCGCTCGGGCTCACGGGCGAAGAGGTTGGAGAGGTGAACTTCGACGAACGGTACGCGCACCGCGAGGAGCGCATCCCGGATGGCCAGGCTCGTGTGCGTGAACGCACCGGCATTGAGGATGGCGCCATCCGCCGTGCCCCGGAGCGCCTGCACCCGATCGACGAAGACGCCCTCGTGATTCGTCTGAAACCAGTCGATCGTCGCACCCAGCGCCTTCGCCTCGGCCCGCACGAGCGCCTCGATGTCCGCCAGCGTGGTCCGTCCGTAGAGCTCGGGCTCGCGTTCGCCGAGGAGGTTCAGGTTCGGACCGTTCAGGACCGCGATGCGCATCTAGCGTTTGAGACTCTGCAGCCAGGCCTGGAAATCGTCGATGTTGTCGCTTCCCGGGGCCGTCGGCGGAGGGTCGGCCCGGTAGAACTCGTCGAACGAAAGGTCTGGCGCCGCGGCCAGCGGGGCCGATGCGGCGGGATCGGCCTCCGGCACGGCGGCCGGCGGTGGCGGGGCCGCGGCCACGCCTTCGGGGCGATGGGCGACCAAAGCCCGGAAGAACTCGGCCACCGAGGTACCACCGGTGACCGCCGCCGCGTAGCTCACCGGCGGAGCGGCCGCCGCGGCGCGCGCCTCGAGCTCGGCCGCGAGATGCGCCACGCGGGCCTGGAGGCGAATGTCATTCGGGTCGCGGTCGGCCAGTTGGCGATAGATGGCGAGCGCCTCGGCCAGGTGGCCCTGGCTCACGTACAGATCCGCCATCGACTCGGTGACGATCGGCTCCGGCTCGGACACGGGCGCCGGCAGATCCTCTTCGAACGCGCTGACCGGCCCGTCGGCCACTGCCGGCTCGCCGGCAACGAACCGATGCTCCGCCACCCCGGCCTCGTCCCCCACCACCGACTCGTCCGCCATCGACGATTCATCCACCGCGAACGCCGAGCCTTCCGCCACCCGCTCCGGCTCGATCCCGGCCGCTTCGAGCACGGTCTCGTTGGCCAGCGCCTCGCTCGCCGACGGCATCTGGAACTCGGATGCCGTGCCGGCCAGCTCGATGGTGACCGCTTCCTCGACGGAAATCTCCTGCGGGTCGAACGGCTGGAGACCTGCCATCGGGCCGATGGCCACGTCCGCCGGAGGCTCGAAAGCGGAGGATACGAGATCGGGCTCCAGCCTGGATTCGGGCGCCGCCATCGCCTCCTCGACCAGCAGATCCGGTTCGGGCGTCGCCTCGGGAGCTGCCGCCGCGATCCCGAGTTCCGGCTCCGGTTCAGGCTCGGGCGCCGACTCGGCCACGGGCGGCTCCGCCTCCACGGGTCCGGAGGAAGCCTCGGCCACGGCCGCCGCATGGGGAGCGGGCGCCGGGCGCCGCGCGTTGACGCGGTTGAGCTGCTCACGAGCTTCCTCGTTCGACCGGTCCACGAGGAGCAGCGCCTCGAGCCAGCGGGCCGATTCGTCGAGTCGATCCTGCCGCTCGGTGATATCGGCCAGGGCCTTGAGGGCAATCACGTTCTCATGATCGAGCGCCACCACCCGCGCAAACGCGCTTTCGGCCGCGGCGTCGTCACCCAGATCCAGGTGGCATCGGCCCAGCACGATGTTGGCGGGGATGTAATCGGGGTGCACCTCGAGCCCGCTCTGGAGGAGCTCAAGCGCCCGGACGGGTTCGCCGCCCTTCCGATATGCCTCCGCGAGCGGGGCAAAGGTGAGCCCCAAGGGGTTGTCCGCCCAACGACGCTCGAGTTTCTCGATCTCGCTGATGTAGGCCATCCCCGATGTCCGGAGGTGATCATGAAAGGGGCTTGAGAGCGAGAGAGTAGCCGTCGCCGCACCCGGTGTCAACCAGCAACGGGGTACCGGCGGCCGGTCACAGGGGTCGGCCCCAGGGGCGGCACCGCCGCCGACGGCCGCGACCGGCCTTGAGCGGCGGCTTCCGATCGTGTAACCTTCCCGGTCTTTTGAAGTTAACGCCTTTCCAGCGTGCGGGGGCCGCCGAACTCTATGAATGTGATGGATGCGTTCCGAACCAGTGCCAAGCCGATCATCGTCGCGGTGACGGTGACGTTCTTCGGCTGGCTCGTGCTCGACCTGAGCGGGATCACCAGCGGCACGGGCCTGCTCACCAGGACGTCGGTCGGCAAGATCAACGGGCGCACCGTGGAGGCGCGCGAGTATCAGGCGGCGGTCCAGCAGGCGATCGATGCCCGGCAGCGTCAGGGAGGAGCCCCGCTTACTCTCGAAGAGACCGAGGCGACCCGCAACGAGGTCTGGGAGCAATTCGTCCAGAACGCCCTGCTTGAGGATGAGTTCAAGCGCCGCGGCATCACGGCCACCGCCGACGAGGTGGCCGAAGTGCTCAAGAACGTTCCTCCCGAGGAGCTGCGGAACCTCCCCGACTTCCAGACCAACGGGCAGTTCGACGTGGCCAAGTATCAGCGCTGGCTCACGTCCAGCGTGGCGCAGCCGTACCTGCCCATGCTCGAGAGCCAGTACCGCAACCAGATCCTGCGCGCCAAGCTGTTCCGGGCGGTAACCACGGACGTGTACCCCTCGGACGCCGCGCTCTGGCAGGCCTACAAGGACCGCAATGAGCAGGTGACCGTGGGCCTGGCCGGCATCATCCCGGCCCAGGTGGTGCCCGACTCGGCGGTGAAGGTGGCGCCGCAGGAAGTCGAGTCCTACTACCTGGCCCACAAGGCCGACTTCCATCGTCCCCGCACCGCCTACCTGAGTTATGTGACGTTCTCGCGCCTGCCGGACGCCAATGACACCGCGGCGGCGGTGGCGCGGGCGCAGGCGCTTCGGGAGGAGATCCTGGGCGGGGCGCCCTTTGCCGAAGTGGCCAAGCGCGAGTCGATCGACTCCGTATCGGCGGCGAAGGGAGGCGATCTCGGCGAGTGGACCAGGGGCCAGTTCGACCCGGCGTTCGAGGAGGTGGCCTTCAGCCTGCCGCTCAACACCGTCTCCCCGCCGGTCAAGAGCCAGTTCGGCGTGCACCTGATCCAGGTCTACGAGCGCTCGGGCAACAAGGCGAAGGCGCGGCACATCCTGCTGCCCATCGAGCTGACGGGCAAGCATCGCGATGAGGTGGATGCCCGCGCGGATTCACTGGAGCGCCTGGGCGCCGAGCGCCTGGATCCCGCGGCGCTCGACACCGCGGCCCGGGTCCTCAAGCTGGAGATCGGCCACGTCAATCCGGTGGTGGAAGGCCGCCCCGCCATGATCGGCCAACTGCAGGTGCCCGACGCCGGCATCTGGGCCTTCCGCGCCAAGAAGGGCGAAACCAGCCCCCTGATCGAGACGCCGCACTCGTACTATCTCTTCCGCGTGGACAGCGTGACCCCCGCGGGCACGCCACCGCTCGCCGGGATCCGCGGTGAAGTCGAGCTGGCGCTGCGCAACCGGAAGAAGGCCGAGATCGCCAAGGGCAAGGCCGAGGAGCTCGAGGCCAAGCTCGCGGCGGGCCAGGCGCTCAAGGAAGCCGCTGCCGCGCTCGGGCTGCCGTACCAGGAGTTCGGCCCGTTCTCGCGGCTCAACCCGCCGTTTCCCAATCCGATCGTCGCGGGAGCGGCGTTCGGACTCGCGCCCGGCGAGCACTCGCCGGTCATCACCACGCCCGATGGCCTGTACGTGCTGCAGAGCCTCTCGCGTCAGCCGGCCGACTCGGCCGCCTTCGTGAAGAACCTGCCCCAGATCCGGACCGAGATGCTGCAGCAGCTCCGGCAGCAGCGGGTTCGCGGGTATCTGGCAAGCCTGCGGGCCGCGGCCAAGGTGCAGGACCGCCGCGAGGAACTGCAGCGGACCAACGCGCAGATCGAGGCCGCCGCGCCACCGGCGGCACCGCAGAGCTAGGCGATCGGGCGGAACAACGGCTCCACCAGCGAGAAACCCTCCGGCGCACTGCCCGGAGGGTTTCTCGTTGTGGGGACCGCCGCCCCGTCTACTGCGAGAGCCGCTTGGGCTCCCCACCGCTCGGCGGAAGAGACGCGTCGATCTGGCGCGGGGGCTGGTTCTCCGGCGGTGCCATGATGGCGTCCTGGGTATCGCTCAGGCTCCGCTTGAATTCGCGGATGCCCTTGCCGATCGAGGCCCCCATCTCCGGCAGCCGCTTGGCGCCAAAGACCAGCAGGACCACCACCATGATGATCATGATTTCGGTGAAGCCGAGGTTGCCCATAGCGGCCTCCAGCGTTAGAAAAGCGAGCGGGCGATCAGGTACGCCACGACAACCCCGATCAGGCTCATCAGCGATACATGCAACCCGACCGGCCCGATGGTGAAGTTTAGCACGAGGAGGTCGACGGATACAGGGCCGAAGCGGGGCTCGACCGCAAAGGTGAAGAATTCCCGGGCCGCGCTCTCCGGCAGGAATCGGCGCAGCATCGCATCCAGGAAGCCCCCCGTCACGAATCCGGTGATCAACACCGCCAGGTAGAACCCGGGTCGGCGCGGTCCGCCGGCCATCAGTTCCGCCGCTCCAGCACGTAGGTGATGCAGGCCCGCAGGATGTCCTGCGCGGGGGTGGGCGGCAGCAGGTCGAGCTCGATTTCCGCCTGCTGTGCCAGGGCCGAGGCGCGGTTGCGGGCGTAGTCGAGCCCGCCGCGCCGGGCCACGGCCTCGATCACGGCGGCAATCTGTTCGTCGGTCGGCTCGGGCGAGGCCATGAGCTGGTTCACGTCACGTCGCTCCTCATCGGTCATGTGCGGGAGCGAAGCAATGAGCGGCAGCGTCACCTTGTGCTCCCGCAGATCGGATCCGGACGGCTTGCCGATGGTCGAGGCGTCCTCGGTATAGTCGAGGAGGTCGTCCACGATCTGGAACGCCATGCCCAGGCTCATGCCGAACCGCTGGATGGCGCGGCGCTGCTCGGGCGTGGCGCGCAGCGCGCCGACCTCGCAGGCGCCGGCCAGGAGGGAGGCCGTCTTCGACCGGATGAGCAGGTCGTAGTCCTCTTCGGTGAACAGCGTGGGATCGTGGGCCAGCAGCGCTCGCATCTCCCCTACCGCCATCTCGTTCGTCACCCGCGCCATCACGCGGAGGGGTTCGAGGTCGTTGAGCCCCACCAGCTCGATCATCGCGCGGGAGTACAGATAGTCGCCCATGATGACCGACACCTGGTGGCTGAACATCGAGTTGATGGTCGGCATGCCGCGGCGCAACACCGAATGGTCCACCGAGTCGTCGTGGACCAGTGTCGCGAGGTGGATGAGCTCCACCGTGGCCGCGAGCGGGATGGCCCGCTCGTCGGGCCCGCCGGTGGCCTCGTCGGCGAGGAGCAGCAGCGTGGGACGGAACATCTTGCCCCGCATCTGCAGCAGGTGCGAATTGACTTCGGCGATGAGGCCGAAGTCGGCATCGACGATGCGGCGCAGCGCCCGCTGCACCTGGTCCAGGCGGCCCCGGATGGGCGCCTGCAGCTCCGCGAGGGAGACCGGTGCGGTCTGGAAAGAGGAGCTCATCCGCGCCGTCCCGCGCTCAGCCGCTGGATGCGGTCGGCAAGATCCATGAAACGGATGTCGAGCGCGAGGGCCCGTTCGTAGCAGTCGAGCGCCTGCTCGACGCGCTCCTGCGCCTCCAGCGCCCGGCCCAGCCAGTACCAGACGGCCACCGTCTCCTGCGCCCCGCCCGGGGCCGTTTCCAGCGCACGGCGGAAGACCGCTTCCGCGATCTTGAACTGATCCCGGTCGAAGAAGCAGCGGCCCAGCGCCTCCGCCGTCTTGAGGCGACCCTCGGGATCGCGCAGCGCCTTCTGGAACTCGGCGATCGCCTCGTCGAGCAGCCCCATCTCCCGATACGCGATGCCGAGGTCGTAGTGGGCCTGGAAATCCTCGGCGCCGATGTTGAGCTCCACGCCACGCTTGAAGAGCTGCAGTATCTCCCGGAACTCCTTCTCCTCGTCGTCGGTTTCGGGCTCACCCCGATCGGCCTTCATGCGCGAATCGGTGGGAGCCTCGTCGCCGAGCACGAGGGAACCCAGGTCCACGAAGCCGTCGCCGGTCGTTGGAATCGACGACGCGGGCGGCACCGATGGGGCAGCGGTCGGTGCGGCCAGCCGGTCGGACGGAGGAGGTGCGGCCTCGGCCGACGGGCGGAGCCCGGCGAGTGCCACCTGGGCCAGCGCATTGTCCGGGTCGAGCTCGAGCACGCCCCCGAACACGGACGCAGCGCGATCGCGTTCGCCGGCCGCCTTGAGCGCGCCCCCCAGGGCCAGCATGGCCTCCACCACGCGCGACCTGTCGCCCACCCGATGCGCGAGTTCCACGCGGAGCCGATGCTGCGCCAGCCCGCCGCCGTGTTCCACCAAGGCCTCGGCCGCGGTCAGCGCGGCGGACCAGTTCTCCCTGGCCTGATATCCCGAGAGTGCGAGGGCCAGTTCCTGCAACCCGGCCTCATCCTCGCCGATGGCCAGCAGCGCGCGGCCGAGCGCGAAATGCGAGTCGGGGCTCGAGGGATCGTCGAGGACCTGGTTCTGCAGAGCGCGAATGGTCGGCAGTGGTGGCGCGCCCGGGGGGATGATCTCGAGTCCTGTTCCCGGCCCGGCCTTCGGGGTCTCGACGGACCGCGTGATCTCGGCCATCACGTCCACATCGGCCACCGCACCCTTCAGCTCCACCTGATCCGGCGCTCGCTCCAATCCATCGAGCGGCGCCACCGTCTCCGGGGTAAGGCCATCACCGGGCGCGGCGGACGTGGGCTCGTACCCCGGAAGCCCCTCGGTCTCGTCCGCGCCACGCATGGCCGCCTCGACAACGAGGCCCTCGGTCGGATTCACGGGCTCCACGGGCGGGGCCAATTCCGTCACCTCGATCCCTTCGAGCCGAGGGACCGGCGGCGCGTCCACCGGCGAGGCAGACCCCCGCGCCGTCTCCGCGTCGAACACCCCGGTGTCCAGGAAGATCAGGTCGCGCGACTTCGACCCCAGCGGGTCCATCGGCGTTGCCGGCGGGGGCGGCATCGGGCGGACCGGGCTCACAGCCTCGGTCCGCGCTTCGGCCCGCATCCCGAGATCCAGCGACAGCTTTTCGATCTGCTCCCGCGCCTCGTCGGTGCGGGCGGCGGCCTGCAGCAGTTCGCTCAGCATGAGCCGGACGGCCGGGTTGCCGGGGAACTCATCCGCAAAGGCCGCCACCTGCTTGAAGGCCTCGTCCAGCCGGCGCTGGGCGCTCATGCGGTCGAGGTAATCGAGCAGGTGCTGCTTGGCCGCCACCATCACCCCCTTGCGGGCGTTCAGGTGCGCGAGCTGCAGCATCGTCTGCACGCGGTCCGGCGCGAGCCGGAGAATCTTGCCGCAAAGCGCGATGGCGTTGTTCAGGAAGCCCTGGTCGGCATACAGCTCGGCGGCGCGCTCGTAGGCGCGCAGCGCCGCGTCGTTCTCGCCCAGCTTGGCGTGGAGGTCACCGACCCGATTGTAGATGGTGAGGTCCGGGACCGGCTCGCGCCCGGACTCGAACTCCTCGATGGCCTTGAGATAGACCTCGATCGCCCTCCGCCATTCCTGCCGCTGCTCGTGCTTGCGGGCCGCTTCCTTGAGCCTGTCGAGAGTCATCCGCTTGGGGGATGAAGTGGAAAAGGGCTGGCAGCTTGAAGTTAGGCAAGATAGCCACAGCGGCACAGGGGGGAAAGGACGAATGGGGCGCCGCTGCGCCCCACGAACAGGCCCGCCGCCCCCCGCGGTTGCGGCGCCTAGAAGCCCATGCCTCCCGGATCCAGGACCCCCTCTTCCAGCGCCCGCTCCAGCCGCGCCAGATCGTGCGCCGGCGCCCGATCGGCGCCGAGCGGCAGGACCGGGGGATCGAGCCGGCGGATCCGGTCGTAGAGCTGCGCGACGCCGCGGCCCGGCGCCAGCGGTTTCAGGAACTCGAGGCCCTGAGCCGCGCACAGGAATTCGGCGGCCACGACCCGGCGCGCGTTCACCAGGATGCGGCGGGCCTTGATCGCCGCCGCCATGCCCATCGGGACGAAATCCTCCTGGTTGGCGTCCGTGGGGATGGAGCCGATGCTCGCCGGCATCGCCAGGCTGCGGGATTCCGCCACCAGCGAGGCCGCCGTGATCTGGACCATCATGTAGCCCGAGCTGAGGCCGGGATCGGACGTGAGGAACGCAGGGAGCCCCTGCGAGAGGTCGGGATTGACCAGGCGCTCCACGCGCCGCTCGGCAATGGCCTGAAGCGTGGTGAGCGTCATGGCCAGCACGTCGAGCGCCTGCGCCACCGGCTGCCCGTGGAAGTTGCCGCCGGACAGCACGTCGCCATTGGGGAAGACCAGCGGATTGTCGGTCGAGGCGTTGAGCTCGATCTCCGCCGTGGCGCGGGCGAAGCGGATCGCGTCCCACACCGCACCGAGCACTTGCGGCGTGCAGCGCAGGCTGTAGGCGTCCTGCACCCGCGGATCGTTCTCGCGATGCGATTCGCGGATCTCGCTGTCGGCCAGCAGCTCGCGCATCAGCCGGGCCGCCTCGAGCTGCCCCGGGTGGGGGCGGGCCTCGTGGATCCGGGGATCGAGCGGCGTGGGCGTGCCTCGCAGGGCTTCGAGACTCATCGCCGCCGCCCCGATCGCCGATCGCCAGAGTACCTCGCTCTGATGGACCAGCAGGGCGAGCATCGCGGTCTGAACCTGCGTGCCGTTGATGAACGCCAGACCTTCCTTCGGCGCGAAGGCGAGTGGCTCGATGCCGGCCGCTCCGGCTGCCGGTGTCCGGCGGCCGTCGGGGTTGAGCAGTTCGCCCTCGCCCATCAGCACCTGCGCCACATGGCTGAGCGGCGCCAGATCGCCGCTGGCGCCCACACTGCCCTGCTCCGGCACCCACGGGATGCGTCCCGAGTTGAGCAACGCCACGAGGCGCTCCACCAGCACCGGCCGGACCCCGCTCGTGGGTCGCACCAGCACGTTGGCGCGAAGCAGCATCACGGCACGTACCACGTCGGCTGGCAGCGGGTCGCCCACGCCGGCGGCGTGGCTGCGGATCAGGTTGGCCTGGAGTTCCACCAGCCGGTCCGGCGCGATGCGGACGTTGGCGAGCTTGCCGAAACCGGTGTTGATGCCGTAGACCGCGTCGCCGCGCGCGATCGACGCCTCGACCCCGGCCCGGCTCCGCTCCAGCGCGGCGAGGGCGGCGGGCTGGATGGCGACCTTGACCGAGGGGTCGCGGGCGACACGAACGACATCGGCGAGCGTGAGGGACGAGCCGTCGAGGAGGAGTGTCGTCATGGCGGGCTGGAAGATACGCGGGGAGGCGGATCAGCCGTAAGGCGCCCCGCCCGGCCGGGACGCGCCCATCAGGCCCCCAGGGGATCGACGGGGTCCCGCGCGAGGCCGCCTCGAGGCTGCGGTCGCCCCCGATGCCGGGACGACGGACGAGTCCCGCGCTCAGCGCGCCCGCACGAGGTCCGGATTGCCCGGGTCGGTCTGGAACGCCCAGTCCACGATCACGAAGTCGCGGCCGACATGCGAGGGGCGCAGGGCGCCGAAGCGGGCGAACCCGTCGCCGCCGCTCATCTGGAACACGTAGCCCCAGCCGGGCAGCGCCTCGACGGGCTGGGCGCTGTAGACGCCCACCGGTGCGACGTCGATCGACGTCAGATCGGCGATCGGCGCAGTGCCATAGCGCAGCACGCCGGTGCCCGTCCTGACCGGCACCAGGAACAGCCGGCCCTGAGGATCGCGGTCCACGTAGAAATCGATATCGGTGGCGTTGCCCGACCCGATCACCCCCAGCTCGGCCGACTGCGCCCGGCCGTCGCCGTTCCCGTCGCGCCAGAAGCGGAAGCCGCTCTGACCCGGATTCGCCTGGCGCACCCAGATGACCACGTTGCGGGCGTCGGGCCGCGGCGTGTCCGACCGGATCGGCGACCACAGGCTCTCGTAGCCCTCGATGCTCACGGCAGAAACGCCGAAGCAGAGCGGCACGCCGTTGGTGAGCGCGCCCACTACGAACTCGGGCGACACCGTGGTGCCCTCCACCGCCCAATCGTCGAGGCAGAGACCCCGGTCGAGGTCGTAGGACGCACTGTAGACGCGATAGAACCCGAAGCGCGGCGGATTCGCCCGCGCGGGCGCATCATCCCAGGTGAGCCCGATCGCGCCGTTCAGCGTGATGGTGGCGAGCGTCTGGGGGTGCGGCAGGGTCAGTCGCTCGTCAATCGTCACCACGTTGCTCGGCGGGCTCTCCACGCCGGCGGCATCCTCGGCGGTGACGTAGTACTCGAGGTGCGGGATGCCCACGTCGTGGAAGCTGTTGGAGGTGGTGGACCCTCGCAGCCTGAACGCCTGACCCTGCGACGCCCGCGAGTACACGTGCCAGACTCGCAGTGCCGGATCGTTGCTGAAGTCCCAGTGCAGCAGGATGCCGCTCGGCTCGCCCGGCGTGCCGCTCGGCTCCAGGGTGTAGCGCAAGTTGGTGGGGGGCGGAAGGCCGGGCCCGCCGGGGCCGAAGCCATCGTCGGAGTTGCAGCCCGCCGCGGCCAGGCCGGCCGCGAGCGCCAGGACGTGACGCATGCGAGTTGGTATACGCATTGGCACCCACGCGGCTCCGAGAGACGGTCAGGAATCACTGAAGGCATTGGGTGTGCCAGACCGCGGGCATGGGCGCAAAGCGCGCCAGTTCAGGGGTTTGGAGCCGTGCGAGACCGCCGGCGACGACAATGGGGGACGCCACGGGGCCAGGTAGCGTCCACAGGGGAGGACGGCGCGCCCTACTGGAGGATGGTCGTCTGGTTGTAGTCGAACTTGAGTTCGGGCAGGTCCATGAGCGCGATCTGGAAATAGAAGGCGAAGTTGCCGTTGGGATTCTTGGTGAAGTTGAAGCTGGCCCGCCACTCGTGGAGCTGGCGTTCCAGCCGGACGATCTGCTCCTCGAACCCGCCCTTCGTGAAGTTGTAGTTGGTCTGCCAGCTCACCGACCAGAACGCCGTCGGCGAAAACGAGGTACTGAAGCTGACGTTCGACTGGGCCGGCACATTGAACGCCGAGCCGGGAATGGGCCGAGCGCGCGACAGCGTATAGTTGACGTTCGCCTCGAACTGGCGGCCCAGGCGGCTCTGATACGGGCTGAAGAAAGCGCCCTGTCGCGGGCCGAAGACTCCACCCACCGACGAGGTCGATGACGGGGCGCCGCCGCCGGCCACCGTCTTGTGGGTCAGCCCGAGGAGCCGGCCGACGGCGTAGAGTGTGCGGGCGGACAGACCGAAGCTCGCGCTCACGCTCGAGAGGAACGGCTTGAAACGGGCCGTGTCGCTCCCCACGGCGCCCTCCCACAGGTCGTGGGCGATGGTGAGCGTGAAATTCTGCAGCAGGTCCGTCTGGAACGAGTTGGAGATCGACTGCGTCGTCCACCCCGTGCGGCCCGGCTGCTTGGCCTGCTCGAAGTCGTAGGTGAGCGCGCTCGTGCTGATGCTGAGCAGACGGATCTTGCGCACCTCGGGCACGAGGGCCGTGTCGCCCGGCGCGGGCTTCCCCTTGCCCTCGAACACGTTGCTCATGCCGACGCTCATCGACTGCTGCGGCGCCGCCCGCAGGACCGGCTGCTGCCCCGGGGGCGTGATGGCGCGGGCGAACTCGCGCGGGATGCTCGTCGCCGGGGCGAGCTGGTAGGTGATGGTCGGCTGGAACGTGTGCCGGATGCGCGACAGCCCCGCGAAGCCGGGAAAGAAGCCGAAGAACGTCGGCGTGGTACTCAGGCCGAATGTGAATCGCTTCGGCTGGGCTACCCAGTCACCCGCGGTGAGCCGATTGCGGATCAGGAAGGGCTGGCCCTGGATCGCGTTGGTGACGTTGACGGAGGGCTGGACCTTCCAGGTGCGCCGGAAGAGCAGCGGCAGGTTGATGCCGGTGTCCCAGCTCAGGGCGCTTTCGAAATCGCCGTTGACCACCCGGCTCACGGTGATCGAGTCGTTGGGGCTGGCCGTGGTGGTGTCGGGCACGCGCACGGTCACGATCTGCCGGCCGGTCTGTGCCCGGTCCACGTAGCTCAGGCTGTTGCGCCAGTTGAACGTCCACAGCCGCACGGGCGTGTCGATGTTGAGCGACATGGTGCGGCTGGAGCTCTTCCGGTCGAGCGTGTCGAGCCCGCCCAGCCCGTCGGGCACCACGATGGGGCCGCCCTGGGGCTGCCGTCCGAACTGGCGGTCGCGGGTAAACGTGAGCCCGGGCGACCAGGTGACGTTGCTGCCCAAGTCGAGCGGCTTGGGCGACAGCGTGAGCGACGGCAGCACCTCCGTCCCGCTGCCGTCCGAGAGGTTCTGGTCACGGCTCCCGCCCAGATTGAGCGTGCCCCAGCGGAAGCGTCGCTGGAAGTTGGCGTTGCTCCTCAGCTTCCGCGTGTTGAGGTAGGGGTCGATCGCGTTGTTGCCGATCACGCGGGTGTCGGTCGCGTAGTCGAGCAGGGCGTTGAGCGTCGTGCTGAGGTTGAACCGCTGGGTGTGACGCCACTGGATCCGATTCGACGCGCCGCCGCCGCTCTGGATGGTGCGGGTAAACGCCACCGAGCCCTCGAGGAACTGATCAAGCCACTTGTAGTTGGCGACCAGGCCCCACTGCGTGTACCGATTGGCGAACCAGTCCAGGCGGGCCGTGACGTCCATGTAGTCGTTCGGCGCCCAGTAGTAGCCGATGTTGGTGATCTGGCGGCTGTAGTCGCCGTTGGGCCGCACGATGTCGTTGATGCCGAACTGCGGCACGAGGATGCCGGAGCGGCGGCCGGGCCGGGCGTCCTGCAGGATGAACGGCAGCCAGAGGACCGGCACGTCGCGCACGTAGAGCACGGCCGGCCGCGCCACCATGACGGTCTGGGAGATCCATTTCACCTGCTTGACGCCGAAGTGATAGTGCGCCACAGGCAGGTCGCAGCTCGTGAACTCGCCGGACGCGGCAAACAGCCGGCGCGCCGTCGAGTCCTGGGCGACCGAGCCCCGGAGGAACCAGACGGTGCCGCCCTCCTTGAAGTTGGTGAGCGCCGCGTTCACCACGCCGCGGCGGATGCAGGTATCGTAGCGCACCCGCTCGCCGACGACCACCTGGTCCTTGTCGAACAGGTGCGGGTCGCCGGTGGCGTCGAGCAGGCATTGCCGCTCGTCGTACGTGATGCGCTCCGCCTCGAGCACCGACTTCTGCCGCTCGGTCAGGGCCGCCCCGTTGAGCTCGATCCGCTTCGCGTCGGCCAGGAGCGTGGCGGAATCGGCCATGTAGCGGGTCACGACGAACCCGCGCAACTGCAGCAGCCCGGCGATGACGGTGTCGGGCGCCGGCAACGCGCGAACCGGCGCGGTGGGCAGCCCCATCCGCTTCGCGGTGGCGCTGTCGATGGCCCGTTGCGCCGAGCGGGCCCGCACGCTGTCGCGGGCCAGCGAATCGGCCCGCAGCGAATCCGCCCGCGTCAGGGGCGGCGGGCGGATCGCGGGTTCCTGCGCCGTGAGATCGGGGGCGGCCAGCGGCAGCAGCAACGCGAGGAGGAGTGCGGTCGGCCCCGTGGCCGCCGCCGCACGTTTCCGGCGCCGGCGATGGATGACGATGCTGCCGACGACCCCGACCTCGTAGAGCAGAAGCAGGGGGATCGTCATCATCAGCATCGAGAGGACATCGGTGCCGGGAGAGAGAAACGCGCCCGCCACGCACGCCAGCACCACGTTGTACTGCCGGAACCGGTTCAGCCCTGCGGGCGTCACCACGCCCAGCGCGGCGAGGATCACGATCACGAGCGGCAGCTCGAACGACAGCCCGAGCCCCAGCACGATCGTGAGCACGAAGTCGAAGTACGCGTCGTAGGTGATCACCGGCGCCAGCGCGTCCGACTGGAAGCTGAAGAGCACGTCCAGCGAGCGTGGCACGACGAACACCCAGCCGCCCGCGGCGCCGACCAGGAACAGGCCAAGCCCCGCGATCAGCGCCGGCAGGATGGCCTTGCGCTCGCGCTCGTACAGCGCGGGCGCCACGAACGCCCAGATCTGCCAGATGATCACGGGCGACGCCAGCACGAGCCCGAGCACGAACCCCAGCTTGAGCACGATCATGACCGGCTCGGTGGGGCTCAGCACGGCCAGCTTGCCGCCACTGGCCGCGAGGTATGGTGCGATCGGCGTCTTGAGGCGGCTCACCAGGTTGAACTGCTGGACCAGGAAGAAGCCCACGACGAACCCGACGAGCACCGCCAGCAGGATGCGGATGAGACGCGTCCGAAGCTCCTCGAGGTGGTCGAGGAAGGGCATCTCACCTGCGGCTCGGTTCATAGGCGGTCGGACGCCGGACTCAGCGGGGTGCTTTCAGTTTCTCGCGGGCCAGGGCGGCTTCGTCGGAGGATGGATAGCGCTGGACGACGCGTTCGTACGTCTGCCGCGCGGCGGCGCTGTCCTGCCGTCGCTCGGCCAGGAGCCCGAGCTTGTAGAGCGCGGTGGGCGCCCGCGACGACGCCGGATACTTCTCCACGACCTCGGCGTACAGCACGGCCGCCGAGTCGGGCGCATCCACGGCAAACGTCTCGGCCAGGAAGTATGTCGCGTCCGGCACGAGGGGACTCGTGGGCCACGCGCGCAGCAGCTCACGGAAGCCGGCGCGCGCGGTGCCCGGACTCCCGCGCCGGAGCTGCGCCAGCGAGGTCTCGTACATCTGCTCGGCCGACGGCGTGCCGGCCCCCGGCTGGTCGCCCGCGCCGGCCTGCTCGGGCGTCGCGACGGCGATTGCCATGCCCTCCGCCCGGGCCTCGAGCTGGGTGCGGAGCTCCGTGAGCCGGCGCTGGCTCTGGCCCACCAGTTCCTGCAGTTGCACCAGTTGCTGCCGCACCGAGTAGAGATCCGCATCCGTCTGGCCGCGGAAGGCGGCAAACGCCCGCTGCACCGCGGCCAGCGAATCCTGGATCTGGCGCTCGAGCGCGATGAGGTCGGCCAGCTGACGCGAGCGCAGCGAGTCGCGGCGCGCGCTCTCGGAGCGGAGCGCGCTCACCGCGGTTTCGACCCGCTGCACCTGACCCGGCGTCGCGCACGCGGCGGCGAGCGCCGCCGCGAGCGGCAACCAGCGCGCGCGCACGATCAGCGCGGCGCGACGAGCTGGCCGGCGTCGCCGCCGATGATTTCGAACTCCGCCCGCCGGTTCTGCGCCCATGCCGCCTCGTCGTGACCCGGGTTGAGCGGCTTCTCCTCGCCGAACGAGACCGTCTCGATGCGGCTGCCCGCGACCCCCTTGCTCTCGAGGTAACGCTTGGCCGCCGTCGCGCGGCGATTGCCCAGCGCCAGGTTGTATTCGTCGGAGCCGCGCTCATCGCAGTGGCCCGCGATGCGGATGCGGAGCGACGGATTGGCCGCCAGGATGGCCGCCTTGCGGTCGAGGATCGCCTGATCCTCCGGGCGGATGACCGCCTGGTCGTAATCGAAGTGGATCAGGGCGGCGAGATCGGCCGCGAGCTGCGCGCGGGCCCGCTCGGCGGCGGCCCGCTCGGCCTCGGCGCGGGCGCGGGCCTCGGCCTCCGCGCGCGCCCGATTGGCCGCATCGATCGAATCCTGCCGGGCCCGGGCCGCAGCGTCGTCGGCCGGGGCGGAGACGGGGGCGGGCTGCTCGGGCTGCTTCTTGCTGCACGCGCCGGCGGCGAATGCCAGCAGCAGGACCGACGAGACCAGGGCCACAGATCGCATCATTGATCTCCGGGACAATCAGGGTTCAGGGAAGCGGGACCGCGCCAAACCGGCGCGACCACGAGGGAAGGCGAGCCGCACCGGGCGTCGCGATCTGGCGGACACGCCCGGTTTCAAGGTCGATCACCCAGATCTGGCGGCGGCCGGAGCGGTCCGAAATGAAGGCCACATGGCGACCGTCCGGTGCCCACGTGCCGTCCTCGTTGCGCCCCTGCGACGTCAACTGGCGCACCCGCCGGCCGGCCACGTCCACCACGAACAACTGCGGGCTGCGCGACACCTCCCGATGGAAGATCACGCTGGC
>JBMOPM010000013.1:0-1572 GCA_049323575.1 Gemmatimonadota bacterium | reverse complement strand
TATCCGTTCC
This sequence comes from Gemmatimonadota bacterium, assembly GCA_049323575.1. GTDB lineage: Bacteria > Gemmatimonadota > Gemmatimonadetes > Gemmatimonadales > GWC2-71-9 > JBMOPM01. The sequence continues at coordinate 1,562 of JBMOPM010000013.1, read as the reverse complement.
TGCTGTCGAGCCTGAGTTACGATGCGAACAACGCCTACCTGACGCTCGACATCGGTGGCTTCGCGGCCGCGGCGGCAACGCCGACGCAAGCCGCCGTCGGCACCGTGCTGGACGCCAACGTCACCAATGCCAGCGGCGACTTCGCGACCGTGCTGGGCGCGCTGGCCTTCAATACCACCTCGACGGCCCAGGCCCAGGCAGCGCTGCAGCAGCTGTCGGGCAACAACTATGCGGGCTTCTCGAGCTTCATGGTGCAGGGCGCGCAGCTCTTCATGAACAACTTCGCGGGCCAGACGGGTGGTGGAGCGACGAGTGGCACGCGGGTGGCGCTGGCGGAGGCCTGCGAGGTGGCCTGCGCGTCCCCGGCACTGTGGGGCGCCTGGGGCGGGGCGCTGGGCGGGCTGGGCACGATCGGGGCCAGCCAGCCGACGGGCGCGGTGACCTACAATGTCGGCGGCTTCGCGGCGGGGCTGGACCGTCTGGTCGGGCCGGGGACGCGGGTCGGCGTGACGACGGGCTATTCGACGGGCACGCAGTGGGTGTCGGGCTTCGCGGGCCAGGGGCGGACGGACACCTTCAATGTGGGGCTGTACGGCACCTACGCGCAGGGCCCGGTCTATGCCGATGCGCTGGCGGGCTATGCCTACAGCTGGAACCAGATGTGGCGGCAGATCAGCCTGCTGGGGCTGCAGCCGCGCACGGCGCTGGGGCAGACCGGCGCCAGCCAATGGTACGGGCAGCTCGAGGCGGGGTACCGCTTCGAGGTCGGCACGGCGGCGAATGCGTTCGTGACGCCGTTCGCGCGGCTGCAAGGCTACACGGGCACGCAGAACGGCTTCACGGAGAGCGGCGCGCAGTCGCTGGACCTGACGGTGGCGCAACAGACGACCACCTCGCTGCGGTCGGTGCTGGGGGCGCAGCTGGGCGGGTCGGTGGACCTGGGGTGGCGGGAGAGGCTGGCGCTGCAGCTGCGGCTGGGCTGGAGCTACGAATACGCCGACGTGAGCCGTCCGGTGACGGCGACGCTGGCGGGGGCGCCGGCGATGCCCTTCACGACGTACGGGATCTCGCCGCAGCGCGACGGGGCGATCGTGGGCTTCGCGGCCAACACCGCGGTCGCCGAGGCGACGAACCTCTACCTGCGCTACGAGGGCCTCGTCGCCGGACAGGACAGCGCCCACGCGCTGACCGCCGGCGTCCGCATGATCTGGTAGACAAATCAGTCGCGCTTTGTCCCCTTGGGCTCGGGCTTCGGGGCCGCCTCCAGGAAAGAAACCGGATCGCTGCCGGGGAACGAATCCTTGAGCGCGGCATCCAGCTTCTTGTCTTCCGTGTCTGGGGCATCTTTCGCCTTGGCGGAATGCTCGCCGCGCTTGGCCTTCTGACGTTCCGCGAGCAGTTCCTGCTCCATCAGCTTCAGATCCGCCCGTTCCCGCTCGGACGCGTCCGGCGCGGCGGCGGCTTCCCGGGCATTCTGAACCTTCAGCGCCTTGTCCTCGAGTTCCTGCCGAACCCGATCCTTGGCTGTCATCGATAGCCTCCGTCGTTTCCCGGGTTAACGG
>JBMOPM010000012.1:0-1575 GCA_049323575.1 Gemmatimonadota bacterium | reverse complement strand
GACTGGCAGGCTATCGGCCCGGTAGCGGATTTCCCGGCCTTCGCGCCGTTCCACGGCCCTGCCGGGGTCGAGCAGTTCTTCCGCACGATCCTCGAGGCGCACACGATCAACGAGTTCACGCCGGAGACCTATCTCGCCAACGGCGACACGGTCGTCTGCCTCGGCCGCTACGTCCTCACCTTCAACCGGAGCGGCCGCAAGGTCGCGACCGAGTGGGCGATGGCCTTCACCTTCCGAGACGGCAGGATCGCGAAGTTCCGCGAGTTCACCGACTCGGCGAAGCTCGCGGCGGCCTACCGCGCCTGAGACGTCGCCGGCGCGTCGCCGTCGGCCCCGCCGGGCTTGCTCGCGATCCGGTTGCGCTCCATCTTCGTCGAGAGGATGAGAGGGAGCCGCGCATGGGAGCGAACGAGCCGGCGGACTGGCAGCCGATGGCGACCGCACCGCGGGACGGGACCCGGATCCTGGTGACGGTCCGGGCGGGCGAGCAGGGCCCGGCCGAGGTCGACGTCGTCAAATGGGCGCGGCCCGGCGTCGCCGATGCCGCCGGGTGGCTTGCGACCGACTCGGGACCGGACGCGCGCATCGTCTATGCCGAGGCGGAGCTCGTCTCATGGATGCCGCTTCCCGCGGTCCTGCCGGCGCTACGCTCGGTCCGGGTCGCCGCCGGCGAGCCGCCCGGCGAGATGGACGGCTCGGCGATCTGAGGCTGCTCCCTCGCGGGGCGCGCCGTCCGGCAGTGCAGGGTGGGCGAAGCGGCTTCGGCCGCGTGCCCACGCGGGTGCCGCCGTGGTGAGGCGCTCGAGCCACGCACCGGCTGTCACCCCCGGCGAGGCCCGAAGGGCCTTGCGCCGGCTGTCACCCCCGGCGCGACCCGAAGGGCCGAGGGAAGGGGGCCCAGTAAACGATGCCGACGATGAACAAGGCGCAGCCTCTCGGAGGTGCACTTGCTCCGCCCGGCGTTCCCGCGCCCTGCCTCACCGCCCGTGCCCATTCCTTGACCTTCGTCGTTTACTGGGTCCCCTTCCCTCGCGCCTTCGGCGCTCGCCGGGGATGACAGGCGGTGCGGTTCCGCTCGCCGGTGCTCATCCACCTCCCCTCGAAAAGAAGTTATCCCCCTCCGGAAAACCGCGCGTATCATCGTCTCATCCCGGCCCGCAAAGGGGCGCGCTCATGAGGCGTCTTGTGCGTGGGGTTGGGAGCGGCGCCTGCCGGCCCGGCTCGCAACCGGACCGTCGGGAGGCTCGTAACCCGCGGGCCGGCACTACGACCGGCTGCCCTGTGGCCCTGAGAAGCCTGGGTGTCGGGGACGTGGGCCAGACTCCGCCCTGATCCGGCTCCGGCGACGGAGCGGTGGAGAAGGGCTGCACCCCACCGCGGCAGGGATGCTGCGGCGGCGGCGAAGAAGGAGCTGAAGCAGGATAGAGGCGCAGCGCGCCGATCCCTGCCCACGGGTCCGCAGCGGGGCGGGAAGCCCAAAACCGCCGCGGCGGGCGCTTTGACGAGCGCCTGAAAAAAATACTTGAGCGGCACTCGCTGAGCGCCCGCCACCCCTCTCTCCTGAGGCGCCAAGGC
>JBMOPM010000011.1:0-1577 GCA_049323575.1 Gemmatimonadota bacterium | reverse complement strand
TGAGCGCGCCCTCCCCGTGCACGTCCCCGGACATCTCGGCGATGCCCTGGGCGTTGTCCGACACGGGCCCGAAGGTGTCCATCGACACGATGACGCCGACGGTGGTGAGCAGGCCGGTGCCGGCCAGGGCGATCGCGAACAGCGACACGATGACCGAACCGCCGCCGAGCAGGAACGCGGCGTACACACCGACACCGATGAGCAGGGCCGAGTACACCGCCGACTCCAGGCCGACACTGATGCCGGCGAGGATGACCGTCGCCGGCCCGGTCAGCGACGTCTTGCCGATGTCGCGCACCGGACGCCGGGACGTCTCGGTGAAGTAGCCGGTGAGCTGCTGGATGGCGGCCGCGAGCACGATGCCGATGAGCACGGCGACGACGGCGATGACCCGCGGGTTACCGGCGGCCTGCGTGCCGCCGGTCAACTGGTCGAACGTGGCCGGCAGGTACAGGAACGCGGCGACGGCGACGAGCACCGCCGACACGATCGCGGAGAGGAAGAAGCCACGGTTGATGGCGGTCATGCCGCTGCGGTCCCCCGGACGCGGGGAGACCGCGAAGATGCCGATGACCGCGGTGAGGACACCGATGGCCGGCACGATGAGCGGGAAAACCAGGCCTTCGGTGCCGAACGCCGCCTTGCCGAGGATCAGCGCGGCGACCAGCGTCACGGCGTACGACTCGAACAGGTCCGCCGCCATGCCGGCGCAGTCACCGACGTTGTCACCGACGTTGTCGGCGATGGTGGCGGCGTTGCGCGGGTCGTCCTCGGGGATGTTCTGCTCCACCTTGCCGACAAGGTCGGCGCCGACGTCGGCGGCCTTGGTGAAGATGCCACCACCGACCCGCATGAACATGGCCAGCATGGCGGCGCCGAACCCGAAGCCCTCCAGGACCTTGGGGGCGTTCTCGCGGTAGATGAGCACGACCACCGCGGCGCCGAACAGGCCCAATCCCACGGTGAACATGCCCGCGACACCCCCGGTACGGAAGGCGATCCGGGTGGCGCGCTGCGCCCCGGAGTCGTTGGCCGCGGCGGCCACCCGGACGTTGCCGCGCACCGCCAGCCACATGCCCATGTACCCGGTGGTGGCGCTGAACAGCGCTCCGACGAGGAAGAACACCGATCGGCCCAGCCGTTCGGCGGTGCTGTCGGCGGGCAGCAGGAACAGCAGGAAGAAGACGATGACGGCGAAGCCGCCCAGCGTCTTGAACTGCCGGGCCAGGTAGGCGCTGGCCCCTTCCTGGATCGCCGCGGCGATCTCCTGCATCCGTGCGGTGCCCTGGCTGGCGGCGAGTACCTCACGGACCAGGAACCAGGCCACGCCGAGGGCCGCCAGCGCGATCAGCGCGACGACGACGACGTAGCCGAGGTTGCCACCCGCGAGCGCGATCGGCCCTCCGCTCGTGGCGGCGAGGCTGAGCCCGGACATGGTCCTCCTCGAGATGGTGCGGCAGCCCGGCGCGGGTGGCCGAGTACTGGCCGGACCGACGCCGGGAGAGGTCGTGTGAACGTGGCGCCGGACCACGGCGGCCGGCCGGCCCCGCTGGGCAACCGCGTCGGCCGGGATCCGG
>JBMOPM010000010.1:0-1581 GCA_049323575.1 Gemmatimonadota bacterium | reverse complement strand
CAGCGCCGGGCGCGACTCACGTCTTCTTTCACGCTTTCGGACCCTACATGGACTGGCTGACAGATCCGACCCTGTGGATCGCCTTGCTCACGCTCACGGTCCTCGAGATCGTGCTGGGGATCGACAACATCGTCTTCATCTCGATTCTGGCGGGACGGCTGCCCCGGGAGCAGCAGGCGAAGGCGCGGCGAACGGGCATCGCGGCCGCATTGCTCACCCGGCTCGCACTGCTCTTCTCGATCTCGTGGCTGGCCCGGCTCACCACGCCGCTGTTCAGCGTCCTGCAGCAGGACGTCTCCGGACGCGACCTCGTGCTCATGGCGGGCGGCCTGTTCCTCATCGCCAAGTCGGTCGGCGAAATCCACCACAAGCTCGAGGGCCCCGAGACGGCATCAAAGCTCGAGGCCGCCGCGAGCTCCTTCGGCCGGGTCGTGCTGCAGATCATGGTGATCGACGTGGTCTTCTCGCTCGACTCCGTGATCACGGCGGTCGGCATGGTCAGCAACCTGTGGATCATGGTGGCCGCCAACGTGGTCGCCATGGCCGTGATGCTCTGGCTGTCCGGACCGATCAGCGACTTCGTCGATCGCCATCCGTCGATCAAGGTGCTGGCGCTCGCGTTCCTCATCCTGATCGGCGTGAACCTCATCGCCGAAGGTTTCCACCAGCACATTCCGCGAGGCTACACGTACTTCGCGATGGCCTTCGCGCTGGCGGTCGAAGTGGTGAACATCCGCGCGAACACCCGGGGTACGCCGGTCAAGCTGCACGAGCCGGTTCTGTGATCCTTTAGATTCCGGACCATGTCACGAACGATCGAACGTCTCTGTGTCTTCTGCGGTTCCAACTCCGGCGCCCGGCCCGAATACTCCGCGGCCGCTCGCGACCTCGGCGCCACCCTGGCCGAGGCCGGGATCACCCTGGTCTATGGCGGGGCGAGTGTCGGCATGATGGGCGAGCTGGCCGATGCGGCCCTCGCCCGTGGCGGACGGGTGATGGGCGTCATCCCGAGCGGACTGGTCGAGAAGGAGGTCGCGCACACCGGCATCGCCGACCTGATCGTCGTGGGCTCGATGCATGAGCGGAAGGCCCGCATGGCCGACCTCTCGGACGCGTTCATCGCGCTGCCTGGCGGCCTGGGCACGCTCGAGGAGTTCTTCGAGATCCTCACCTGGGCCCAGCTCGGCATCCACGACAAGCCGTGCGGCCTGCTCAATGTGGCGCACTACTACGACCCGCTCCTCGGCTTCGCCGATCAGGCCGTGCAGGAGGGATTCATCAAGCCGGAGCACCGGCGCATGCTGCTCCAGGACGAGGACGCCCACCGCCTGCTGGAGCAGATGCGGGCGTACGAGGCGCCGGAGCTTCCGAAGTGGGTGAGCCGGAGATAGGGAGCAGTGCGTTGCGGTCGGCGCGACCGTGGGGCGGGGCGCGGGCGTGACTGACGGCGGTCAGCGACTGGCCGGCTCCAGCCGTGGCTTCCACCGCGCCAGCAGACTGTCCCGCTGGCTCGTGAGCACGGTGAGTTGCCTGAGCCGCTGGCTGCGCTCGACCGAATCGAGCGGGTTCCGGCGGAACGGG
>JBMOPM010000009.1:0-19650 GCA_049323575.1 Gemmatimonadota bacterium | reverse complement strand
GCGCCCTGCGCGCGCCGGTGGAATCGGTAGTCTCCACCGTCCCGCTGGGCGATGGCCACGCGGGCGTCTCGGCCGAAGCGTTCGCGCTGGTGGGTGATGCGCACCTGTGGCGGGGGGATCTGGCCCCGGAAGATTATAGCGTCGAGCCGCCGGACAGACGCCCCGCCACCCGCGAGTACGCGGGGGAGCGGCTTGCGCGCGTCGTCTGCGCCGACCGCACCATGCTCGGCGACGTCGACATCGATCGCATCGCCGCCGCCGTCGCCGATGCGCAGGTGGATCGCATCGCCAGCGCGATCGGCCGCGTGCGCGCCCGCCACCCGGAGCTGGGCCGCGCCGTGATCACCGGCGTGGGCGACTTCCTGGCCCGCCGGGCCGCGGAGCGGTCCGGTCTCGAGGTGATCCACCTCGCGACGTGGCTCGGTCCCGACGCGGCCCGCACGGCACCCGCGGCCGCCGTGGCGCTGCTCTGTCAATCGTCGCTCGGAGACTGACGTGGCCCGGCTGGTTGCGATCAAGGTGGGCGGCGGACTCGCCGCGGAGGAGGGACGCTTCGCCGCCACCTGCGAGACGATCGCCTGGGCCGCGAGGTCGGCGCCGATCGTGGTGCTGCCCGGCGGTGGACCGTTCGCCGACGCGGTGCGCGCCTTCGACGCCCGCCATCGCCTGAGCGCTCCCGCCGCCCATTGGATGGCCATTCTCGGGATGGACCAGTACGCGCACGCGCTGGCCGATCGGATCGCCGGTGCCTCGCTCGTGGACGCACCGGCCGACGTGCGCCCGGTGCTGGCCGCGGGCCGGGTGCCGGTGCTCGCTCCCTACCGCTGGCTTCGCGCCGCCGATCCTTTCGAGCCGGGATGGGACACGACCAGCGATTCGCTTGCGGCCTGGATGGCTGGAGTCCTCGGCGCCACGCGTCTCGTGCTGGTGAAGCCGGTCGAGGGCAAGGCGGAGGACCTGGTGGACCGCCGGTTCGCCCACTCGCGGCCTGCGGACCTGGAGGTGACCGCCGTGGCGGCAGGAGATGGCGAAGCGCTGATCAGGGCCGTGGCAGGTTAAGCGGACTGGCCCGCGGTGCCCGCGCGCTGCGCGACGCGCCACGCCAGCTCCCGCACTCGCGCCTCGCTCACCACGCCCAGCCGCCCGCCCTCGCAGGCCGCCCCGCGCACGCCCACGATGTCGGCGCCGAGTTCCGCGACGCGCGCGGCATCGATCGGGGAGAGCCGCCCGGCGAGCGCCACGAACAGCCCGAAGCCGTGGGCCTCCTCGATCAGCGCCGTTACCTCGCCCGGCCGCAGCCAGCCGAAGAGCCCCGGCCCTCGCTTGTCGGCCGTGTCCACCAGCACGCCCCGAGCCCCCGCGCGGGCCGCGATCTCAGGCCAGGCCGCGACAGGCATGCACCCGATGGCCTCGCCCTCGGCGTACGCAGCGAGCACCACGGGGCCTCCGGATCGCTCCACCGCCCGCGCCGCGAGGTCTTCCACTCGCGCCGGATCGCCCAGGCCCAGAAAGCCGACCTTCGTGAACGTGCCTCCGGGGCGCGGCGCCGGCGCGAGGGCGTCGAGCAGCCGGTCGAGCCGATCGGCATCGGCCACGTCGCCCAGCGCCAGGCTGAGCGGCGCCTCCGGCGGCAGCGCCCGCTCCACGGCGCGCAGCACCTCGGGCGTCACCGCACCGAGCGCGCCCTCCCGCGGATCCTTGGCGTCGATGATGTCCGCGCCGCCCGCGAGCGCCGCCGCCACTTCGTGCGGCCCCGTGACGCTCACGAGCAGGCGAGTGCGGTCTTGTGACAGGGTCCTCTCCCGGTATGTTTTCCGCGGGATCCACAGTCCCGCCGGAATCGACTGAAGATAAGGGCGGAAGCGGATGGCGGACATGACCGGGAAGACGGCGCAATCGCTGGCGGGCAAGATCGTCGTGGTCACCGGTGGATCGAGCGGCATCGGCCGCGCGATCGCGCTGGCCGCCGCGCGCGCCGGCGCCGACGTGGTCCTCACCTGGGTCCGGAACGCCGCCGGTGCCGAGTCGACCGCCGCGGGCGTCCGCCAGCTCGGCCGCTCCGCCTGGGTCACGCAGGCCGATGTGGGCGATGAAGCCTCCGTGGCCGGCCTCGCGGAGTTCGTCCGGCGCGAATGTGAGCGGGCGGACGTCTGGATCAACAACGCCGGCGCCGACATCCTCACGGGCCAGGGCGCCCAGCTCACCCGCAACGCCAAGCTCGACCTGCTCCTGCGCGTGGATCTCAAGGGCACCATGCTGGCGTCGTGGGCGGCGGCCGAGCTCATGCGCTCCCAGCCCGCGGGCGGCGTGATCATCAACATGTCGTGGGATCACGTTCTCACCGGCATGCCGGGCACCAACCCCGAACTGTTCGCGGCGGCGAAGGGGGGCGTGCTGGCCTTCAGCAAGGCCCTGGCACGCTCGGTTGCCCCGCACGTACGCGTGAACATCCTTGGCCCGGGCTGGATCGAGACCGCCTTCGGCGCGAACCTCGACGACGAGCACCGCGCGGAGGTGGCGGCCGGCACACCGCTTCGCCGCTGGGGTACCCCGGAAGACGTCGCCGGCGTCGCCGTGTTCCTCGCGTCCGACGCCGCGCAGTTCATGACCGGACAGTTCGTGATGATCAATGGGGGAGTGGTGATGTGAGTCGCACCGCAGCCCCCTGACCCGCAACCTGGAGCCCTGCCATGCCTCGCGAAAAAGAACCCACCTATACCGAAACCCAGATCGCGGAGCGCCTCGCCAAAGAGCTGCCGGAGTGGTTCTATGAGGACGGCTGGATCCGCCGCTACTACAAGACCGATGGCTGGCCCTCGACGCTCATGGCCGTCAATGCCATCGCATACGTGGCGGAAGCGGCGTACCACCATCCCGACCTCACCGTCACCTGGGCCCGCGTGGGTGTGAAGCTCCAGACCCACACCGCCGGCGGCATCACCGACAAGGACTTCGAGCTGGCCCGGCGCATCGAGGACGTCGTGCTGTGGCGGCCGACCACCGGATTCCCCGGACTCGAGGGCAATCCCAACAAGTGGGTGAGGTCGGGAGAGCGCCGGTAGGATCGAAGATCGGCATGGCATCCACCGCCGCAGCGCCGGCCCTTCCGCCGGTCCGCCGCGTCCTCTTCGTCACGGGCAAGCTGGCCGAGCCCGCGCTGCGGCGCACGCTCGAAGGCATGGCGCGCCCGTTCGCCGCCGACGTGGCCGTGCTCAAGATCACGGTCGCCGCCCTGATGACCACGCCGTGGATCGCCCGTTTTCTCACGGTTCCACCCGGGACCGACCTGATCCTCATCCCCGGTCTGTGCGAGGGCGACCCCGCGGTCATCACCGAGCGCTTCGGCGTGCCCGCGATGAAGGGCCCCAAGGATCTGCGCGAGATCCCGCAGTTCTTCGGACAGGACGGCCCCCCGCCCGACTACGGGCGCTACGAGATCGAGATCCTCGCCGAGATCAACAACGCCCCCCGTCTGCCGCGCGCGGAAGTGCGGCAGATGGCGGAGTATTACCGCGCCTCCGGCGCCGACATCATCGACATCGGATGCACGCCCGGGCTCGCCTATCCCGAGCTGGGTGACGTGGTGCGCGAGCTCGTCGGCGCCGGCTTCCGCGTCAGCATCGACAGCTTCGATCGCGACGAGATCCTCCGGGCGGTGGAGGCCGGGGCCAGCATGGTGCTGAGCATCAACGGCTCCAACCTGCCTGTCGCCGAAGCGTTGCGGGGCACCGGCGCCTCGGCGGTGGTCGTGCCAGACCTGGGCGAAGGGATCGACACGCTGGATCGTTCGCTCTCGGCGCTGGAGCGGTGGGGCGTGCCGTATTTCATCGATCCGATCGTCGAGCCCATCGGCTTCGGGTTCATGGCCTCGCTCGAGCGCTACGCGGAGGTGGCGCGTCGCTATCCCGGCAAGCCCCAGCTCATGGGTATCGGCAACCTCACCGAATTGACGGCCGCCGACTCCACGGGCGTCAACGCGATCCTGATCGCCATCTGCCAGGAACTCGGCGTCCGCGCGGTGCTCACCACCGAGGTGATCCCCTGGGCCCGTGGCGCCGTGCGGGAGATCGACATCGCGCGGCGGCTCATGTACCACGCGGTCACCAATCGCACGCCCCCCAAGCGCCTCGACGACCGTCTGGTCACGGTCAAGGACCCCCGGATTCTGGAATACACCGAGGCCGAGCTGCGGGCCCTGCAGGCCCAGGTGACCGATCCCAACTTCCGGATCTTCACCGACCGCGACGTGATCACCGTCTTCAACCACGAACGATTCATCCGCGGCACCGACATCCAGGAGATCTTCGACCAGCTCGGCGTGGACGAGGCCACCCATGCCTTCTACCTGGGCAAGGAGCTGATGAAGGCGAAGATCGCGATCACGCTCGGCAAGACCTACCGGCAGGAGGGGCAACTCTCCTGGGGCTATCTCACCCCGCCGGAAGAGCCGACCCGGCCGCACCCGCGCGTGAAGCTCACCCAGCGCTCGGACGCCAGCCGGCGCCGGAGGGCGCGCGATGACTGAGTCGCTCGCCGCCGCGCGCGTGGCCGGGCCCCGCGTGCATGCCCTGGACCCCGCTCCGGACCCCGTCGCGGCCCTGGAGTGCTTCCTCGACCTCCCCTGTCCGCTGCTCCTCGACAGCGCGGCCGCCCCCGTGCGCTTCGGCCGCTACTCGTTCCTGATGGCCGACCCGGTGCATGTCATCCGGAGCCATCCGCAGGACGGCCGGAGCATCGATCCCCTGGACGAGGCCCGAGCCCTCCTCGCCCCGCATCGTGCCCCACCACACCCGGATCTGCCGCCGTTCCAGGGCGGCCTCGCCGGCTTCATCGGCTACGAATTCGGCGCGCGCCTCGAGCGGCTCCCGCGCCCCGCATTCGACGACCTCGCGCTGCCCGATCTCCTGCTCGGTCTCTATGACTGGGTCATCGCGTGGGACCACCAGCGGGGCGCGGCGTGGCTCATCTCGACCGGCCTGCCGGAGACCGGGCCGGCCAAGGCCAGGCGCGCGGATGCGCGGCTGCTGGAGGTGCGGACCCGGCTGGAGGCCGCGGGCCGGCGGGAGGCCTTCCCCCGGCCCGCCCCGGCTGCCCGTGCCGCGCCAGCGGCCGCGTCTCCTGCCACGTATCCCGTGTTCGGCGTTCCGGACGCGGAGGCGATCGGCCTGCGCTCGACCTTCACCCCCCGCGGCTACATGAGCGCGGTCGCGCGGGTGCGGGAGTACATCCTGGCCGGCGACATCTTCCAGGCGAACCTCTCCCAGCGCTTCTCGGCCCCGCTGCGCGAGGCGCCGTTCGATCTGTACCGCCGACTGCGCCGCCGCAACCCCGCGCCGTTCGCCGCGTGGCTCGACGCGGGCGACTTCCAGATCCTGAGCGCCTCGCCCGAGCGGTTCCTCAAGCTCGACCCTGATGGTTCGGTGGAGACGCGACCCATCAAGGGCACCCGGCCCCGCGGCCTCGGCCCGATGCACGACGCCATGCTCGGCCGCGCGCTCAGCGAGAGCGACAAGGACCGCGCGGAGAACGTGATGATCGTCGACCTGCTGCGAAACGATCTCTCGCGCGTCTGCCTCCCGCGGAGCGTGCGCGTGCCGCAGCTCTTCACGCTCGAGCAGCACCCCACGGTTCACCACCTGGTCTCCACCGTCACCGGGGCCCTCGAGCCCGGCCGCGACGCGATCGACCTGCTCCGCGCCACCTTTCCCGGCGGCTCCATCACCGGTGCACCCAAGGTCCGGGCCATGGAAATCATCGCGGAGCTCGAACCCGCCACGCGCGGTGTCTACTGCGGCAGCGTAGGCTACCTCAGCGTCACCGGCGCGATGGACACGAGCATCGCCATCCGCACCATCGTAGCCCGCGGGGACACGGTGTATTTTCAAGCAGGCGGCGGCATCGTCGCCGATTCCGACCCCGACCTCGAGTACCGCGAGACGCTGGACAAGGCGAGCGGACTGATCGGAGCCCTGGCCGCTCGCCCCCTGTAACTCGCGACCCGTGACTGGAGACGATGATTCTCCTCATCGACAACTACGACTCCTTCGTCTACAACCTGGCCCGCTATGTCCGCGAGCTGGGCGAGGAGCCGGTCGTCGTCAGGAACGACGCGATCACGGTCGAGCAGATCGCGGCGCTCGGGCCGTCGCACATCATCATCTCGCCGGGCCCGTGCTCGCCCGCCGAGGCCGGCATCTCCAACGCGGTCATCCGCGCGCTCGGTGCCGTCACGCCCATCCTCGGCGTGTGCCTCGGGCATCAGTGCATCGGCGCCGTCTACGGCGGCGAGATCGTCCGCGCCCGCCGGCCGATGCACGGCAAGACCTCGACCATCAACCACGATGGCACCGGCCTCTTCCAGGATCTGCCCAATCCGCTCACGGCCACGCGCTACCACTCGCTCGTCATCGCACCGGAATCGGTGCCGTCCTGTCTGCACGTGACCGCGGTGTCCGAGGACAGCGAGATCATGGGGGTGCGCCACGTCGCGCACCCGGTGGAGGGCGTGCAATTCCATCCGGAGTCCGTGCTCAGCCAGTTCGGCTACCTGATGCTCGAGCGGTTCCTGCGCGGTACGGCCGCGCGCACCGACCTGCCCCGGCACGCCGACCGGATGGGAGCACCACCGCCGGTGGAGGTGCCCGAAGACCCCGCCGAGCGGTTTGCCAAGGCGCCTCCGTACACCGAGCTGAACCCGTACGCCCGGGAGGCCACCACGTGATCGGCTGCGCCTCCCGCATCGTCCTCGCCTTCACGCAGGTCGAGGCCCGCTTCGACGTCCCCCTCTCATGATCATCGAGTCCATCGTCACCTCCCTCGACCAGCACGGCGTCGTGAACTTCGCGCCGATGGGTGTGGAGTGGGACGAGGAACGCATCGTCCTCAAGCCGTTCCTCGAGACCACCACCTTCCGCAACGTCGTCGCCACCGGCGCGGCCGTCGTCAATCTGACCGACGACGTGCTGATCTTCGCCACGAGCGCCATCGCCAGCCCGCAGTTTCCATGGGTGCCGGCCAGCCGGGTGCGGGGCGCCGTACTCGAGGCCGCCTGCTCCTGGCGCGAGGTGGAGGTGAAGTCGATCGACGCGACCCCGCCCCGCAGCCGGATCGAGACGCAGGTGGTTCACCGGGGCGTCAGCCGGGAGTTCCTCGGTTTCAATCGGGCGCGCAACGCGGTGCTCGAGGCGGCCATCCTGGCCACCCGCACCCACCTGCTTCCGCCCGCCGACATCCGGGCCGACTACGAGCGGCTCAGGGTCATCGTGGACAAGACGGCGGGCCCGCGCGAACGGGAAGCCTTTACCCTCCTCGCCGACTACGTAGCGGCCCGGCTCGCCGCGGCGGAATCGGCCGGGGCCGCCCGATGAGCCACGCCGCCTGGCCTCCCGGGACGGATCGCGTACTGGTCGAGGCGCCGGCTCGCCTCCACTTCGGCGTCCTGGACCTGAACGGCAGCCTGGGCCGGAAGTTCGGGGGCATCGGGGCGGCCGTTCCGTCGCCGTCGCTCCTGCTGGAGGCGGCGCGGATGCCGGACCAGATCATCGCCGATGGGGAGGACGCCGACCGCGCCGCGGAGTTCGCCCGCCGATTCCTGGTCGCCCATGGCGTGGCGGGCGGGGCCCGCATCGTGGTGCATCGGGCGATACCGGCCCACGCCGGCCTCGGCTCAGGGACCCAGCTCGCGCTGGCCGTCGCCAGGGCCCTGGCCGACCTGTATGACCTCCCCACCGAGGTGACCGCACTGGCTGCGGCGGTGGGCCGCGGGCGCCGCTCGGCGATCGGCACGTGGGCCTTTGCCGCCGGCGGATTCCTCCTCGAGGGCGGCCGCCGGGAGGCCACCGACACCGTCGGGCCGCTGCTCGCCCGGCTGGAGATGCCGGCGTCATGGCGTTGTGTGGTGGCGGTCCCCGACGCGGTGCCGGGCTTGAGCGGGGAGGCCGAGGTCGAAGCCTTCCGCCGTCTCCCACCGCCACCCGTGGCCGAGACCGAACGGGTGGCCCACCTCGTCCTGCTCAAGCTGCTGCCCTGCCTGGCGGAGGCCGACCTGGTCGGGTTCGGCGAGGCGCTGACCGAGATCCAGCGGATCACCGGCGCGTGGTTCGCTCCGGCGCAAGGGGGAATCTTTGCGCCCGGCCCCACCCAGGAGCTGATCCGTCTGATGGGCGGCCCGTGGGGCGGCGCCGGGGTGGGCCAGAGCAGTTGGGGGCCGGCCGTCTATGGCATCGTCGAAGGCGCCGATGCGGCGCGGGAACTGGCCGCACGCTGCCGCCAGTTCCTCGGGGCGCGGGGCAGGGTCTGGGAAACGCCGTTTGCGGCCCGGGGGGCTGCGATCCGCCGGGTCCCGGCGGATGCGTACGCAGATTGACAGGTCATTCCAAGGAATGTATGTTCTCCGTCTCAAGCCCTTGAAAAGACCGCTCTTCCCTCCGCGGAACACCCTCGAGCGCTATTGGTACTATTCGGTTCTCCGTGTCCCCAGGCGAGATGATGGTCTTCCGTACCGATCAGGTCCGGAGACGGGAGGGTTGTACGAGGGCAGGTATGTTCGCTCGTCGAGCTGGAGGCGATCGATGGACGATCGCCCAGACTTGGGTTCCACCGACCTGTTGCGACGCGTGTAACCGGATACGCACGCGCCGCTGCTGGCGTGAGCCGATCCCGGCCCGATTCCATCCAGATCATCGGCCAGACCAACGGGTTGGCGCCCATCCCTCGGTAGATCCGTTTAGCTGTATCCCTTCAAGAGAAAAAGTTCACAATCCCTCGTCGGCTCGGCCGTCTGGCCCGGGCGCTCGCTCTGATCTCACCCGCGTGTCGTGTTCCCGCACCCCGATCCTGGCCACCTGGCCGCGGGGGGCTGGGACGCGCCACGCGTCGAACGCAGCCCACCGTTCAGATGGTCGGACGTCGTGGCCCGTGGTCCGCCCGCGTCCGTTTGCTGGTTCGCGTCGTATCCTCAGTTGGTTCGAGCGGTTGGCTGGAGATTCACCCTTCAACAAGAGGTCCGTATGAATCGCTTTACCAAGCAGGTGGTGGTGGGCGGCCTCGCCGTAGCGGTTGCGGCGACGGCGGTCCACGCCCAGGCGAAGCCGTGGGAAGGCGGCGCCTGGACTCGCAACGCGCCCGCCGGGGAGTGGCACATGCCCGGCCGTGACTATGCTTTGACGCGGTTCAGCCCGCTCAAGCAGATCACGACGGCCAATGTCGCCAACCTGAAGGCGGCGTGGACGTTCTCGACCGGGACGCTGCGGGGCCACGAGGGCAACCCGCTGGTCATCGGCAACGTCATGTACGTGCACACCTCGTTCCCGAACAAGGTGTACGCGCTGGACCTGTCGAAGCCGGGCGCGCCCCAGATCTGGTCGCACACCCCGAATCAGTCGCCGGACGCGATCCCGATCGCGTGCTGCGACCTGGTGAACCGCGGCCTCGCGTATCATCCGAGCGGCAAGCTGTTCATCAACCTGCTCCAGGGCGATCTGGTCGCGCTCGATGCGAAGACCGGCAAGGAGCTCTGGAAGGCTCGGCATCCGGAGCGCTCGGGCGCCGGGATGGAAGCGGTCGATTACAAGAAGGGCGCCACCATCACGGTCGCCCCGATCGTGATCAAGGACATCGTGATCACCGGCATCTCGGGCGGTGAGTTCGGTGTGCGCGGGCGCGTGTCCGCGTTCGACGTGAACACGGGCAAGCACCTCTGGACCGCCTACAGCACCGGCCCGGACAGCGAAGTGCTCCTCGAAGGCGACGCCAACGTCAACTACCCGTCGCACAAGGGCAAGGACCTGGGCGTCTCGACGTGGCAGGGCGACGAGTGGAAGCGGGGCGGCGGCACGACCTGGGGCTGGTACTCCTACGACCCCGAGCTGAACCTCTTCTACTACAGCACCGGCAACCCGGGGAGCTGGAACCCCGACCAGCGGCCGGGCGACAACAAGTGGTCGATGACCATCTTCGCGCGCAACCCGGAGACGGGCAAGGCGAAGTGGGCGTACCAGATGACGCCGCACGACGAGTGGGACTATGACGGCGTCAACGAGAACATCCTGTTCGATGCCAACGGCCAGAAGCTGCTCGCGCACTTCGACCGCAACGGCATCGCCTACACGATCGACCGCACCAACGGCAAGGTCATCGTCGCCGAGCCCTATGGCCCGGTCAACTGGGTGAAGAAGGTCGACCTCACCACCGGCGTCCCGATCCGCGATCCCCGCTACGGCACCACCTCGAAGAAGAACACCGAAGGCATCTGCCCGGCCGCGATCGGCTTCAAGGACCAGCAGCCCGCGGCGTATTCGCCACTGACCGGCCTCTTCTACGTCCCGGCGAACCACATCTGCATGGACTATGAGGGCGTCGAAGTGAAGTACACGGCCGGCCAGCCCTACGTCGGCGCGATCGTGCGCATGTTCCCGGGCCCGGGCGGCCACCGCGGCCGCTTCATCGCCTGGGATCCGATGAAGGGCAAGGTCGTCTGGGAGATCAAGGAGAACCTCGCCGCGTACGGCGGCGCACTCGCCACGGCCGGTGGCCTCGTGTTCTACGGCACGATGGAAGGCTGGCTCAAGGCGGTCGACCAGAAGACCGGCAAGGAGCTCTGGAAGTTCAAGACGCCGTCGGGCATCATCGGCAACCCGATGACCTACACCGGCCCGGATGGCAAGCAGTACGTCGCCGTGCTCTCGGGCATCGGTGGCTGGGCCGGCATCGGTGTGGCCGCCGGCATCGGCGCCGAGGATCCGACGGCGGGTCTGGGCGCGCTTGGCGCCTTCGGCGACGCGGGCAACTTCAGCACCCAGGGTGGTGTGCTGACGGTGTTCAGCCTCTAGGTCTTCCGCAGGACGGGAGGGGGTCGGGCACGCCCGGCCCCTTCTCACGCAGGGCAGGCTCGATGGAGACGGCGCCGGACGTCCGCGGGGCGGCTCGTCAGCAGCCCCCAAGACATCGCGGCGCCGTTGCTGTTATCATGGTGTGGAGTGCGCGTACGTCGTCTTCACGATTGCGCAGGATGATCATGTCCCTCCCTGGCTTCCGGCAGTGCGTCCGTTGTCTCGTTCCGGTCCTCGGCCTTGCCGTTTTGGCCAGCCCCGCGGCTGCCCAGGAAACCCAGCTGCAGAGCGGGCCGGCCGTCCCGGGCCGCATCCGCATCTGCGCCGACCCGGACAACATGCCCGTCTCCAACCGGCTCGGTCAGGGATTCGAGAACCGCATCGCGGAACTGCTGGGCAAGGCGTGGAATGCGAAGGTGGAGTACGCCTGGTGGCCGGTCCGCCGCGGGTTCTTCAGTCGCGCGCTGAACGGCGGCTACTGCGATGTCGCCATCACCGCGCCGAGCGAGCTGGACATGGCGGCCGTCACCCGCCCCTACTTCCGCTCCACGTATGTCGTCGTCTCGCGGGAGGACCGCGACCTCGATATCCGGTCGCTGGACGACCCCCGCCTCAAGACGCTCAAGATCGGGATTCACCTGCTGAACTCGGATGCCGAGAACACCCCGCCGGCCATGGCGATGAGCGCGCACGGCGTGGTCGGCAACCTGGTCGGGTTCGGCACGTTCTACGCCGAGGGCGGCTCCCGTCCGGAGGACATCATCCACGCGGTGGCAAACCGGGACATCGACGTCGCCATCGTGTGGGGACCGCTCGCCGGCTACTTCGCGAAACAGAGCCCGGTGCCGCTGCGGGTCGTCCCGTTGCCGGCCGTCGATTCTGCCAGCGGACTGCCGTTTGCCTTCAACCTCTCCATGGCCGTGCGCCGCCGGGACCGCGATCTGCGCGACAGCCTGCAGAAGTTCCTTGACGCGCACGGCGGCGAGGTGGAGGCGATCCTCACTTCATTCGGGGTGCCGCTGGTGCCGATCCCCGCGGACACCGCCAGACGGGTCGGGGTGCGGCACTAGCCGCTCACCGCCGGAGACCGGTCGCTGGCCAGCGATCCGTTTCCTTGGCCAGCCAGCTTCCCGGACTACCGGCAAGGAGCGACTGGTGGCCCGCGATCAGCGACCACCGACACACATTCAACGAAACGAAAGGACCTGTCCAACCGCATGAACACCTCGATCCGCCACCTGCTTCGCGCTGTCGCCGCGGGCGCCGCTGCCGTCGCCCTGTCGGCAGCGGCCCCTCGCATTGCCGCCGCCCAGGAGCTCCGCGACCAGTGGCACCCGGCCCCGCGGGATACGGTTGATGCGGAGACCTACGAGGGGTGGAAGCAGTACAACCTGAATTGCGCCCGCTGTCATGGTGAGGACGTGCTCGGCACGACGATCGCCCCGCACCTCATCATGTCGCTCAAGCCCGATGGCCCGATCAACACGAAGGAACTGTTCATTACGACGGTCTGCGCCGGGCGCCCGGACAAGGGCATGCCCGCCTGGTGTTCGCTCGGACTCGAAATGGACAAGATCGAGGCCATCTACAAGTACGTGAAGGGACGCAGCGATGCCAAGCTGGGGCCCGGACGGCCGGCCCGGAAGGCCAATAGCTGACGCGATGACCCGAGGGGCCCGTGATGCGTCACGGGCCCTCGTCGTCTCACGCTGCCGGCCACGGGCGCACCGCTCCGGCCGGGCACGTGTGGTGCTGTCGATCCCGCCCCGCGCGTTCGCGCTCGCCCTGCTGGTGCGGGCCCCCGGCCTTCTCGCGGGGACGCCGGGGTCGCGCCGTCCGGCCGATCGGCCGCCCGCGTCCGCGGCACGAGACACGGCGTTCACCCGCGAGATGGTCCTGGCGCGCCTCGAGGCGGTTACGCCGGGTACCGCAGCGGATTTCACCGAGCAGGATCTCCACGGCCTCGACCTCGGCGGCGTGGACTTCAAGCAGGCCCGGCTGATCCGTGTCGACTTGCGAGGTACCAACCTGACCGGCGCCAACCTCGCTCGCGTCGATCTCTTCGCCGCCGATCTCACCGGCGCCATCCTCGAGCGCGCGGATCTCCGGGGGGCCAACCTCGACCTGGCCACGCTGCGCGCCGCCAACCTCCGCCAGGCGGACCTGACCGGCGCCAGCCTGTTCTCCGTGATCATGGAGAATGCCGATCTGCGCGAGGCCGTGCTGGAGAAGGCCCGGGTCCTGGGATACCTCAAGGGCGCGAGACTTGCCGGGGCACGCCTGGCCGGCGCCAACCTGGGCGCCGATCCGGGGAATCAGTCGATGGGCGTGATGCGAACCGTGTTCCAGACCGCGGATCTGGCCGGCGCGGACTTCACCGGCGCCAACCTCTACAAGGCGGATTTCGCTTTCGCCAGCCTGCACGGGGCCAGGCTCGTCGACGCCGATCTCCGCAACGCCGAACTCGTGGAGACCGACCTCCGGAACGCCGACCTCACCCGGGCCAGACTGGCCAAGGCGGACCTGAACGGCGCGGACTTCCGCGGGGCCGTGGGCCTCGATACGGTGACGGACCTCGGAGACACACGTAACAGGGACAGAGCCAAGTTCTGATCGGAGACGACATGCAGAACATGCTTCGGCCGCACGGCGGCCTCTTTCTCACGGGGGCCGCCCTTCTTTTCGCCGCCTGCGCCAAGGGCGGCGAGCCTCCCAGATCCACCGCCGAATCGGCCCCGGCTGCCACCCAGCCGACACCCGCCGCGCCGCGCGGCGAGCTGGCCTACGTGACCAACGAGGACTCGCACGACCTCACCGTCATCGATGTCGCCACCGACAGCGCCATCACGACGATCCCGGTAGGCACGAGGCCGCGTGGCGTGAAGGTGAGCCCGGATGGCCGGACGGTCTTCGTGGCGCTGAGCGGCAGCCCGAAGTGCCCCCCGTCCATGCCGGACGAAGAGTGCGAGAAGCTTCAGGCCGACAAGAGCAAGGATGGCATCGCGGTGGTGGACGCCGCGACCCGCCAGGTGTTGCGCGTGCTGCCGGGCGGCTCCGATCCCGAGCAGTTCGACGTGAGCCTCGACGGCAAGCGGCTGTATGTCTCCAACGAGGATGCGGGCCTCGCCACCGTGGTGGACGTGGAGAGCGGGCAGATCGTGCGGACGGTGAAGGTGGGGCGCGAGCCGGAGGGCGTGCGGCTGAGCCCGGACGGCGCGACGGTCTACGTCACCGGCGAGACCGACCACAACGTCACCGCGTTCGACGCGGCCACCGGCCGGATCACGGCAACGATCGAGGTGGGGCGCCGCCCCCGCGACCTCGCCTTCCTCGCCGACGGATCCAGAGCCTATGTGACGTCGGAGGTGGATGGCACCGTCGCGGTGGTGGACGTCCCGGCCAGGAAGGTCATCGCCACGATCAGGCTCCCCGAGGGCTCGCGCCCGATGGGCATCGTCGTGTCGAAGGACCAGAAGAGAGCCTGGGTGGCGAACGGGCGCGGCGGAACCGTGTCGGAGATCGACCTTGCCACCAACACGGTGACCCGGACCGCCAAGGTCGGCACGCGGCCCTGGGGCATCGCGCTCTCGCTGGACGGTACCAAGCTCTACACCGCTAACGGCCCGTCCGACGACGTCTCGGTGGTCGACGCCGAGACCCTGGAGCTGAGAAAGACCATCCCCGCCGGCAAGGTGCCGTGGGGAGTGATCGTGGGGAGGGCGCCATAGAAGGTGGGAGCCGAGCTATGACCACGGCCTCCCGGCCAGCACGCTGTCCGGCCACCGATCCGCGATCCACGCGTCGAGACCCCACTTCCTTCCGGCACGCGCGAAAAAGAACGCGATCATCAGGAAGAAGAGCGTGTAGTGGAACCCGAACTGCCCCGCGGACATCCACTGTGTGGCAAGCCCGTAGTTGATCACGAGGAACAGTCCCACCAGCGACGCGGCGCCGTTGAGCACGCCCAGCACCAGCCCGAGACCCACAGCGGCCTCGCCGTACGCCGTGAGGATGGCGAAGAGGTCGCTGTTGGGCAGTACGGCGTGCTCGAGGAAGGCCTTGTACCATGGAATCGGGTTCTCCGAAGCCTGTCTGGCCACGATCTTCGGCATCACGGTGATCCAGCGCTGCTGCACGAAGAGGCCCGGCAAAACGCCCCCGACGAAGCCGATGGTGAGCTTGGTCCACAACGCTTTCACGAAGTAGAGGCCGGTCGCGATCCGCAGCAGCGCCAGCCACGCGTCGGGGTGAGACATCGGGGTCATGCGGGAGCGCCGGCTCATAGGCCCAGCTCCTTGAAGACAAAGGTCCAGGTATCGGTGAGCTCGTCGAGCACCTTGCTGACGGGTTTGCCCGCGCCGTGGCCGGCCCGCTCCTCCATGCGCAGCAGGATCGGCCGGGCCGAGCCGGTGGCGGCCTGGAGTCGCGCCGCCATCTTCCGCGCGTGCATCGGATCCACCCGCGTGTCGCTCTCGGCCGTGGCGAGCAGGACGGCTGGATAGGCCACACCCTCCTGCACCCGGTGGTAGGGCGAGTAGGCCAGCAGCCACCGGAACTGCTCCGGATCCTCCGGCGAACCGTACTCGGGTATCCACAGCCGCGCGATCAGAAACAGATGGTAACGCAGCATGTCCAGCAGCGGCACCTGCACCACCACGGCGCGGAAGAGGTCGGGCCGCTGGGTCAGCGCGGCCCCCATCAGGAGCCCGCCGTTGGATCCGCCGGCGATCGCGAGCCGCTCGGGCCGGGTGTAGCCCTCCCGGATCAGCCATTCCGCCGCGGCCAGGAAGTCGTCGAACGAGTTCTGCTTCCGGCCCAGCATGCCCTGCTGATGCCACGCCTCCCCGTATTCTCCACCGCCCCGGATGTTCGGAATGGCGACGACCCCGCCGCGCTCGAGCCAGACACAGAGGGAGCGGGAAAAGCCCGGCGTCATGCTGACATTGAAGCCGCCGTACGCCGTCAGGTAGCACGGATGGCTGCGGTCGCGCACGAGGCCCGCCTGGTGCACGAGGAACATCGTCACCGGCGTGCCGTCCTTCGATGAGTACGTCACCTGATGGACTTCCAGCCCCGATGGATCGATGTCCGCCTCGATCGCCTGCCACACCGACTGCTGCCCGCTGCGCAGGTCCACCCGGTACACCCGGGGCGGCACCGTGAACGAGGAGAAGCCGTAGAACAGCTCGTCGCCGTCCCATTCCGCGCCCGGCCCGCGCACCGTGCCGAGCGCGGGCAGTGCCAGATCCCGCGGGGTGCCGCCGTCGAGCCCGACCAGCGCCAGGCGGGAGGCCGCCCGGTGCACGTAGTGCAGGGCGATCGTATCGCCGGCCACCACGAATCGCTCCAGCACCGCGTCCGGCCGAGCGGGGACGATCTCCCGCCAGCGCTCCCGCGCCGGCGCCGTGGGATCGGCCACGAACAGCCGGTACGTGGGCGCATCCAGGTTCGTCCGCACGAACAGCCGGCCCCTGATGACCTCGCCGTCGAACATCGCCGGGAGCCCGACGGCGACCGGCACCGGCGGCGTGCCGGCGATCCGGTCCTGGAGCAGCAGGTCGGACTGGTCGAAGGTGCGGTGCACCGCGATCAGGAGCCAACGCCCGTCGGGCGAGAGCGAGACACTGGGCCAGTGCTCCTTGGCGCCCGGCGTGAAGATCAGGGCGTCGGCGGCCGGATCGTCGCCCAGGCGGTGCAGCCAGACCGCGCGATGATACCGCTCGTCGCCCTCGGGCACGTCGCCGCGGGCCGGATAGCGGGTGTAGTAGAACCCGCTCCCGTCCGGCAGCCACGCGACCGATGCGGCGCGGGTGTGAGGAATCCGATCCAGCAGCAGGGCGCCCGTCGCAACGTCCAGAACGCGAAGCGTACTCAGTTCGCTGCCGTGCTCCGAGATGCCGCAGGCCAAGAGCCTCCCGTCCTCGCTGGGGAACCACCAGTCGAGCGCGGTGGTCCCGTCGGCACTCAGGGTATTGGGATCGAGCAGCGCGCGGACCGGCCCTTCCAGTCCTTCGCGGACGTACAGCACCGGCTGGTTCTGTCCCGCGTCGCGCCGCTCGTAGAAGTACCGGCCCCGGCGTGGCACGGGACAGCCGATGTGGCCGATCGCAAGCAGCTGCTCGAGGCGCGCCCGGATGGCCTCGCGGCCGGGATAGGCCGCGAGATAGTCCCGGGTGAACGCGTTCTGCTCCGCCGTCCAGGCCTGAGTGTCGGGGTGGTCGCCCTGTTCCAGCCAGCGATAGGGATCAATGATCTGCTGGCCATGGAGGACGTCGATGACGGGCTCGACTCTGGATACCGGGTATTTCAAGCGCGGTCGACGATGGTTGGTCGGTTGGTCGTTGACGGGAGCGGCAGGCCGTGAGCGGTGAGGTGCGCGGCGCGTGACGGGCCGTCCTCATCCGGAGGGTGCGCGACGAGCGCTCGCTCGTCGGCTCGGCGGCAGCCCCATCCTCCGCCGTTTGCCCGCGCGCACGTCTAGTCCCCCAGACTGATGCCCAGTTCGCGGGCCGTTCGCAGCGTGTCGGAGTCCAGCGGCACCAGGCGCGTCCGTCCGCCGACCTCGGCGAGGGGCACGCGCACGATGCAGGGCGGGTCGTATCCCACCATGTGGCCGAAGGCGCCGTCCGCGATCGCCGCGACCGCGGCCGTGCCGAAGCGGAGCGCCAGCAGGCGATCGTGGGTGGTGGGGGAACCGCCACGCTGCAGGTGGCCCAGCACGAGCGATCGCGTCTCCTTGCCGGTCCGCTCGGTGATGGCGGCGGCCACGCGGCTCCCGATGCCGCCCAGCCGGTCCACCGTGCCCACGTTCCGCCGCTCGACCAGCACCTTGTCGCCACCGATGGGTCTCGCTCCCTCCGCCACGACCACGATGCTGAACTTGCGGCCGCGCCGCTCGCGCTCCATGATCTTGTCGCACACCTTGGCGATGTCGAACGGGATCTCCGGGATGAGGATCACGTCCGCCGTCGACGAGATCCCGCTGTGGAGCGCGATCCAGCCCGCGTCCCGTCCCATCAGCTCCACGACCATCACGCGCTCGTGGCTCTCGGCCGTGGAGTGGAGCTTGTCGATCGCCTCGGTGGCCGTGGTGACCGCCGTGTCGAAGCCGAACGTGGCGATGGTGCCGTAGACGTCGTTGTCGATCGTCTTCGGCACGCCCACCACCGGCAGCCCCTTGAGCCAGAGGTCGTAGGCGATCTTGAGGCTGCCTTCGCCGCCGATCGACACCAGGGCGTCGAAACCGCTCGCGCGAAACGCGGCGATCAGGTCGTCGGAGCGGTCCACCTCGACCGGATTCCCCGCGGCATCCGTCGTGGGCCAGCGGAACGGGTTCCCCCGGTTGGTGGTCCCGATGATGGTGCCACCGAGATGGGTAATGCCCCGCACCTGCTCGGGGCCGAGGAAGCTGACCCCGTCCCCCGCGAGCAGGCCATCGTATCCCTTGTGAATGCCGTAGGACTGCCAGCCGCGCTGGTGGGCCGACAGCACGATCGCCCGGATGACGGCGTTCAGGCCCGGGGCGTCACCGCCTCCGGTGGAAATGGCAATGCGCATGGCACGGTCAGCGACCTACGACATCCTCCGCTGGATGAGTTGCACGATCTCGCCCGGCTCCGCGTGTCGCTTGAGCGCCTTCTTCGAGAAGACCAGTTCCCCGTCCACCGTCACCTCGAAGAGGCCCCCGGCGGACTGGACCAACTGCACTTCGACATCGGGAAACGCCTGCCGCAGCTCAGCCGCCAGACCGGCGGCTCGGGGCTGATAGTTTCAGACGACGCAGTATTCGATGACGACCCGCATGATCCACGTGCTCCAGGGCTGGTGTCCATGGCTGACGAACGCGTCGCAAGGTACTTGTCACGAGTCGGTCGTCACAAGCTCCGGCTTGTGGCTTCGGCCTTCCGGCCCTATCGTCCCGGTACCATGCGCATCCTCGGACTGGCTGCCGTCGCCTTGTGTTTCATGGGCGCGTGGAGTTCCTCGCACGCCCAGATGCCCGGGGTCGTGGAACTGTCCGCCGGAGGCGTCTGGGTAGACCCGGGCAACTCCCTGCCCGCTGGACACGGCTTCGGCGGAGGGGGGAGCATCGGCATCCGGCTGCCCAGCCGCTTCTCGCTCGAGGCCAACGGGTTCGCCACGACCGGCATGACCAGTTACTTCGACGGCGGCAAGACCAGCTCGTTCGGGGTGGGCGGCCGCCTGCTCTACAACCTCGCGCTCGGATCCCGGGGCCACTCGGTCTTCGTGAACGCGGGATACGGGTATCACAAGATCGGCGGCGTGGCCTGTCAGGCTCCCCGTGACCCCTGGTGCTCCGCCAAGAGCGGCGCCGTGGCCGGGGTCGGCCTGCGCCTGATGTTCGTGCCCGGCCTCGCGCTCCGGGGCGACGCCGGGGGGCACTTCGGCAGGGGCTTCGTCACCAAGATGGCCAGCATCGGCCTGAGCTTCATCCCGGGCTCCCGCCCCGCGAGCGACGCCGACCGCGACGGCGTGCCCGACAACCGCGACCGGTGCGCCAACACGCCCCTGGGCGCGCTGGTGAACCGCCAGGGCTGCCCCACGGACTTCGACAAGGATGGCGTGCCGGACGGGCTTGACCGCTGCCCCAACACTCCGCCGGGCGCCGTGGTCGATACGTTCGGCTGCAGTGAGCCCGCCCGCCGGCCCGACTGACCCCCCGAGTCGGCACGGAAGTCGCACACCCGGTGGCAGCGGTCTTGAACCGCGGGGAGCGGCCAAGTATCGTCAGGTTTTGGTCCGGCATGGTCTCAAACGATGGAGCGGCCCGTCCCCGATCGGGGACGCTCCCTGACTCACG
>JBMOPM010000008.1:0-19840 GCA_049323575.1 Gemmatimonadota bacterium | reverse complement strand
CCCCTCGAGCGGTTGCTCGAGGAGCGCCTGGTAATACGGGGCGATGTCCTCCCACCGGGCATCGGCAAAGTCCGCCGACGAGGTGGGCCACTGTAGCACCATCATCCGGCTCCCGCGCACACCGGAAACGCAGCCGTTCCGCTCACAGCCCCGGCGGTCGCATACGATGGAATTCCGTGCGGGCCTGGTACCGCATGGCCAGCTCGACCAAGGTGCCTTCCGCGCCCGCCCGCGCCGTGAACTGGAGGCTGGTCGGCAGACCCGCCTCCCCGGTGCCGTTCATGAGGAAGACGGCCGGCACGCCACAGAGGTTGGCGGCGCCCGCGATGCTCCGGCCCCCCTGCGTCTCGGGATACACCTTGTCGAAGGCGGCGTCGAGCGGCCAGGCCACGGTGGGCAGGGTCGGAGCGGCCAAAGCATCAAATTGGCTGAGCATCCGGTCCAAGGCCAGCCCGGCGGGCCGGCGCACCCGGAGCGCCCGGAGGTAGTCCTTGGCGGGCACCACCAGCCCCGAGTAGCCGCCGATGCGGTCCTCGGGCGCGGTGAGTTCGGTGATCCGCCCCGACTCGAACAGCGGCTCGAACGCAGCGGCACCCTCCACCTGAATGATCAGGCCGGCCGCCGCCTCGTAGGGGAAGTCCGGGAGCTTCACCTGGTCGTCCACCACGTCGGCAAACTCCCGCATGACCTCGAGCGACGCCTCGAAGTTGGCCTTCACCTCGGGCTGGAGCTTCTCGAGGGTGCCGGCCAGGAGCCCGATGCGGAAACGACGCCTGGCCCGGATCTCGGGCGAGGGAAACCGGAACGGGCCGGCGATCGCGGTGGGGTCCTCGGCGTCGCGGCCGGCGATGACGGCCAGCACGAGGGCGCAATCTTCCACCGTGCGGCCGATCGGCCCCAGCTTGTCCATCGACCAGCTGAGCGCCATCGCACCGTGGCGGCTCACGCGCCCGTAGGTGGGCCGGATGCCGCTGGTGCCGCAGAAGGCGCACGGATACTGGATGGATCCCCATGTCTCGGAGCCGATCGCGAACGGCACGAGGCCGGCACCGACCGCCGCGCCCGAGCCGCTCGAGGAGCCGCCCGACCAGCGATCGCGGCGCGGCGCCCAGGGCGACTTTCCCGGCCCGGTGAAGCTGGCGAACGCCTGGTTGTAGCCCATCCCGCCAGCCAGCTCCACCATGGCGAGCTTGGCGCACAGCACCGCGCCCGCTTCGGTCAGGCGGGCGATCACGGTGGCATCGCCGTCGAGGAGCTGGTCGCGGAAGGGTTGCGCGCCCCAGGTGGTAGGGGCGCCGCGGGCGGCGAGAAGATCCTTCGCGCCGTAGGGGATCCCGTGCAACGGGCTGCGGAAATGGCCACGGGCGATCTCGCGGTCGGCGCGGGCTGCCTCCGCCAGCGCGCGCTCCCGCGTCACCGTCACCACGCAGTTGAACTCCGGGCCCAGCCGCTCCAGCCGGTCGAGGAAGTGCCGCGTAAGCTCGGTGGACGAGACCCGCCGAGCCCGGAGGAGGGCACCGAGTTCACGGATCGTGAGGAACGAGAGATCGTCAGCTCGCACGGGCCACCCCGTGCGGAACGAAGGTCACGTCCGGCTCCGCCGTATAATCGAGCGGCACCTTGCGCAGGGCTTCGGCCTGCTCGAGCTGCTCCTTGATCCGTCGGGTGATCTCGTCCATCGCAGCGGCATCGAGCCGGTCGCCGTACTGCACGCGGATCACGTCTGCGAAGGCCTTCGCGAGCGCGTCGAGGTCGGCCGGGGCGGGCAGACCGGCGGGCGCGACGGGCGCGGACGGCATGCCGGGCAGCCCGAGGGGCGGCAGCCCGGCGAGGGGCGCCAGCGCGGCGAGCGCCAGGCGCTCGGTGAACGCGCGGCGGGAGAGGCCGGAACTCATGCTTCCTCCTTGACGGCAGACGCTTCGGGAACGGACGGACGAGGCATGGCGGGCGTGCCACCCGCGGGCGTGTGCGCGATGGGCGCGGGCATGACCCGCAGCGCGAGGAGGCCGACCAGCGCCGTGGTCGCCGCCGCCAGATAGAACGGCCAGGCGTGGCCGAACCGCTGATACGCTACGGTGGCCAGGATCGGTGCCGCCACGCGCGCCAGGCCGGCGAAGGTCTGCGCCACGCCCATCGTGGTCCCCACGTCGCTCCTGTCGGAGGCGCGGGACATGAGCGCGGTGGTGGCCGGGAAGAGCAGCGCGGTGCCGATGGGCACGAGCGGCATGACCAGGACCACGGTCCACAGGCTGGGCGCTGCGGGATAGAGCATCAGGCCGGCCACGAGAAACAGCGTGCCCAACCGCATCGCGCGGGTCTCGCCCAGTTGGTCGATGATCGGGCCCAGCAGGAGCGAGCGCATCACCAGGGACAGCGCGCCGATGTACAGGAAGACGTAGCCGATCGTCTTCTCGTTGAGTCCGAAGCTGGCGCCCAGGTAGAGCGGCAGGATCGACGTGAGCCCTGAGAAGGCCAGCATGCCCACGGCATAGATCCAGATCAGCCGCGCCACCGGCCGGTCGAAATGCCGTACCACGACCCACGCCGCATGCCAGACCGGCTTCCTGGCCGGGACCGCCGTGCCGGGCTGCCGCGACTCGGGCAGCCACTTCCACGCGAACGCGACGTTGATGACGCACAGCGCCGCGGCCACGAGCCCGGGCGCGGAGCGTCCCCAGTGCGCCGCAAAGCTGCCGATGACCGGCCCCACCATCACGCCCGCCGAGGTCGCGGCCGAGAGCCAGCCCAGCGCCCGGGCACGGTCGCCGGGCTTCACGGTGTCGGCCACGTAGGCCTGCGCCACGCCGGTGGTGCCGCCGCCCGCCCCCTGCACCAGACGGGAGACGAACAGCAGCCACACGCTGCTGGCGAACCCGAAGATCACGTACGCCACCGCGGAGGCGCCGAGCCCGATGAGCAGCGCGGGACGGCGCCCGTAGTGGTCGGACACCCGGCCCCAGATCGGCGAGGACACGAGCTGCGCGATCGAGTACGAGGCGATGATCCAGCCGATGACCTCGGGGCTCGCCTCGAGGTTCAGTGCGTAGAATGGCAGCAGCGGCAGGACCATGGCGAAGCCCATCATGTCCACGAAACACGTGGCGATGAGGACCGAGAGGCGCTTGAGGTCCTCGCGGGGTCCGGCGCGGCCGTCCGAGGCGCCGCTCATGCGGTGGCGCTCCCCGCCTCACCGCCCAGCGCGAAGACGACCGCGCTCACGGCCATGAGGAGGACGCCATAGGCCGCCGCGACGCCCACGTCGGCCTGGCGGAGGCTCGACAGAATCTCGAGCGAGACCGGTCGCGAGTCGTAGGTGTAGAGCAGCACGGACGTGACGAAATCCCCGAAGCCGGTGACGAAGGCCAGCGTCGCGGCAGCCGCGATCGAGGGCCGGAGCAGCGGCAACGTCACCCGGCGCAGCGTGCGCCATGGCCCCGCGGCCAGGCTGGCGGCCGCCTCACGGAGCGACGGATCGAGCCGGCGGAAGCCGGCCAGGATCGCGCGGCTGGCGAGGGGAAGGTTCCGGATCAGGTAGGCGAGCGGCAGAATCCAGATGGTGCCCACGAGCAGGAAGCGCCCGGTCAGCGGCCGGTCCACGCTGAGCAGCGTGGCCAGCGCGATGGCGAAGACGGTGCCCGGGACGGCCCACGGCAGCGCCAGCAGCACATCGATCAGGCGGGTGGCCGGCGCGCGCCGCGCCGTCGAGAGCGCGCCCGCGAGGAGCGCGACACCCACCGCGACCGCCGCGGCAACGGTGGCCATCCAGAGGCTGTTGAGCAGCGGACCCAGGCGCACCGGATCGCGGAAGAGGGTCGCGTAGTTGATGAGGGCGTACACCGGCGGCAGCGGCTCCGTGGTCCACGTGCCGCGCGGTACGAACGAGACGAGCAGCAGCGTGAGATGGGGCAGCAGCAGCACGAGGCCCAGCGTCCACGCCAGGATGCCGGCCGCCGCGCGCGCGGCACCGGCGCGGACGGGTCGAAGGGGCGTCGGTGCGCCGCGCCGAGCGCTGCCGCGATCCCGCCCCTCGAGGCGCCGCAGCCCCCAGAGGCCGCCCAGCGCCAGCAGCGTGAGGAACACGGTCTGCACCTGCGCCAGGCCGTCCTCCCCATTGAGCCGGGTCGCGAGGATGCGGGTGGTCATCACCCGGAACCCGCCGCCGAAGATGTACGGCGCACTGAACGACGCCAGCGAGGTCATGAACGTGAGCAGGGCCGCGCCCACCAGCGACGGCCGGAGCGCCGGGAGCGCCACGTCGCGGAGCGTGCGCCAGCGC
The DNA here is from genome assembly GCA_049323575.1 of Gemmatimonadota bacterium. Lineage (GTDB taxonomy): Bacteria > Gemmatimonadota > Gemmatimonadetes > Gemmatimonadales > GWC2-71-9 > JBMOPM01. Next base: position 15,564 of record JBMOPM010000008.1, on the reverse strand, counting down.
GATGCCCCGAGGCTCGCGGCCGCCTCCAGCTGGGCGGCGTCGAACCGCTCGAGGCCCGCGCGGGTGAACAGGTAGAAGTACACATACATCGAGTAGGTGTGGACCAGGAGGATCGCCCCCGCGCCTTCGAACTGCCACGGCGGATCGGTCTGCCCGGTGAGCCACTGCACCAGCCGGGCGATGAATCCCGCCTCCCCGTAGAGGAAGACGAATGAAATCACTCCCACCAGCGGCGGCAGCACGGCCGGCAGGGCGAGCAGGGTCGCCACGATCTTCCGTCCCGGGAAGTCGAACCGCCAGAGGAGCACCGCGAGCGGCACCCCCACCAGCGCCGCCAACGCCATGCTGGCGAGCGAGATCCAGCAGCTCCCCCAGAGCGCGTCCCACTCGATGGGCCGGGAGACGAACTGCCGGACATAGGCGAGAGTGAACCCCTCGGCCCCATGCACTGCCTCGAGCGCCACCAGGAGGAGCGGATAGGCCACGAGCCAGCACAGCAGGACGAGGAGCACGACCGCAGCCACGCTGACGGGAAGGGATACCCGATTCCTCGAGCGCGCCCCTCCGGCAGGACGAGACAGGGACATGCCGCTCACGTTGCCGACTCGCGGAACGCATGCATCCCGCGGCCGGAGGGCACGAGATGCACGATGTCGCCCACGCGGGCGGCGTCGGGCAGGGCGGCCACCTCGATCGCGGTGCCGCCCGCACTCACCACGGTGAAGTACGCCAGGGCTCCTGCGAAGCGACGATCCCGCACGGTGGCTGTGAGCGCGCCGGGAGCGCCGGGCTCCCCGAACACCAGGCCTTCAGGCCGCACCAGGAGTTCCACCGGCCCGGGCGCGATGCCCGTGGCCGCGGGAACGGACCACCGCGCTCCCTCGACCACCACGACCGGCGCCGGCGTCCCCGGCTCGAGCGTGGCCCGGAGCGAGGTCGCCCGGCCCACGAAGCCCGCGACGAACGGCGTGGCAGGGCATTGGTACAGCTCGTCCGGCGTTCCCACCTGCTCCAGCCGGCCGGCGCGCAGCACGGCCACGACGTCCGCCAGGTCGAACGCCTCGTCCTGCTCGTGGGTGACGAGGATCGTGGTGATGCCCACGCGGCGGATCACGGCCCGGAGCTCGCGGCGGGTGCGTTCGCGGAGCGCGGGATCGAGGTTGGAGAGCGGCTCGTCGAGCAGCAGGACACGCGGCTCGGGCGCCAACGCCCGGGCCAGCGCCACCCGCTGCTGCTGGCCGCCGGAGAGCTGGTCGATCGCGCGGCGTTCGTAGCCCGCGAGGTCCACCTGGGCCAGCGCGCCCTGCACGCGGCGCTCGAGGTCGGCGCCCCTGATGCCCAGGGAGCGAAGCCCGAAGGCCACGTTCTCGCCCACGTCCAGATGAGGGAAGAGCGCGTAGTGCTGGAAGACCATGCCGAAGCGCCGCGCCGCGGGCGGCACGGCGGAGACGTCGTCGCCTTCCACCACGACCCGGCCGGCATCGGGCACCTCGAAGCCGGCCAGCATCCGCAGTGTCGTCGTCTTGCCGCTCCCGCTCGGCCCGAGGAGGGCGAGGATCTCGCCCCGACCCACCGCGAGGGACACGTCGTCGACGACGAGCGCGCCGTCGAAGCGCTTGCTGAGGCGGTCGAGCACGAGGTACGGTCGCTGCTCGCTGATCACTGGTTCGGTTTCCCGGTCCCTCTCACATGTCGATCCCAATAGGACATCCAGGCCTGGCCTTCCCGCGCGAGGAGTCCCCAGTCCATGTCGACGACGCGCATGTCACGCTCCACCTCGGCCACCCACGCGGGCACCGAGTCGGCCGGCAGATCGTGCCGCGCCGGGAGGCGGAAGACGCGCCGCGCGGCGAGGAGCTGGGCCTCGACGCTGCCGACGTATTCTACGAAGGCCCGCGCCGCTTCGACGTGCTTCGCGCGGCGGACGATGCCGATGGCATCGTCGATCACCACCGTCCCGCTGGACGGGAAAACGTATCCGAACGGCATGCCCTTGGCGCGACTGATCAGCACATCGGGCAGATCCCAGAGCGTGATGAGCCCCTCCTGCCGCGCGAGCTTCTCGTTGAGGATCGCGGGGTTGAGGGCGTAGGCCCGGGTCTGGCCGTCGAGGGCGCGGAGCCACGCCATCCCCCGCGCCGTGTCCCCGGTTTCGCGGAGACTCCGCACCAGGATGAGTCCCCAGATGGCGCGCATGGTGCCGCTCGCCATCGGGTCGCGGATGATCACCTTGTCGCGCCACCTGGGATCGAGCACGTCGTCCCAGTCCTTGGGCGCCTCGGCGAAGCTCACCGCGCGGTTGTTGTACACGATCACGGCCGGCGTACGGTACACCGGGTAGTAGAGGTCATCCGGGCCCACGCCCCGCCGGTCCACCGCGCCCGCCCATGACGGGCGGTAGGGCTGCAGCAGCGAGTCGGCGATCCCGCGATCGAAGATCGTGGTGGGGCCGCCGAACCACACATCGGCCTGAGGATTGACCCGCTCGAACCGGAGCCGGTCCAGTACTTCCTGGCTGCCCATGTCGAGCCAGCGAAGATCGATGTCCGGATGCTCCGCTTCGAATCCCTGCTCGAGCAAGGTGAGCTGGTCGCGGCCGTGCGGCGAGTAGACCGTGAGCGGCGTCCGTCCGTCGCGCCGGCAGGCAATGACGAGGAGCAGCAGCCCCGCGGTCAGCACCAGGGCCGGGTGCCTGAGCGCCGTGCGCCTGCGGCCGGCGGGGCGCCGCAGGCGGACCGCCGATCGCTCACCGCCCACCTGGCGTGAGCCCCAGCAGATTGGCGAACAACCGGAACGCGCCCGGCACGCCCGCCGGCAACTGCCGGAAGAAGGCGAGCCCGGTATACACATAGGTACCCTTGCCCACCGACGCGATCAGCAGCCCGCCTTGCAGCGGCGGTTCCCCGGGGTCGTGGGTCTCGAGCAGCGTGCGGTAGCGCGGATCCCACGCGTGGGCGAAGTACAGGCCGCGCTCCTGCACCCATCCGTCCCAGTCAGACGGGGTGATGCGATTGGGACGCGTGAACACCGGATCGTCCGGGCGGAGCAGAACCACCGGTGCGGTCTCATCGGTTACGCGGTCGTGGCCGCCCTGCAGCGCCACCCCGCCGATCGACGGGGGCGGCGCGCCGGGCACCGCCACCGGCGGACGATTGCCCACGGTCATCGGGTACGGCGCGAAGCCTCCGTTGAAGAACCCGTACTGCTGGTACTGCACCACCACGAGACCTCCGGCGCGGGCATACGCGAGCAACTGGTCATTGGCCGCCCCGATGCTCGAATCGGTCTCGTAGGCGCGGGGACCGATGACAATCGCGTCGTAACGCGCGAGATCGCCGCGGAGGAGACGCCCGCCGTCGATGAGCTCGATGGGCACCCCCACCTCGATCAGCGCCTCGGGCACCCGGTCGGCTGCGCCACGGAGGTAGGCGACGCGCTTCACCGGTGGCAGTGCCAGGCGCGCCCGGATCACCCGCGACTCCGCCGGGCTCACCAGCGCTCGGGGCCGGATGTGGGGATAGGAGACGACCGTGCGGCTGGCAGACTCGATATGGCCATCGGTCGTGACGGCCCGCGCCGTGATGGTGACGCGCTCTTCGACCGGACGCGCAGGCGGGAGCACGCGGAAGACGAGGGTCTGCGTCTGACCTTCGCGCAGCAGTCGGAACGGACGGGGTGCCACCGCCGGCCAGCCATCCGGTACGCCGAGATGGACGGTGCCGCTCACGCTGTCCCGGCTGCCGTTGGCGAGGGTGACGCGGAACTCGCGCGCGCCACGCGCCTCGATGGGCCAGAACTCCGTGGCGGGCGAGAGCTGCACGGTCACGCGAGGCACGATCACCAGCGGCCGCCGATACTCTCCCGAGGCCTGGTCATTGCCGCGGAAGGTGACCTCACGACGGAGCGTCACGCCGTTGGCGAGTTCCACCACCGCCACCGCCCCCGGTGGCTCGAACGGCTCGCCGCGCAGGGCCGGCGGCGTGGTCGACCAATCGTACAGGGCGCCGTTGCGGGGCCGGTTGAGAAAATACGGTCCGGTGGGCGACGCCTCGGGTTCGACCGTCAGCGCGAAGGCCACGCTGTCCACCTGGCCCGGCGCCACGGTTCGCGCGCCGGAGAACGGCGCGGCGCGGAAGCCCCCGGCTGCCTCGACGCCGAGCCGACGAATCTCGAGGGGACGGGGTCCGGCATTCCAGACCGAGACGAGAGCGCCGGGCGCAGACCCGGGGGCCCCCTCAGCCGCGCCCGATCGCCCGTCGAGCACGATGCCGCCCGCGATGCCGGCCGCACGGTCGAGATGCGCCAGCAGGTCCCGGACTTCGATGCCCTGCTCGGCCGAGGTCGGGGCCAGCGCGCTGACGAGCCGGCGCGCCTCCACCAGCAGGTCGAACAGCTCCGCCGAAGGCGGCTCCCAGGTGCGCGCGCGGATGACTCGCACCAGAGAATCGAGCCGGACGTACTCCGGGCGCGCCGCCACCGGCGCCGAGCCCGGTCGCCGCACGGCGTCGAACAGGTCGGCCAGCGCCGTGTCGATTCCATCAAACACTGTCCGGCCCCCCTGCCCCGTCCGATCCACCACGAGGCCAAGCCGCACCGTGGCCGGCCCGATCTGCTGCAACCGGCCCATGTCCTGCGAGCGGTGCAGGCTCCGGCTCTGCATCGCAATCTGGTGGAAGCTCTGGCCGGTCGTGGCATCGAGCACGCCGCTTTCCAGCACGGTGGTGGTTCCCGCGCTGTCGAAGCGGGTGGAGCGGAAGAGCTTGAGGGGCGCGAAGGGCGCCAGGCCCTCCTCGGTGATGAGTTCGGGGAAGCGCGTCGGATCGCCCGCGGCGTCGAACGCCTCGCGGGCCGCGACCGCGGACGCCTGATGCTGTCCGTGCCCGTCACGCGGGGTACCGGAAAAAATGGCCACCACCACCTGAGGCCGGAATCGACGGATCACCCGCACGACGTCCTTCACCAGCGTGTCGCGGGGCCACATCCGGAAGGTCTCGTCCAGCGTCTTGGAGTAACCGAAATCGAACGCCCGGGTGAAGTACTGCCGGGCGCCGTCCACGCGCCGCGCCGCGAGCAGCTCCTCGGTGCGGATGACGCCCAGGGCCTCGCCCAGCTCCGGGCCCAGGAGGTTCTGTCCCCCTTCGCCGCGGCTCAGCGACAGATAGGCGGCCTCGCAGCCCATGCGGCGCGTGAGGACGGTGAGCAGTTCGGTGTCCTCGTCATCCGGGTGGGCGGCGATGACGAGAACGCGCCGGTGCGCGCCGATCGCCCGGAGCTCGCGGGCCAGCTCGGCCAGGCCGCCGGCCCTGGGGGGCTCGAGCTGGGCTGCCGCGGGCCTCGGGGCCAGCGCCAGGGTCACGGCCAGCACCCCGGGAAGGCACCGGCCGAGCGCCCGGGCCACGGTCAATCGTCCCGCTCCGGCTCCGGCAGGCGATGGCGTCGCCCGACGATGAAGGCGGCCACGAAACAGACCAGGGCGATCACCAGGAAAACCTGGCCCAGATAGCGAATCGGGATGCGGGCATCCTTGAGGAGAAGGAGCATGCCGAAGGAACAGGTGATCGTTCCGATCGCCCGCAGCAACTCGTCGATGTTCTTCCATTCCGTCTTCCGGCCCCAGTAGATCGACGCGATGAAACCCAGGATCCCGAGGCACAGGATGCCGAGCCAGATGAGGATCCAGAACCGATGGCCTGGAATCATGAGGGCGATGCCGCGTCGGGGGCAGGGTCGACGCCCGCCAGGGCCCGCAGGCGCTCGAACGTGAAGATGCCCGTCCCGTGGCCATCGCTCCAGAGGATGCTGAGCCCGTAGGCCCCGACCAGCGACACCTGCACCGGCCGAACATCGAGCGGGACCGTGGCGGGATCGAGCAGGGGGCGACCGCTCATTTCTTCCACACACGCGGCGCAGGGACAGGCGAGGCGGAGGGCCCGGGCAGGCAGGAACGACGCGGTCCCCTGCGCATCCCACTCGATACGCAGCCCCGCGTCCTCCCGGGTGATGGCATACGGCAAGCTGGACTGATTCGACACGCGTGCTCCGGCTTCAATGGGGGTCGGTGTCCGGGTATCTTTGCGCCCGTGAACCCCGACGATCCTCTGAACCTACCGGACCTTCCATGACCGCACCGACGATCAACCCGTTCGGCAGCGCCGGCACTCTTCGCCTCGGCGACGCGGAGGCGCGGGTGTACCGCCTCGCCGCGCTGGCCACTCAGGGTCTCACCGACCTCGACCGCCTTCCGTTCTCGATCCGGGTCCTGCTGGAGAACGCCCTCCGGTTCGCGGGGCACGGCATCGTCACCGAGGAGCACGTGACGGCGCTGGCCGGCTGGTCGCCTTCGGTCGCGACCCGGGAGATCCCGTTCATGCCGGCGCGGGTGGTGCTGCAGGACTTCACCGGCGTGCCCTGCGTGGTGGACCTCGCCGCCATGCGCGACGCCATGGCGGAGATGGGCGCGGACCCCGACGTCATCAACCCCATCGTCCCCTGCGATCTCGTCATCGACCACTCGGTGCAGGTGGACTACTTCGGGTCCGACCGGGCGTTCGCGCTCAACGTGGCGCTGGAGTTCGAGCGCAACCGCGAGCGCTACCAGCTTCTCAAGTTCGCGCAGCAGGCCTTCCGGAACTTCAGTGTCGTGCCGCCGGGCACGGGCATCGTCCACCAGGTCAACCTTGAGTACCTCGCCCCGGTGGTGCAGCTCCGGCCTCAGCACGGCGTGCTGACGGCGTATCCGGACACCGTGGTCGGCACGGATTCCCACACGACCATGATCAACGGCCTGGGCGTGCTGGGCTGGGGCGTCGGCGGCATCGAGGCCGAGGCCGTCATGCTGGGGCAGCCGTACTTTATGCTGATCCCTGAGGTTGTGGGGGTGAAGCTGGTCGGCGAGCTCCCGGTCGGCACCACCGCCACCGACCTCGTGCTCCGCGTGACGCAAATGCTACGCAAGAAGGGGGTGGTGGACAAGTTCGTCGAGTTCTACGGGCCCGGCCTGTCGCAATTGGGCCTCGCGGACCGCGCCACCATCGCCAATATGGCGCCCGAGTACGGCGCCACCATGGGCTTTTTCCCGGTGGACGCCGAGACCCTGCGCTACCTCGAGCGCACCGGACGCCCCCGTGAGGTGGTGGAGCGGGTCGAGCGCTACACCAAGGAGCAGGGCCTCTTCCGGACCGACGCGACGCCCGACCCCGTGTTCACCAGCACGCTCGAACTCGACCTGTCCACCATCGAGCCGAGCCTCGCCGGCCCGAAGCGGCCGCAGGATCTGGTGCCGCTGCGGCAGCTCAAGCGGAATTTCGTGGTCAACCTCCCCTCGCTCATGGGACCGGTCGTCCCCATGGAGCGGCGCACCCAGGCCGAACTGGCCGTGGCCCGGTGGACCGACGAGGGCGGGCATTCGCTCGAGAACGGCGCGGCGCAGGCGCTGGCCCACGATGAGGACACCCCTCCTTGCGTGCGTACCGTGCTCGACGGACACGAGATCCAGCTCCACGACGGCAGCGTCGTCATCGCGGCCATCACGAGCTGCACCAACACGTCCAATCCCTCGGTCATGATCGGCGCCGGTCTGCTCGCGCGGAAGGCGGTCGAGAAGGGCCTCATGCGCAAGCCCTGGGTGAAGACCAGCCTGGCCCCGGGCTCACGGGTGGTGACGGACTACCTCGAAGGCTCCGGCCTCCAGCGCTATCTCGATGCGCTCGGCTTCCAGACCGTGGGGTACGGGTGCACCACGTGCATCGGCAACAGCGGTCCCCTGCCCGAGGAGGTGGCCAGGGCCATCGACGAGCACGGGCTGGTGGTCGCCGCGGTCCTGAGCGGCAACCGCAACTTCGAGGCGCGAGTGCACCCGCAGGTGCGGGCCAACTACCTCGCCTCTCCGATGCTGGTGGTGGCGTTTGCCCTGGCCGGCCGCGTGGACCTGAACCTCACCACTACGCCGCTGGGCACCGACAAGGACGGCAACCCCGTCTTCCTCAAGGACATCTGGCCCAGCGCGGAGGAGATCCGGGAGACCATGGCCGCCGCGCTCAAGCCGGAGATGTTCACCCGGCGCTACGCCGAAGTGTTCACGGGCGATGAACAGTGGCAGGCGCTCGAGACGGCGAAGGGCAGCCGGTTCAACTGGGACCCCAAGTCCACGTATGTGCGGCGGGCGCCGTTCTTCACCAACCTGCCGGTGGAACCGCCGCCGCTTCAGGACATCACGGCGGCACGGGTGCTGGCCGTCCTCGGTGATTCGGTGACGACGGACCACATCTCGCCCGCGGGCTCGATCCCCCGGAACAGCCCGGCAGCGACGTATCTCCTCGAGCACGGCGTCGAGCAGCCGGACTGGAATACCTTCGGCTCGCGCCGCGGCAACCACGAGGTGATGATGCGCGGCACCTTCGGGAACGTGCGCATCAAGAACCTGCTGGTGCCGGACAAGGAGGGGAACTGGACCGTGCACCTCCCCACGGGCGAGATCATGTCCATCTACGACGCGGCCATGAAGTACCAGGCCGACCGGACGCCGCTGCTGCTGCTCGTGGGCAAGGAATACGGCACCGGATCGAGCCGCGACTGGGCGGCCAAGGGCCCCGCGCTGCAGGGCGTCAAGGCGGTCATCGCCGAGAGCTATGAACGGATTCACCGGAGCAACCTCGTGGGCATGGGCATCCTGCCGCTGGCCTACGAGCCGGGAGAGAACCGCGAGACCCTCGGCCTCACGGGGCGGGAGACATTCGACATCACCGGCATCGCCTCGGACCTCACGCCGGGCGGCCGGGTCACCGTGACCGCCCGCGGCGACGACGGCAAGGTCACGACGTTCCGCGCGGTGGTGCGGCTCAACTCACCCGTGGAGTTGGACTATTACCGCCATGGAGGGATTCTGCAGCGGGTGCTGCGGATGTTCCTGAAGGGGCGATAACGGACGCGGCCGACGGCAACCGCGGCGGCGAGGGTACGGAAACAGCACGACCCTCCGTGGCACCAGGCCAGGGAGGGTCGCGCTGCTGTGGGCGCCGTCAGGCGACGAGGTCGCGCAGCCGTTCGCCGGTCTCGCCCTCGCGGAGCCGCATGAGGGCGCGGTCGCGCAGTTGACGGATCCGCTCGCGGGTGACGCCCATCATCCGGCCGATCTCCTCCAGCGTGCGGCTGTTGCCGTCGTCGAGGCCGAAATAGAGGCGGAGCACCTTGGCGTCGCGCGGGGGCAGCGAGGCCAGCGCCTCCTCGATGTCGCGCGTCTGACTGTTGGCCAGCGTGGAGTAATCCGTCCCCTCCTGCTCGCCCACGGTGAACCGCTCGATGCGCTCGTTCCCGTCGCCCTCGCGGGTGGGGTGATCGAGCCGGACCGCCTCCGAGTTGAGCGCGCTCAGGCTCCGCACCGCCTCGACCGTGAGGCCGGTGGCGCGGGCCAGCTCCTCGGTGGTCGGCATGCGCCCGAGCCGGTCCTTGAGCAGCGTCGTGGTGCGACCGAGCCGGCTCAGGTCCGCCGTGCGGTTGAGCGGCACGCGCACCGGACGGCCGTGGCGCGCAATGGCGGCCTGCACGGCCTGCCGGATCCACCACACCGCGTACGAAATGAACTTCACACCGCGATCCGGATCGAACTTCCGCGCGGCAGTCATGAGACCCAAGTTGCCCTCACCGATCAGATCGACCAGGGGCACGCCACGGTTCTGGAACTTCTTCGCCACCGACACCACGAAGCGGACGTTGTGACGCGCGAGCTTCTCCTGCGCGGCCACGTTCCCCTTGAACGCCTTCCGCGCGAGCTCCATTTCCTCTTCCCGGCTCAGCAGCGGAACCCGGCTGATCTCGTCGAGATAAAGGTCGAGGCTCTCACGTCCCTCGTCGACAGCGCGGGCGATCGGCGCCGGACGAATCGCGCGGGCCTTCGAGCGACCCTTCCCTGACACGATGTAACCTCCTCTTGGTTGACCCGCCCTCATGTCCAAGGACATCGGACGTGTCTCGCACCCATCAAAAATCGGACAGTTAAGTTAACATGTAAGGCATTAAAATTCAACATTTTAGCTAAAACGTGCCGTTGCCGTCACTTGCGGCTGGTTCCGGCAGTTGCACGCCTCATCCTGGACATTCCTGAGCCACGATCTGCCAAAACGACAGCCGGTCGATCGTAAGGCGATGGCCGATAATGGCTTCGGATTTGAACCCCGGTACGGGACACACCGGAAGGCGTTCCGGCCTGAAACCGCCCCCCTGAGCCCGCATCCCCCACCCACGGCACAGGGAGCGGAAACCCGGCCGCCCGGCGCCGAGCTTCCGCTCCCTGTCAATACGCCGGAGCGGGACCAAAGGTTCGACACCCCGGTCAGTGCATGCCGCTGTTCCCCGACAGGTGCTTGACCAGCTCGCCCACCACGTACTTGGCATCCCCGAAGAGCATCCAGGTCTTGTCCGAGAAGTAGAGCGAGTTGTCGATGCCGGCGAATCCCGGGTTCTTGCTCCGTTTGATGGCGAAGACGGTCCGGGCCTTGTCCGCATCGATGATCGGCATGCCGTAGATCGGGCTCGACTTGTCGGTGCGCGCCGCCGGGTTGACCACGTCATTGGCGCCGACCACCAGGGCCACGTCCACCTGGGGCATGTCGGGATTGATCTCGTCCATCTCGGCCAGGTCGGTGTAGGGAATGTCCGCCTCGGCCAGCAACACGTTCATGTGGCCCGGCATGCGGCCCGCCACGGGATGGATGGCGAACTTGACCGAGATCCCCCGCTTCTTGAGCTGATCGTACAGCTCGCGGATCTTGTGCTGGGCCTGCGCGACGGCCATGCCGTACCCCGGGATGATGACCACGGAATTGGCCTGCTCCAGCACCTGTGCCGCACCCTCGAAGCTCTCCGACTTGTACTCCTTCTGCTCGCCGGCGCCCTGGGCCTGCTGCACCTGCCCGAACGCCCCGAAGAGCACGTTGGTGAAGGAGCGATTCATCGCCTTGCACATGATGATGGCGAGAATGAGGCCGCTGGAGCCGTCGAGCGCTCCCGCCGTGATGAGCAGCTTGTTGTCCAGCACGAAGCCCATCGCGACGGCGGAGAGACCGGCGTACGAATTGAGGATGGCGATGACGGTGGGCATGTCCGCACCGCCGATCGGGATGATGAGCAGGATGCCGAAGAGCAGCGCCAGACCGACGAGGACCGGGAAGACGGCGGGTGCCCACGGCGCGGTCGGGTGGAGGGTGAGCGCGCCCCCCACGCCCAGGGCCACGAGCAGCACGCCGAGGTTGGTCACGTTCTGCAGCGGGTAGGTCACCGGGCGCTGCGGGATCCACTTGATCTCCTGCAGCTTGCCCGCCGCCATGAGGCTGCCGGTGAAGGTGAGGAAGCCGAGGAGGATCTCGAGGGTGATGGCGACCATCCGGAACGTCGTGAGGTTCTCGGGCCCCTCACCCAGCCACAGGTAGTACTTCGCGGTGCCCACGAGGCCGGCCGCGAGACCGCCGAACGCATGGGAAAGCGCGGTACGCTGGGGCACCGCGGTGAGCGGCACGCGGGAGAGCGGGATGCCGACCGCGAAACCCAGGATGACCGCCACCACCAGCCAGAGGTGATGGACCACTTCAGGCTGGGCCCAGGTGGCGGCCACGGCGATCACCATGCCCCACACGCCCGCCGACACGCCCTTGCGGGCGGTCTTCGGGTCGTTCATCCAGTGGAGCGCGAAGATGAAGAGGGCGGTCGCGACGATGTAGGCGGCCTGCCCGACCCCGTACATCATGACCGACCTCCGTCACGCGGGGGCTGGTCGTTCTTGAACATCCTGAGCATCCGGCTCGTGATGAGGAACCCGCTCACGATGTTGGTGACCGAGGCGAACAGCGCCACGGCACCGAGGAGGCGGATGTGGGCCGGGTAGTCGCCGCCGGCCACGATGATCGAGCCGACGACGGCAATGGCGGAGATCGCGTTGGTAATCGACATCAGCGGCGTGTGCAGGAGCCGCGATACCCGGCGGATGACACCGAGGCCGATGAACGTCGCGAGCACGAACACGAAGAGCTGGGACCACAGGTCGATCGCGTGCGTCATACCCCCGCCTTCTCCATGGCTTCGCGGGTCCGCGCATGGCGGACGTCGCCGTCGTGGGTGATCAGGGCGCCCTGCTGGATGTCGTCGCTCAGGTCGAGCTGGAACGTCCGGTTCCGGGTGAAGGCCTGCACGAACGCCGTCAGGTTGCGCGAGAAGAGCAGGCTCGCATGCAGCGGCATCGTGGCCGGCAGGTTGACCGGCGCCAGGATGGTGACGCCGTCGACGGTGACCGTCCGGCCGGGCTCGGACAGCTCGCAGTTACCGCCTCCCTCGGCGGCGAGGTCCACGATCACGGCCCCCGGGCGCATCGTGGCCACCATGGCGCCGGTGATGAGCTTCGGCGCGAAGACGCCGCCGATGAGCGCAGTCGGGATCACCACGTCCGCCTGGGCGCACTGCTCGGCCAGCAACTGGCGCTGGCGGGCCTGGTCCTCCTCGGACAGCTCCTTCGCGTAGCCGCCCCCCGCCGCCGCGCTCTCGGCCAGCTCGATCCCCACATACCGGGCGCCCACGCTCTCGATCTGCTCCTTCACCTCAGGACGCACGTCGGTGGCAAAGACGTTGGCGCCGAGCCGGCGCGCCGTGGCGATCGCCTGGAGGCCGGCGACGCCCGCGCCGATGACGAACACTCTGGCCGGCGGAACCATCCCCGCCGCGGTCATGAACATCGGGAAGTACTTGTCGAGCTCCACCGCGGCCAGCAGCACGCCCTTGTAGCCAGTAATGTTGGCCATCGACGAGAGCGTATCCATGGCCTGAGCCCGCGTGGTGCGGGGGATGGCGTCGGTCGAGAAGGCGGTGACCCGGCGGTTCGCCAGCGCCCGCACGACCGGCAGGTTGCGCAGCGGCATCAGCGAGCCGAGGTACATCGTTCCAGGCCGCATCCACGCCACTTCGTCGCGCGGTGCTTCGATGGCGGGGGGGTTGACCTTGAGCACGAAATCGGCGGTGCCGATCAGGCGCGCCGGGTCGGGCTCGAGGGCCACGCCCGCGTCGCGATAGGCGCCGTCGGGGAATCCGGCGGCCTCGCCCGCTCCGGCCTCGACGGTGATCTCGTAGCCCGCCGCAATGAGCTTCTTGCAGGATTCGGGAACGAGCGCCACACGCCGTTCCCCGCCCCGCGTTTCCTTGGGTACGCCGATCTTCATGAATGGATCTCCGGTAGGGCGCTGGCTGACGGAATGTACGCATTTCATGGACTTTCGCACGAGGGCTCGATATCGTCCCGGCCATGGCCAGGACCCCGCGTGCACCGCACGTGCACAAGTTTGGCGGCGCCTCGCTCGCCGATGCTGCCGCCATCCGTCATGCCGCCTCGATCATCACCACCGCCCTCGCGGATGCCCCGCCGGCCGTCGTGGTATCGGCGATGGCGGGCGTCACCGACGCCCTGCTCGGCATGGCGGCCCGCGCGGGCGCCGGTGACCACGGTGCGGTGCGCGCCACCGCCGAGCTCCTGCGCGATCGCCACGCCGAGGCGGCGCGGGCGCTGCTCCCCGCAGGGCGGGTCCGGCGCGAGCTGCTGGGGCAGATCGAGGCGGCCTTCGCCGAACTCGAAACGCTGGCACGGGGCCTCGGCATTCTCCGGGAGCTGAGCCCGCGCACCACCGACGTGCTGGTGGCGCGGGGCGAGCGCCTGAGTGCCCGGCTTTTCGCCGCGGTGCTGAGCGCCGCCGGCCGTCCGGCGCGCTACGTGGACGCGCTCGAGGTGGTCCACTGCGACAGCGCCTTCGGCCGGGCGTCGCCCGATCTCGCGCGCACCGACCGGCAGGCACGCAAGGTGCTCCAGCCGCTCATCGACCGGGGCATCGTGCCCGTGGTCCCGGGCTTCCTGGGCCGCACGCCCGACGGACAGCTCGCCACGCTGGGCCGCGGCGGCTCCGACCTCACCGCCACCCTGATCGGCCGGGCCCTCGGCGCGAGGCGGATCTCGCTCTGGAAGGACGTGCCCGGCCTGCTGACCGCGGACCCGCGCATCGTGCCCGACGCACGGGTGATCCGGCAACTCAACATCCGCGAGGCGGCGGAGCTCGCGTACTACGGCGCCAAGGTGCTCCATCCCCGCGCGCTCATCCCGCTGGTGGGGAAATCGATCCCGCTCTTCGTGCGGCCGTTCGCCGATCCGTCCTCGCCCGGCACGGAGATCTCCGGCCGCAACGTCTCGAGCAAACATCCGGTGAAGGCGCTCTCCGCGGCATTGGGCCAGGCCCTGGTCACGGTGGAAGGCAACGGCATGCTCGGCGTGCCGGGCATCGCCTCCCGGGCCTTCGCGGCGCTGCATCATGCGGGGATCTCCGTCTCGCTCATCACGCAGGCCTCGTCCGAGCACTCCATCTGTTTCAGCGTGCCGGAGGCCCATGCCCGGATCGCCCGCGACCATCTCACGCAGGCCTTCGCGGACGAGATCAGGCGCGGTGAGATCGACGGCATCGCCGTGCAGCCGGGCGTGGCGACGATCGCGGTCGTGGGGCTCGGGATGCAGGGCACGCCGGGCGTAGCGGCGCGCGTGTTCTCCGCGCTGGCCGGCGGCGGCATCAACGTGGTGGCGATCGCGCAGGGTTCGTCCGAGCTCAACATCTCGGTGGTCGTGGACCAGGCCGATGCGGGGGCCGGCCTGCGCCGCATCCACGGCGCTTTCCAGCTCGCCAAGATCGGCGGCGGCGCCGTGATGCGGCCCGAACGCGTGGATCTGGTGCTGCTCGGGTTCGGGCAGATCGGCCGGACGCTCACCGAGCTGCTTGCGAGGCTCAAGCGGACCCCGGTCGCGCTGCACGTCGTGGGCGTCATCGACCGCAGCGGCTACCTCTTCGACGCCCGCGGGCTGACCGGCCGCAAGCTCGCCGCGCTCTCCGGCAGCAAGCGGAAGGGCACGCCGATCGCCCGGGTGGCGGGCGGCACCGCGGCCACCGCGGAAGAAGCCGTGGCCTTCATGGCGAGCCACGCCCTGTCGCGCCCCATCCTGGTGGATGTCACGGCGGACGATACCACCGCGGTCCTCCGCCGCGCGGTGGCGGCGGGCTTCGACGTGGTGCTGGCCAACAAGCGCCCGCTCAGCGGCCCCGCGCGCGACGCCGACGACCTGCGCACGATGGTGGAAGCACACGGCCGCCAGCTCCGGCACGAGACCACCGTGGGCGCCGGCCTCCCGATCATCGACACGTACTACAAGCTGGTCGAATCGGGCGACCGGGTGGAACGGATCGACGGGTGCCTCTCCGGCACCCTCGGCTTCCTGCTGACCGAGATCGGCAAGGGACGGAAGTTCAGCGAGGCGCTCCGCAAGGCCCGCGCGAAAGGCTACACCGAGCCCGACCCTCGCGAGGACCTGTCCGGGATGGACGTGGCCCGCAAGGCGCTGATCCTGGGCCGGCTCCTCGGCTACCGGGGCGAACTCGCGACGGTGACCATCGAGTCGCTGGTGCCGGCGGCGGCGGCCCGGTGGCCGCTGGAGGAGTTCCTCGCCCGGCTCGAGGAGTTCGACGAGGACTGGGCCCGTCGCGTGGAGGCCGCGCGCGA
>JBMOPM010000007.1:0-1605 GCA_049323575.1 Gemmatimonadota bacterium | reverse complement strand
CGGCCGACGTGTTGCCGGTGGAGGCGCAGGCGACGGCCGCGGCGCCGATCCGCTTCGCCTGGGTGACGCCGACCGTCATCCCGCGGTCCTTGAAGGAGCCGGTCGGGTTGTGGCCTTCATGCTTGAGCAGGAGGCCGTCGACGCCGGCATAGTGGCTCACCGCCCTGCGCTCGAGGAGCGGCGTGTTGCCCTCGGGGTGGGAGACGAGTGCCGTGGCCGTGGGCAGGACCAGCTCCTGGAACCGCCAGACGCCGGAGGCGATCGAGCCGGGTCGCATGCAGCATCGCGACGAGAACCGCGCCACCAGTTCGGAGGCGGTGAGTGCGGGCGGCGCATGGCGCACCTCGAGCAGGCCTTCGCACTCGGGGCAGCGTGCCCGCGGGTCGAGTTCGGACAGCTCATGGCCGCACGTCGCACACACCTGCCACGTGCGCCGCACCGGATCCGCCTCACGTCCCACCGCGCACCTCCTCGACGACTCTCGCGCCCTGCTCATCCACCTCCGCCACCCGCACTCGGCACGCGATCCCCAGCACGGCGTACGCCGCCGCCATCGCCCGGCCCACCGGCTCGGCCGTGGCCGCGTCTGCCAGCGCGAACGCCGTGGGGCCGCTGCCCGAGATCGAGCAGCCGAACGCGCCGGCCGCGAGCGCCGCCGCCTTGGCCTCGCGAAAGCCCTTGAGCAGCGGGCCGCGCACCGGCTCCGCGATGCGGTCGTCGATCGCGCGGCCCAGGAGTGCGAGGTCGCCGGTGTGGAGGGCGTGAACCATCGTCGCGACGTTGGCCGCCTGCTGCAGCGCGATCTGACGCGGCACGATCTCCGGCAGCACCGAGCGCGCCTCCGCGGTGCGCATCCGCTGGTCGGGATGGGCGAGCACGACCCTGAGGCCTGCGGGGACCGGCAAGGACGTCACCTCGATCGGATCGAGGCTGCGAATCAGTACGCACCCACCGAGCAGCGAGGGGGCGATGTTGTCCAGGTGCCGGCCGGCCACCACTTCCTCGGCGCGGAGGCAGGCTCCCAGGAGCGCAGCCGTGTCGAGCGGATGGCCCAGCAACCGGTTGACCGCTACCGCCGCGGCCACCGCCGATGCCGCGCTGCCGCCCTGGCCCCCGGAGAGCGGCAGCCCCTTCGTCACGCGGAGCGCGATGCCCGGCCTTCGTCCCGCGAGGACGTCACCCGCCTGCCGCAGCACCGACGTCGCGGCCATGCCGGCCGTGTGGCGGTCGGCGGCTGCCGGCAACTCGGCCAGCCCGGGCTCGCGCACGTGAATCCCCGGCTCGTCGCACCAGGTGGCCGTGACCGTATCCCCGCCGCCCGCTACGGCGAGCCCGAGGATATCGAGTCCGGGGCCCATGTTGCCCACGGACCCCGGGGCGTAGGCGGTGACGCTGTTCGTCGTCACCGCCTACCCGCCAGCCAGCTGAAGGACGTCATTCAGCACCCCTGCCGCCGTCACCGCGGGGCCCGCTCCCGGCCCCGTGATCACCAGCGGATTCGTCTTGTACCGCTCGGTGGTGAACACCACCTGGTTGTCGGTGCCGACCAGCGACGCGAACGGGCTCGAGCGATCCGCGATTACGAGGCCCACCTCGATCTTGCGC
>JBMOPM010000006.1:0-1615 GCA_049323575.1 Gemmatimonadota bacterium | reverse complement strand
CCGACCGCGTCGGCGAAGCGCTTGTACATGGCGAGCTCGGTCATGGCCTCGGGGAAGATCATGTCGGCACCGGCCTCGACGAAGGCGCGGGCGCGGTCGATGGCGGCCTCCAGCCCTTCGACCGCGAGCGCATCGGTGCGGGCCATGATGACGAAGCCCGGGTCCGTGCGCGCGTCCACCGCGGCCTTGATCCGGTCCGTCATTTCGCCTTTGGAGACGATGGCCTTGCCCGGGCGGTGGCCGCAGCGCTTGGCCTGGACCTGGTCCTCGATGTGCATGGCTGCCGCGCCGAACTTGATCAGCGACTTCACCGTGCGCGCGATGTTGAAGGCGCTGCCGAATCCGGTATCGGCGTCCACCAGCAGCGGCAGGCTGGAGGCATCGGTGATGCGGCGCACGTCGGTGAGCACGTCATCCAGCGTGCTGATGCCCAGGTCGGGCAGCCCCAGCGAGCCGGCGGCGACGCCGCCGCCGGAGAGGTAGAGGGCCCGGTAGCCGCTGCGCTCGGCGAGGCGGGCGGCGTAGGCGTTGATCACCCCCACGACCTGGAGCGGCTTTTCGGCGTGGACAGCGGCGCGGAAGCGGGCGCCGGGGGTCGAAGGCTCGGTCATGGCGGTGCCTGGGCTCCGTGAGTTCGGGGTGGGAGGCGGGACGATCCAGATGGCGGGTATTATCGGCGCCTCTGGCCTGTCGTGTCAAATGTCTTATATCTTATATAAGACTTACTGTTTCGCGCCGGGCTCAGCCACCAAGCAGCGGGCGCGCCTCGGCCGGAATCTCGGCGCCGGTGGCGACGGCGCGCTTGAGGACGCTCCAGAAGTAGCGATAGCTGGCGCGGTCATGCAGCTCGTCCCCGTAACGCACCGGACCCCAATCCGCCGCCAGGGCGGCGGTCAGGATGTCGGCAGCCTGCCGCACTTCCGCCGAGGCCGGGCGCATGGCCGCCACGATGGGCAGAATCTGGCTCGGATGGATGCTCCACATCCGCAGATAGCCGAACTCTCGATGGGCCCGGCGGGCGTCCTCGCCCACGCGCGCGGGGTCATCGAGCTCGAGCGAGACGTTGTGGGCCGGAACGCAGCCGCCGGCCAGCGCTGCGGCGGCAATCTCCGCCTTGGCGCGGCGGATGAGCGCGTGGTCGAATTGCCCGGGGCTCTTCATCGCCGCGCCGGGAATCGCGCCCTGATGGCCGCTGACGAAGTCGAGCAGGCCGAAGGCCAGTACCTCGACCCCCGGCAGCGCCGCGATCGCGAACGCGTCGCGCAACGCGCCGTGGGTCTCGATCAGGACCTGCACGGGCACGCGCCGCCCGCTCCCGAGCCGGCGTTCGGTCTCCCGCAGATAGTCGATGACCACCGCGGTCTGCGCCGCGGATATGACCTTCGGGACGGTGACGTAGGCGACGCGGCGGCCGGCCCCGGCAAGGACGATGTCGATATCCCGCCGCCAGTGCGGATGGCTGGGGTCGTGGATGCGCACGCCGCAGCGCCCGTGGAGGTTGTCTTCCGAGGCGATGAGGGCGGCGGCCATTTCGGCGTGCTCGGTTTCCCGGCCGGCGGGCGCGCCGTCCTCGCAGTCGCAGGTGACGTCGAACACCGGACCGAGGTCGCGCTGC
>JBMOPM010000005.1:0-20273 GCA_049323575.1 Gemmatimonadota bacterium | reverse complement strand
CTCCCGTTGGGCCGGGTGCGCCCGCCGTCGTTTCAGCGAGCTTCGGAGACTACGCGTTCAGGTCCAGGCAGTTCTTCTTCGCCGGGTCGTCGATCCGGGGGAAGCCCGGGTTGTTGAGCTCGTCCACCGACATCGGGAGGACGACGTCCGTGCCGTACTGCCCGCCCTGCGGCCGCGGATTGGTCCCGATCGGGAAGACGGTGTTGGCCGCCCTGTTGTACTGGCGAATGAGCCGGCGCAGGTCTCCCAGCCGGTGGCCGGTGCCGAACATCCAGAAGGCCCGCTCGCGGAAGAGCAGGTCCACCCGGGCCGCCTGCGTGCCCGGATCGGTGAGAGGCGCGAGTCCCGGCATGGTGGCCCGAGCCTCGTTGAGCTTCTGGAGGAACAGGGTCGTATTGTTGGCCTGCAGCGCGGCCTCGGCCTCGATGAGGCGGGCCTCGATGCCGGTCGCGATCGCGATCGGGGCACCGCGATCGATCCAGATCTGCTGCTGCACGTTGGCCCGGGATCCGTCCTGCGTCGTGCCGGCGACCTTGGTGGGGACGCGAGGGTCCTTCGCGCTCACGAAGTTGAGGCCGTTGGTGCCTTCGCGGTCGGCCACGACGTACCGGCCGGACGCGACGTTGAGGGACCAGTTGCCGTTGTCGGTCGAGGTGACGGAGTAGCCGACCTCATAGCGGAAGCTGGTGGGCACCGTCGCGACCGCTGCGGCCGCGGCCGCGTACTGTCCCCGGTTGAGCAGGGCCCTGGCCTTCACGATGGCCGCAAAGTTCGCCGCCCGTGGTCCCAGGGGCCCCCCGGTGTTGGCCAGGGCCGAATCGCTGTTGGCAATGGCCACCTTGAAGACCGAGTCGACCGTGATGCGGCCGCCGTATACGACATTGCCGCTTTCATCGAGCGAGCTGAGCGCCAGCCCGTTGCAGTAGGACTCCGCCAACTGCACCTCGGCGAAGGCCGCTGCGGCGAACATCAGGCCGATGTTCCCCGTCGGCTGGCCGTACTGCCGCAGTGCGGTGATCGCCGTGCGGGCCTCGGTCCGGACCCGGTTCAGGTTGCGGAAGGGACCGGCCAGGAACGTGTTGGTGGGATCGATCGACCGGAGGTCGGTGGTGATCCGCTGCTCGAACGTGTCGCCCGTATTCCACTCGTCGGCGAGGAGACCGCCGAGCAGAAAGATGGCGTCGGGTTGGACGCTCCCGGCCGTCGCCTGGGCCAGCCGGAAGAGCACGCCGTTCTGCAGCGCGAGAGCGCCGGACTGGCTCCCCAGGTTGGCCGGATCGATGATGTCGGGGTCGGAGACCTCGACGATGGAATTGCAGCCGGCCAGGGCGACGAGCGCGACGGCAGTGCCGAAGCGGACGGCGCGGGCCAGCCGGTTCGTGAAGTGCCTCATGGGCGCCCATCCCGTGCTGGTAGTCGTCATGATAGCCATCCTCAGAAGCCCACGTTCAGCCGGAAGCTGTAGTAGGTCGGAGGGGGCTGCGTCTGGAAGTTGCTGCTGGTGCCGCGCGCGCCTCCGAAGTAGTTGGCCTCGGGGTCGAGCCCGGTGTAGTCGGTCCAGAGGAGGCCCAGATTGCGGGCCGACCCGGTGATGCTCACGCGGGCGGCGCGCATCGCGCGGGCCAGCGAGCTCGGCAGCTCGTACGTCACCGAGAGCTCGCGGAAGCGGATGAAGTCGCCCTTCTCCATGAAGCCGTACTGCGTGGCGCTCGGATGGCGTAGCACCGCCACGCCCCGGGCCTGCCGCTCGAGCGGAGTGGTCGGGTCGAGCACTTCACGGCAGTTGATCCGGCTCTGGCAGCGGATGCGGTCCGTGCCGTTCAGGACGTAGTAGCCGCCCTTGTAGTCGAACAGGCCCTGGATGCGGAGCTTCCGGTTGAGCAGGTCGATGCCCGCGATCGTCGTGATCTCGGTCCGCGGCCGGTCGTAACCCACGAAGACGGCGGTGTCGCCCACCGTGATCTCGGTTACATCGAGCATGCCGTTGCCGTCGGCGTCGTTGTAGCCCAGGATCGGGCGCTGCCAGAAGCCGTCGATCGGATAACCCACGCGCTGCTGCCGGGTCGCGTCCACGATCGGGGGTACCCCGCCCAGATCGAGGATCTCGTTCGAGTTGTGCGACCCGTTGAAGCCGATGTCCACGCCGAGCGCCCGGGACTCCACGATCCGCGCGTTGACCAGCCACTCGAAGCCGCGGTTGCGTACCGCGCCGATGTTCTCGAAGCGCGAGACCGAGGCACCGACCGACGGCGGCACCGTCCGGCTGATCAGGGCGTCACGGGACTTCTTGTCGTAGAACGTGAGTTCCAGCGTCACCCGGTTGTTGAAGAGGCCGGCGTCCATGCCCAGCTCGATCTCGCGGGTCCGCTCCGGCTTCAGGTCCGGGTTCCCCAGGGCGCTGAAGACGAGCGATGACACGTCCGCGCCGTCCACGTTGGCCACTTGCGGGGTGAAGTACCGCACGGCATCGGTCGTGCCGGGCTGCACGGTGGCCTCGCCGAACGCGCCGCGGAGCCGGACCGAGTTGAGGAACCTCGCCTTCGGGAAGAACGGCTCTTCGGAGATCACGTACGAGACCGAGCCTTTCGGCAGGATCTGCGTGCCCAGGTTCTTGCCCTGGGCGCTGTTGCGATCGAACCGGAGGGCACCGGTCACGAAGAGCCGGTTCTTCAGGCCGAACTGCTGCTGCACGTAGGCGCCGGTGGTAATGGTCTCGCTGGTCGTCTCGTCCGCGAGCAGGGTGGCGCCCGCGGTCACCGTCGTCGCGCCCGGCGGCAGGTTCTCGCCGTACGCGCCGTTGCGCTCGAAGAGGCTCTTGAAGTACTGGGCGCCCGCGGCCGTCTGCGACGTGATGTCCCTGGTGAGCTGGAACGAGCCCGTCGCGGAGAAGTCCGCGGTGTACTGGAAGAAGTTGGTGCGGTTGTCCTCCTTGAAGCCGCTCCGGTACGTGCTGAAGTTCACGCACTGGTCGCGGCGGCACAGCTCGGTGTCCTTCCGGGCCGTGTAGTCCAGGCCGCCGGTGCCCCGCACGGTGAGCCAGGCGGTGGGACGCCAGTTCGCCGTCGCGCTCAGGATGGTCCGGTTGATGCCTTGGCTCACTTCGTCCGCGAATGACTCGTTCGGGGTGTAGGCCCGATAGCCCAGACGGCCATTGTCCCGGTTGAGGCCGCCCAGCGCATTCGAGAGCAGGCCGGTCAGGTTGTTGTCGGTCTGGGGCAGGCGCTGATTGCTGGTGACGAAGCCGGTGGAGACGGCGAGGTCGATCCGATCCGTCAGGTTCGCGTTCACGTTGGCGCGGACGCTCACTCGGCGCAGCGCGTTGGGGCGCAACTGCTCGGGCGGCACCTCGTTCACCGAGCGCTGGGTCTTGAGGAGGGCCTGCGCGAACTCCGGCATCTTGAGCAGGCCCTGCTCGTCTTCCCACTCCCCGGACACAAAAAACCGCACCGCATCCGTGCCGCCGCTGGCGTTCACGCCGTACTGCTGGCGGTGGCCCGTGCCCAGGGGCGTCGCCTCGCGGTCCTTGAACAGGTTGTACTTGGTGACGCTGTCCTGCGTGCACAGGCCTCGCGCCGCGTCCGCAAGAACACACTGGACCAGGTTCGTGGCCGTCGAGACTCGGTTGGCGGGATTGCTCGACGGCGCATTGCGCGTGTACGCGCGGTAGGCGTCCGGCCAGTCGTTCTGGTCCCGGGACACCGCCTGCTCCACCCAGACGTTCCACCTGGTCTTGCCCGGCGCGCCGCGCTTGGTCTTGATGACGATCACGCCGTTCGCCGCGTCGGTGCCGTACAGCGTCGCGGCCGACGGGCCCCTGACGACCTCGATCGACTCGATGTCGTCCGGGTTGATGTCGTTGAGGCGGCTGGGGTTGGTGCCGCCGATGCCGATCGACGAGCTGTTGTTGTCGCTCGTCATGCGGACGCCGTCGATCACGAAGATCGGCTCGTTGCCCAGCGACAGCGAGTTGGTGCCGCGGATGCGGATCCGCTGGCCCGCGCCGGTCAGGTTGCCCGGAAGCACTTGCACGCCGGGCGCCTTCGCCACGAGGATGTCGCCGACGTTGGCCACCGGCACCGTCTCGGCCACCTTGGCGGCGTCGATGCGGGCGACCGCGTTGCCCACCTCGCGCTTGGCCTGGTCACCGGTCGCCGTGACGACGAACTCGTCCAGCGAGAACGGGGTCTGGACCAGGGCGAAGTCGACGGTGGTCGTACCGCCGTCGGTGACCGTCACGGTCTTGTTCATCGACGAGTAGCCGATGTAGGCGGCCCGGAGGGTCACCTGCCCGGCCTTCACGCCACGGATCCGGAAGCGGCCATCGGCGTTGGTCGCCGCCATGAGCGCGGTCCCGACCACCGTCACCCGCGCGCCCACCACGGGCCTCCCGTCGGCGTGATCGGTCACGCGTCCCTCGACCGTATTCATCTGCTGCGCCTGGGCAGCACCGCCGCTCAGGGCGAGCGCGGCGAGGAGCAGGGCTGGTTTGAACAGCCCACCCAACGTTGCACGACTCATGTGTTGTGCTTTCCTCGTAAAGGGTGACAAGGCGACTGCGCCGGCCGCCCCATCGGCGGTGCTCGGCGGAGCTGATGACCGGTCGTCGAGGGTCGTAGCCTCCTCGGGCGGTTACCCGACGGCACAGCAGGGGCGGTACCGCATGCTTCCCCCGCCGCACCGCGGGTGACGCGGCGATGTAACGTTTGGATCGCTGTAAAGGGACTCGGTTCGTCGCAAAAGGACGAACGGCGAATAAAAATACTGCGGACGGTGAATTCTGTGCAGGAGGGACGAGGGCGCCGGGCCGGGGTACTGGCCACGCCCGCCCGGCGGCGCTACTTTCCCCCTCGCTGGCACGGGACGTGGCGCAGTCCGGTAGCGCACTGCAATGGGGTTGCAGGGGTCGCGGGTTCAAATCCCGCCGTCCCGATGACGTTGGCCGTAGACCGTGGACCGTCATCGGTTGACCGCCAAGGTGTTGGAATGACGAAGGGGCGCCTCGAGGGCGCCCCTTCGCCATTTCAGGTGGTCAACGGTTCACGGTCGACAATGCACGGCTCAGTTGCCCGTGAATGCCGCATTCAGCGTGATGGTCCCGGTGTACGTGCCTGGCGGCTGCGACGTGGGTGTCACCGCTCCACCCACGAACACCCAGAGGCGGCCGGTGCCGGCGTCGAGCCGCGTCGTCAGGGGCGAGGCCGGGTTGAACGGGGTCGTGCCGGCCGGTGCGTTCGCCCGGTTGAAGCCGGCCGCGCCGGGGCCGAACGCGATGGGCAACTGGTCGGGGCCGCTCGTGAGGTAGGCCGGGAGGGTGAAGTTGATCGTGACCTCGGCGTCGGGCGCGCCCGCGAGCGCGAAGGCGCCGGCCTTCGGATCGGTCGGCTGGACGGCGCGGGTGCTGTTGGGGAAGGTCCGGCCCAGGTCGAGATCGCGGTCCTTGATGACGGTGAGCGGCTGCTGCACCTGCACCGACACCTGCATCGTCGCGCCCTGCGCATGGGCCCTTGCCGGCTGCAGCAGGGCGAAGGCGACCAGCGCCAAGGGCTTCCACGGGTGCATCATGTGCTTGGTCCTCTCGGGCCTGGCATGAGGTCGCGTCCAGGGCGCTTTCGAGGCGCCGACCTCTGTCACGTCAACTGGCATGCCATTGGCCGGCCTGATCGGTCGATGCGGTGTTCGATTCTTTTGCATCCCGGGAGGTCAGGCCCTGCACTCAAGCCTGGTTTCGACGGGAGATACGTCCCGCGAACCTCCCGCGATGCTTGTCGTGTTACTGGGCGGTGCTGCAGGAAGTGGCGCTTCGGAGATCCCGGCAAATTGAGGCACCCCGGCGTCAGACCGTCGCATTCGGGAGACAGACAGCACCGACCCTCGAGGCGTCATCGAGGGTGGTCGGTCCAGGTCCGGGCAGGGTTTCATCGCCGGCTGATATGCAGGAAATGGCACGCCCCGCCTCCATGAGGTTGGGGCGTTCTGGTTTCGGGACGCGCCGGCTCAGTTCGCCGGGCTGGGGTGCATCACCAGCGGGGCCTGCTCAACGCCGGCGACGATGTCGATGCTAATCGGCTGGAGGGTGAGGCCCAGTTGCCGGGAGGTCGCGGGGTCGAGCCCCACCTCGTACGCGCCGGGACGGAGGGCCATGAGATAGAACTCGCCATCGGCGAAGGTGGTGACGCGCGTCACCCGGCCGGTGGCGATGTGTCGCAGCGTAACGACCGCGTTGCCCACCGGGGTCCGGTCCGCGAGCTCCACGCGGCCGCTGAGCTGGCCGGTGGGAACGAGCGCCACCTGCACCGGGGTGTAGCCGTTGGGCGGCGCCTGCACTGTGAGGGCAGGCTGGGCCGCTACCCACCGCGGGTCCGGGATCGAGAGGGAGTCCACCATCACGAGCTGGTCCTCGAACGCCACCACGTCCCACGTGCGGAACCGGCCCGTGGAGTCGGTGGTGATGCCGCGCGAACCCACCTGCAGCACCACGGACGCCGCGCCCTCCTCGCCCGGGTCGCGCTTGCCGTTGGCGTTCAGGTCATAGAACACGATCCCGGTGATGCCGGCCTGGCCCACCGTGCGGCCCGGCCCGAAACTCACGGTGTGCGTCGTCCGATCCCACATGATCGAGCCTTCGACCTGGCTGGCCCCGGCGTACCGGCCATCCGTGGTCATCTGGTTGCGGAGCGAGGCGCGCACGCTGGGCAGCGTCGCGGTGAGGGAGAGATCGAGGATCACGTTCCGCTGCAGGCGGTTCCAGCCCAGGGCGGCGTCGAGCCGGAGCGTGTTGCCAAGCGGCCGCCCCACGCCCACGAGCACGCGCGAGAGGCCCGCGCCGGTCTCGACCGAGGCCTCGCCGCGCACGAACGTGCCGCGAAGCCGGGGCCCCGCCAGCGTGGCGTCGAAACCGGCATCGGCGCCATAGCGCGCGGTGTTCGCACCGTCCTCCGCGGAGAGGCCCTCGCGGCGCAGGCCGGTGAAGATGCGGACCGCGGCCAGCCGCGTGGTGACGCCCAGGCGTTCGGTGTCCTGCGTGCCGAATCGGCCGACGCGCCGCGTGGCGGCGGCCTGGATCAGCAGGTTGCTTTGGACCGAGAACGGATTCCAGAAGAGGACCGCCTCGGTCCGCTGCCGTTCGGTGGCCGAGCCAAGGAGAGGCTGCACAACGCCGCCGTGGAAGACGGTATGGCCGACGTCGATGTGCAGCTCGGGTGAGGGATCGAAGTCCACTCGCCCGCGAGTGAACCCGTGCCTGATGGTTTCGACGGTGAGGTTGGTGGTGCGAAACGGCGCCATCGCGGCCAGCGCGTAGGGGTGCCACGCGTTGCCCAGCGAATCGGCGCGCACGTAGTAGTCCGCGCCGGCCTCCACCGTGATCGCGTTGCTGATGCCGTAGCGCGCGCTCGCGCTGGCCGCGCCGTCGCAGGACGGCGCGCGGCACTGGCCCGCGTACAGGTCGTACTCGAAGCGGCCGCCGGGCAGGCGATCGAGCGGGACCACGAACGTGCCGTTCTGGCGGAGTACCTCGCCGTTGGGACCATAGGCGATGAGGTCCACCGGGTTCTGGCCATACTGTAGGGGGACGCCCAGCCGGTACGCACCAGTGGAATCGATCGAGGCGCTGCCGAGATAGCGGCTGTCGCTGTAGGCGTCGACTTCCCAGCCGGCTGGCAGCCGGCCACCGAGGAACGCCGCACCGAATGCCGAGTTGCGCAGATAGGGCTGGTTGGTCAACTCGAGCCCGCGCACGGTCTGGGGCCGCCGCGCGCTGGAGACGAAGTCCCCGATACGCACCTGGCGGAGCCAGGGGTTGCGCGGCCAGGCGCGCGTCCACGAGACCAGGGTCTCGCTGGCGGCGCCGGTCGGATTCGCCTGCCGCACGTACCGCGCGTCGAAGTTGCCGCCCAGCACCGGCAGCCCGAGCCCGAGCTCGATCCCGGATTCGCCGATCGGATCGCCAGTGGGGGCGCTGTAGGCCCAGTCCAGCACCGCACCGCTCAGGCTGCGCGCCGCGGACGCCACCCGTACCGGCTGGATGAATGCGGGCCCGATGCCGAGCAGCGCCTGGCGGCGCTGTTCGCGCTCGATCCGCCGCACCACGGGGAGGTCGTCGGTGCCGCTGAAGCGCGCGGTGAGCTCGGCCCAGTCGGTGGTCACCGTGAGGCCCAGGGCCCAGGCCAGCAGGTCCGCATCGACGTAGAGCTCGCTGCCGCGCCATTCGAAGGCCGCAGCCGGCAGCGCGCGCGTCTCCTCCCCGCGGTGGAGCGAGCCGCCCCAGGTATCGAACCGGAAGCGCACGCCGCGGGGCTCGAGCACGCCCGCCACGAGTTCGCCCGCGCGGACCTCCGTAACCTTGAGCTCGGCGAGGGCCAGGAACTGACGCACGGGCAGCAACATGGTCGAGTCCCGCTCGACGGCCGCGACCACCGCGCGGGGCCCGCGCTCGATCTGCACCTCCACCAGCGTCTCGGGCGGCTCGTCGGGGTCGCCGGCGGCATGCGCCGGCACCGCGCGGCTGGCGAGCAGCGCGGCGAGGACGAGGAGGAGACCACGGAGGCGTGGCATGGGATTCAGCGGACCACGATCTCGGCGCTGCGCTCGACCGGCTTCGCGGGCAGGACGTCACGCCGATCGATGTCGTAACGCTGGGTAGTCACTTCGAGCTTCGCGGTATAGCGGCCGGGGGCGAGCCCCTCGAGCGGGAAGGTCATCCGGCGGCGCAGCGTGTAGTAGATGCCCACGGGCGTGGTCCAGCTCCGCACCACCTTGCCGGCGTCGTTCGTGAGCGAGATGCGCGCGGTGCCGAGGAACGCGGCCGTGCCCTCGCGGCGGAGCGTCGTCCACGAGACGAGCGAGTCGTGCTCGACGGTCGGCGTGAATTCGTCGGCGACGATCCCGGTGGTGAGCTGGCCCTTGCGGTACGTGACCGAGATGATGGTGCGCAGTTGGAGCGAGACCCCCGCGCCCACGGCGCCCGTGTCGGCCGCCGCACCGATGGGCCGGCCGTCGCGGGAGGTCGCGATGAGTCGTGTCCAGTATTCGCCGTCCGGCAGATCGGCCGGCGGCGTGGCCAGGAGACGCACCACCTGCCGCTCTCCCGGCTGCACCAGCACCCGCCGCGGGTATGCCTTGATCCAACCCGCCGCCGAAGGCTGATCGGCGGTCGTGCTGTCGAAGAGCCGGACGAAGATGGTGCCGGCCGAGTCGGTGTCGGGATAGCCGAACTTGAGGTCGATGGTGACCTCTTCGGGGACGGTACCGTTGTTGACCAGGAACACCTGCGCGACGCGCGTCCGGTGGTCAATGAAGACCGCGTGGGGCGCCACGAGGATGCCCCATCCCAGGGCCGGGCTCAGCACGAGGAGACCGGCCGAGAGCGACAGCACCCGGGCGTGGCGGCGGACGAAGCGGCAAAGCATGGTCAGTTTCCGGTGTAGGCGACGGTCATGACGATGGTGCCGGCATAGTTCCCGCCGAGCTGCGCCAGCGTCGGCATGGCCGTGCCGCCGAGATAGATGAAGAGCTGGCCCGTGGAGTTGTGCAGCCGCGTGATGAGCGGCCCGTTCGGGTTGAACGCGTTCTGCGAGCCGATGGTGCCGTTGCGGTCCCAGCCGCCGTCATTGCTGGCGAACTGTACCGGCATCGTGAGCACACCGGCCCGGAGCACGGCCGGCAGCGCCAGGTCCACCCGGACTTCCGCCCGGCGGGTGCCGGTGATCCGGAACTGTCCGGCGCGCAGGGCGTCAGTGCGATTGACCTTCGTGTTCACCCCGGGGATGACGACGCCGAAGCGGAGGTCCTGCAGGCCCGCCGTGGTCTGGGCCGCCAACGGCAACGGCGCCCCTGCGAAGAGCACTGCGATCGCGAGAAGCGCCGTGGCCGTTGGCACTGCTGCCCCCACGTTTC
Source organism: Gemmatimonadota bacterium (assembly GCA_049323575.1). Lineage (GTDB taxonomy): Bacteria > Gemmatimonadota > Gemmatimonadetes > Gemmatimonadales > GWC2-71-9 > JBMOPM01. Next base: position 10,379 of record JBMOPM010000005.1, on the reverse strand, counting down.
GGATAGCTGACGCCCTCAGTTGCCCGTGTAGGCGGCGTTGAGCGTGATGGTACCGGTGTAGAGACCCGCCGGCTGCGTGGTCGGCGACACCGACCCGCCGATGAACACCCACAGCTTGCCGGTTGTGGCGTCCACCCGGCGGGTGAGCGTCGAGACCGGGTTGAACGCCGTGGTGCCGGCGCGCGAGTTGGTCAGGTTCCAGGCCGCCGACGATGCTCCGAACGTGATCGGCAGGTTGTTGCTGCCGGAGACGAGGTTGGTCGGCAGCGTCAGGTTGACCGTAATCTCCGCGTTGGGGGCGCCCGTCAACTGAAACGCGCCGGACGCGGCGTCGGTCGGCAGCACGGTGCGGGTGGTGCCCGGGAACGCGTTGCCCAGCGTCAGGTCCTGATCCTTGGCCACCGTGAGCTGCTGCTGCACCTGGGCCGTCGCCAGGATGCTCGCGCTCTGTGCGTCGGCCATCGCGGGCAGCGCGACGGTGATGAGGGCAGCAGCAAGGAACCGAAGGGCGCTCTTCATGGACAGCATCCTCTCTCTGGTGGTGAAACCGGTCTCGCCGGCTGATCCTTGTCGCGCGACGGCAAGGTCAACGGGCGTGCCGTTACCAAAGGACGTGCTGTCTTATATCAATGCGGTCGATTGTGGTAACTGCTTGGAGACGTTCAAGTTATGACGCCAATCGCGCTGTTGCACGATGCGGTATCATGTATGTTGATCGAACAGGCCAACTGCCAGATCGCTCGCAAAGTGTCAAACTTCTGGTCTCCAAGACTTCCTCAAAATGCGAGACCGGAGCCGCTTCTGCACCAGCGGCCACTCGGACCCCCTATCCCCCGATCGTCACGGTCCGCCGCACCGTCATCAACGCCGACGCGGTGACCCAATCGGGGAGCCGCCCGAACACCTGGGTCAGCGCCGCGGTGGTCGCTGGCGTGGCTGCGGCGGAGAGGGACACCGTGACGGGTGCGTCTGACTTGAGCCGGAGCTGGAACGGCCAGCCATCGGCCGGCACGCCAATCACCCGAGCCCAGTGTTCTCCCCGCAGCGCGGGTTTCGGGGGGAGCGAATCCGAGAAGCTCCAGCCGGCGAGTGCGTGGCTCGGCACGCGGATGTCGATCCATGTCCACGCTCCGCCGCTCACGATGGCATCGACCACCCGTTCACCGGTGGCCGAGTCGGTCGTGGTGCGGAGCACGGTGAGTTCGGGCGTGGCGAGCCGTTCCGCGGGCCGTGGCGCCACCCACGTGCCCCGCGCGAATCCCTCGTCGGGCAGGGCCGCGCGGGCGCTGTCGACGCCGGCGAGCGCCGCGCGGAGGGGGATGGCATCCAGGTTGAAGAACACCAGCCGGGTCCGGTCCGCCTCGTCGCGGTGCTCGATCCGGAGCCGCTTGGGCCGTTCGGCACTGTAGGGGTCGCGGACCGCACACAGTGCCACGCCCGCGCAGCCCGCGAGCGCAAGGCCAGCCGCGGCCCGTCCCAGGTGACCACCGGCATGCACCGTAGCCACGCCGGCGAACGCGAGGGTGAGCACCGTAATGGCGATGAGCAACGCGATGCCGAGGTCCAGCGGGATCCCCCCCATGCGGCCGGCGATGGGGACGAACACCGATACCAGCCCCATGCCCGCTTCGAGCGTGAGCACGGCGGCGGGCAGACCGAAGACGACGAGCAACGGAACGAGCCGGTCGGGTCGGAACGCGCCCGCGGCCACCGCGAGCGCGAGGCCGCCAGTCCACCAGAGCGGCAGGTAGGCCACCGCGGCACCGCGCCACGACAGCAGGACCAGCACGATTGCCCAGAACAGCATGGTGCCCGCCGCCGCGGTGAACACGATGCGCCCGCGCAGCCGGCGCTCGCGAAGGGAGCGGCGTTTGACGTAGTGCCGTTCCCAGAGGGCATGCACGGCCGTACACCCGGCCAGCGCCAGCGCGCCGAATGCGAGCCATGCGGTCCACGGCGCGGCGTACCAGCCCGCCGGGCGCCGCACCACGAAGCTGAGCAGTGCCCCACCGGCCGCCGCCGCGGCCAGGCCCGCGACTGCCGCGCCGGCCGCGACGACGGCGCCCAGCAGGGTGTCGCCCAGGTCGACGGCGCCGCGCTGCATGGCCAGCAGGAGCGCGAGCAACGCGAACCCCGCGATCCCCAGGCCAAGCCTCGTCGCGGTCTGGTCGTCGTACGTGACCATCACCAGGCTCAGCAGGTCGTAGTAGATGCCGCGGCGCGCGTCGGGTGCGCTGGGGAACGGGGTCGTCATCAGTCGGCGCACGAGGGCCAGCGTGTTGTCGCCGATGTGCTGCACCGAGCCCCGGGCCAGGCGCGCGGGGCGGTCGAGCGCGGTGTGGTAGGCGTAGCCGTCCTCCACCAGCGCAAAGTCGTAGCCGCGGATACCGCCCTCATCGCGATAGATACGGAAGTCGGTGTCCGAGGGAATGACGCCCGACTGGAACACGTCCTGAGCGATCGCGGTGCCATACGGCCTCGGCGCCGCCCGGGCGAAGGCGCGCACCATCCAGGGCTCGCCGGGACCGGTCTGGAACAGGATCGAACGGCCGCCGGTGCCCGCGTTGTCGAGGTTGATGAACGCGCGCACCTGGCGTACCCACGGGTGGCGCACGAAGGCGGCCGTGCCGAGGAGGCCCATCTCCTCGCCGTCGTTGAGGTTCAGGATGACGGTCCGGGGCAGCATGGGCCCCGACGCGAGCGTCCGGAGGACTTCGACTGCCGCGCCGACCGACGCGGCGTCATCGCCCGCGCCGGGGCTCTCCGGCGGGGAGTCGTAGTGGGCGGAGATGAGGATGGCGTCCGGCTGTTCGCCGGGGAGGCGGGCGAGGACGTTCTTGACCCGGTACTGCACCGCCAGACGCCCGTCGTACTGCACCCGGGAGACGAGCGTGTCCTGCACCGTCACCTCGGTGCCCGGGATGCGGCGCAACTGCTCGACGAGATATGCCGCCGCCCGGTCCCGCGCCGGCGAGCCGAGCACGCGCACGCCGACGCTGTCGGCCAGGTAGTCGGTGATCCGCCGGGCCCGGGCTTCGGCGAATACGGTGGCGGGCGCATCGGCCGCCCGGGGGCGCGGCGGCTGCAGGGCAAGGCGGACGAGGGCGACGAGCGCCGTGAGAAACGCGGCCAGCAACACCCAGGATCGCACGGAGCAAGCTCGGAATGGGGATGCGGAATTGTAATCAAGGCGGGCCGGGTGTCACCCCGAGCGACGGCAACACCCCCCGGTTCGTCAGCTCCCCCTGCGCATCGCGATGTTCCCGTTCACCGTGCCGAGGCGCAGCTCGCGGCCGCCGCCGTTGATCGCGCCCCGCAGGGACCGGGGCTTGAGCTTGCCCTGCACCGTGATGGGGAAGTCGCTGGTGATGCTTCCGTTCACCGTCCCGGCGTGGACCTTGGCGCCGATGCCGCTCGGCAGGGTGACGGTCACGTCGCCGTTGACGGTTTCGAACGACATGTCGCCGTCGCCTTTGCCGACGACCGCGGTGATGCCGCCGTTCACCGTGTTGACGTTGGCCCGGCCGGTGGTGGCCACCTCGACGCTGCCGTTCACCGTTCTGGCGTCCACGTCGCCGCTCAGGCCGGTGGCGGCCACGCTGCCGTTCACCGTTCGCGCCGTGAGGTGCACGCCGTCGGGCAGCTGCACGGTGAAGTCGACCCGGGTGTCGTTCTGCTGATGGCGCCGGTTGCTGCCGCTGTAGTTGCAGCCTCCCTGGCCAGCGTCGCGGCGCTCCCACGGGTAGACCGCGCAGATGGCGACGGTGTTCCCCTCTTCAAAGACCTCGATCTTCACCGCGCCGGGATCGCCGCGCCGGGCGCGCTTGATGGCGGTGACCTCGGCCTGGCCCGTGCCCCGGGTCACCCGGATATCACCGTTGATGCCGCGCAGCTCGAGCGTCGTTCCGGCGGCCATTGCCCTTTTCCAGTTGAAGTCCTGCGCCGTGGCGGCCGTGGTCGTCAGGGCGAGCAGGCCGAGCAGCGACAGAGCGGATCGCATGGAATCTCCCCTGGTTGGCAGCCTGGAATCAGTCATCGCGGTCCTTCCCTTGCTGCCTGAGGGCGGCCGCCGTCTTGAGCCGGATCTCGCCGGAGAACGACTCCAGATCGATCCGGGCGCTGCCGTTGCCGATCGTGAAGCTGAAACGCTTGCCGGGGCGGCTCTCGGTGAGCGTGACCGGGTAGTCCGACTCGAAGCTGCCGCTGAACGTGTTTACCTGGACCACGGCGCCCGCTGCCTCGGGGAGCGCGACGGTCACATCCCCGCTGTGGGAAGCGAACCGGTACCGGCCGTTGGGCTTGATCGAGCCGTGATAGAGCACGTCGCCGCTCACGGTGCTCAGTTCCACGCTGGACGACTCCACGCGCTGCAGCGTGATGGTGCCGTTGACGCCCTCCGCGGCGATCTCCCCCGAGGCGTCCGTCAGCCGGATGTCGTCGTTCACCGATTGCAGCTTGATGCGGCCGTTCGCACCGGTGAGGGTCACCGCGCCATTCACCGAATGGAGCGAGACGAACCCGGTCCCGCCGGAGGCGGAGACATCGCCATCGACCGTCTCGGCCGTCACCTGTCCGCGGGTGCCGGTGATGCGGATGTCCCCGTGGACCGTGGTCAGGTTGAGTTCCATCCACGCCGGCACCGTGAGCTCGTACTCGGCCGAGGCCTGGGCGCGCCCGCTGCTCCGCACCACCACCTGCGGGCCGCGGTTCTCCACCACGAGCCGGGTGCCGGGCGTCAGGTCGGCCACGGCGCGCACCTGGTTCCGGTCCCAGGTGCGCACGGTGATATCGCCGCGGACCGAGCTGACCATGAGCCGGCTACCCGGCTCCACGGTGAACGTGGTGTCCGCCTGCTGGAAGGCGAAGACCGCGACGGCTGCGAGCGAGAGCATCATGCGTGGGGTCCTTATCAGCTGGCCGTGAAAGCGATCGACGCGGCCTGCTGCAGGAGCTGCAGCTTGCGGCGGCGCGCCTGGATCAGGTGGCTCGTCAGGTAGCTGTTGGCCGGGTCGGCCGCGAGGGCGCGCTCGGCCTCGGCAATGGCCTGATCGATGATCGCGAGGTTCTTCTCGAGCACGCGCACCGTCACGGTGTCGAGCCGCGCGCGGTTGCGCTCGAGGACCTGCTGCAGCTCGGTCACCGCGGCGTCGTACATGGCGCTCCCGGCGGCCTCCCGGGCTGCCGCGGCCAGGGCGCGGGGGGTGATGCTGCCGGTCGGCGCGCTGACCGCGGAGGCCGGCATCACCGGGGCCGACGCGGCCATGCGTCCCCGGATGACCCAGGCCGTGCCGCCCGCCACGATGGCGAGTGCCACGCCCGCGGCGATCGCCTGGGGCAGCGGCACCACCCGGCGCGGCCGGCGCAGCGGCACCACGTCGGTCCCGGAGCGGCCTTCCGTCGACGCCGCGATCCGGGCCGCAATCCCCGGCCACAGGTCGGTGGCCGGCGGCGTGGCCTCGAGTGCCGCCGCTCGCGCCTTCACCGCGCGCAGCTCGGCCAGGAGCGCCCGCGCCTCGGCCGATTCCGCGAGCCGCGCCTCGAGCGCGCGGGTCTCCGCCGCCGAGAGCTCGCCATCCAGGTAGGCCGACAGTTGTTCGGTCCAATCGCGTTCCATCTCAGGCCTCCAGCAGGGCGCGCATCGCCATCCGTGCCCGGTGCAGTTGCGACTTCGATGTGCCCGGCGAGATGCGCAGCAACTCGCCGATTTCCTCGTGGCGGTAGCCCTCCACGTCGTGCAGGATCAGCACCTGTCTCGCGCGGTCAGGGAGCTGCGCGAGCGCCTGCTCGAAGTCCATCCGGAGGTGCGGCGCCGGGTTCGACGCGGCGATCCGCTCCAGCACCACGTCGTCGTCCTCGTGCCTTGCCCGCCGGGCGCCCAGGGTCTGGCGCCGGGCCAGGAGCAGGTTCACGGCGAGCCGGTGCAGCCAGGTCCCGAAGGCCGACGCGCCGCGAAAGGTGCCGAGCTTCTGCCAGGCCCGGACGAAGACATCCTGCGTGGCGTCATCGGCCTCGGCCGGCGTCAGCATGCGCCGGGCGAGCGAGTGGACCCGCGCCACGTGCGCCCGGTACAGCCGCTCGAAGGCGCGGGCATCCCCTTGCGCCGCGAGGACGGCGTCGGCGGCCTCGGACCTCGTCGCGGCGTGGGACCCGATCCGGGTCTCGGAGTCAGCTGGCTCGTCGCGATCGAGCGTCATGCGCCTCACGGGTGGGGCTGTCATTGCCGGGTTGGACAGGACGGCGGGGAGAAAGGTTGCAGGGCCGCCCGTTCGGGGTTACGGGTTACGAGCGAAGCGCATTCCGCCCTGCGTACTCCGGAGCGATGACCAGCAGCCTCGTTGCTGTCTATCTTACAGACCATGACCACCTTCGCCCATTCCGCCCTGCGGGCCCCCACGGGTCCCACGATCTCCTGCCGGGGCTGGCACCAGGAAGCCGCCCTCCGGATGCTGCTCAACAACCTCGATCCTGCCGTGGCCGAGCGACCCGAGGAGCTGATCGTCTACGGCGGGGGCGGGAAGGCCGCGCGCAACTGGGCCGCGTTCGAGGCGATCGTGGCCACGCTGAAGCGGCTGGGCAACGACGAGACGCTGCTGGTGCAGAGCGGCAAGCCGGTGGGCGTCTTCCGGACACATGACGAGGCGCCGCGGGTCTTGATCGCCAATGCGCATCTCGTGCCGCGGTGGGCCACGTGGGACGAGTTCCGCCGGCTGGATGCCCTGGGACTCACGATGTATGGCCAGATGACCGCCGGGAGCTGGATCTACATCGGGACCCAGGGGATCGTGCAGGGCACCTACGAGACCTTCGCCGAGTGCGCCCGCCAGCACTTCGGCGGCACCCTGGCGGGCCGACTGGTCGTGACCGGCGGGCTCGGGGGCATGGGTGGCGCTCAGCCCCTGGCCGCCACCATGAACGGCGCGGCGTTCCTCGGAGTCGACGTCGACGCGACGCGCATTCAGCGCCGGGTGGATACCGGCTACTGCGACCGCATCGCCTACGACCTCGACGAGGCGCTCACGCTGGTGCTCGATGCCAAGGCTCGGCGCGAGGCGCTGTCGGTGGGGCTCGTCGGGAACATCGCGGACGTCCTGCCCGGGCTGGTCCGTCGCGGGATCGTGCCGGACGTGGTGACCGACCAGACCTCCGCGCACGATCTGCGTGTGGGCTACATCCCGGCCGGTCTCTCGCTGGACGAGGCGGCGGCGATGCGCGAGCGCGATCCCGCGGGCTACGAGGCCCGGGTGCTCGACTCGATGGTGATCCACGTGGAGGCGATGCTTGCCCTCAGGCAGCAGGGGGCCGTGGTCTTCGACTATGGCAACAACCTCCGCGGCCAGGTGGCCGATCACCGGGGCCTGCGGCAGGCATTCGACATCCCCGGCTTCGTCCCGGCCTACATCCGCCCGCTCTTCTGCAGGGGCGCCGGCCCGTTTCGCTGGGCGGCGCTGTCCGGCGATCCGGACGACATCCGCGTCACCGACGACGAGGTGCTCGCGACCTTCCCTGAGAACGAGGGCCTCGCGCGGTGGATCCGCCAGGCCCGCGAGAAGATTCACTTCCAGGGTCTGCCGGCCCGCATCTGCTGGCTCGCCTACGGAGAGCGAGCCGAGATGGGCCTCCGGTTCAACTGGCTGGTGAAGCGGGGGAAGGTCCGGGCGCCGATCGTGATCGGACGGGATCACCTGGACTCGGGCTCGGTGGCGTCTCCCAACCGCGAGACCGAGGGTATGCGGGACGGATCCGACGCCATCGCCGACTGGCCGCTGCTCAACGCGATGCTCAATACCGCCTGCGGCGCGAGCTGGGTATCGCTGCACCACGGCGGTGGCGTGGGCATCGGCTACTCCATCCACGCCGGGATGGTGGTGGTGGCGGACGGCACCGAGCAGGGGGATCGCCGGCTCGAACGGGTGCTCACCGCCGACCCCGGCACGGGCGTCATGCGGCATGCCGATGCGGGCTACGAGCTGGCCATCGAGACGGCGCGGGAGCGGGGCATCGATCTGCCCATGCTGACGTGATCGGTGCCGCGCGGCTGGTGATGGCGCGGCATCCGCGCGAGGTTCTGCGTCCACCGCGTGTGACCAGCGGCCACGCACCGGCGCCTGGGCTGGCGTGATGCCCGTCCTCTCGAACATCTCGCTGCTGGCCACCTGCCGCCCCGCGGCCACGCAGGGCGACTGCGGTCTGATCCCCGATGCGGCCCTGGCCTGGGACGGCGGGCGGATCACGTGGGTCGGCGCCGAGCGGGACCTGCCCCAGGCGCTCGCCCGGGGAGAACGCCTCGATGCCCGCGGGATGATGGTCATCCCGGGCCTCATCGACTGCCACACGCACCTCGCGTTCGGCGGCTGGCGCGATGACGAGTTCGAGCGCCGGATCCTCGGCGCCAGCTATCTCGACATCGCGCGGGCCGGTGGGGGCATCGCGTCCACGGTCATGAAGACCCGTGCGCTGGGCCGGGAGGCGCTGGTCGACCGGTGCCGCGGCTTCCTCGCGGAGATGGTCTCCCTCGGCGTGACCACGGTCGAGGCCAAGAGCGGCTACGGGCTCACCGTGTCCGACGAGCTGATGCTGCTGGAGACGTACCGGGACGTCGCTCGCGAGGAGCGCCTGCGGATCGTCCCCACGCTGCTCGGAGCCCACGTCGTGCCGCCGGAGTTCCGGGACGACCGGGCGGGCTACGTCGACCTGCTCATCCGCGAGTTGATTCCCGAGGTGGCGCGACGCGGGCTGGCCCGCTTCTGTGACGTCTTCGTGGAGGACTCGGCCTTCACCGTCGCCGAGGCCAGGGCGATCCTGCGCGCCGGGCTGGAACACGGCTTGAGGCCCAAGCTGCACGCCGATCAGCTCTCGGCCTCCGGCGGGGCCGAGCTGGCGGCGGAGGTGGGCGCCGCGTCCGCGGACCATCTGGAGCACGCGTGCGAGCGAGGCATTCGGGCGATGCGGGAGGCGGGCGTGACCGCGGTGAGTCTGCCGATCGCATCGCTCTACCTGCGGCAGCCGCCGTTGCCCGCCCGCGCCATGCTTGCCGCCGGCCTGCCGGTGGCCGTCGCCACCGATTTCAACCCCGGCTCGGCGCCGAGCTATCACCTGCCGCTCGCGTTGACCCTGGCCTGCACGCTGCAACGAATGACCCCCGCCGAGGCGTTGATGGGGGCCACGAGCGTGGCCGCCCGGGCCATCGGCGTGGAGCAGGAGACGGGGTCGCTGGAGGTGGGCAAGGCGGCGGATTTCGCCGTCATCGACGCCCCGAGCGTGAATCACTGGCTCTATCATTTCCGGCCCAACGCCTGCCGGATGACCGTGATCGGGGGCGAAGTGCGGTGGTGTGCGGAGGAGCGCCCGACGGCCTGAGACCCGCCGCCTGTTGTGGAATCAGACATTCTTCATAATGTTGGTCTGATCCCTTCGCTCACCCACGTCGAGGTCCTCGCCGAGTGACGATCCCGCTCGTGGTCGGCCAGCCGGTCAGCTCGCCTTCCACCGCTTCAGCCGTTGCCGGCCCGCCCGTATCTCATCGACTGGACACGATCGATGCGCTCCGAGGGCTGGTGATGATGCTGATGGCCCTCGACCATGTCCGGGACTATTTCACCAACGTCCGGTTCGACCCCACCGACCTCACCCAGACGTACCTCGAACTCTTCCTGACCCGCTGGGTTACCCACTTCTGCGCACCGGTGTTCGTGGCGCTGACGGGTGTGAGCGCCTATCTGGCGGGGCAGCGCCGCGGCTCCAAGGGCGAGCTGGCGAAGTTCCTCCTCACGCGCGGCCTGTGGCTCATCCTGCTCGAGGTCACGGTGATCCGGTTCGGGTGGATGTTCAATCTCGACTACTCGTTCATGTGGCTGCAGGTCATCTGGGCGATCGGCGTGTCGATGGTGGTGCTGGCCGGGCTGATCTACCTCCCGCTGCCGGTGATCGGCGCCATCGGCGTGGTGCTGATGGCCGGCCACAATCTGCTCGACGGGGTGGGCCCGCAGGACTTCGGCTCGCCGGGCTGGCTCTGGAGGCTGCTGCACGTGCCGGGGCCGATCGCCATCGGTCAGGGAACCATGCTCGTGCTGTACCCGCTGGTCCCGTGGATCGGCGTGATGGCGGCGGGCTACGCGCTGGGCCCGGTGATGCGCTGGCCGCGGGAGCGGCGGCTCCACCTGCTCACCGGGCTGGGGGTGGCGCTCACGCTGGGCTTCCTCGTGGTGCGCGGCCTCGACGGGTACGGGGATCCGAGCCGCTGGGCGGTGCAGCAGGACAGCGACCTGACGGTGGCCTCTTTCCTCAACACGACGAAATATCCGCCCTCGCTCCTGTTCCTGATGATGACGCTGGGGCCTGCGCTCCTCCTGCTGGCGCTGTTCGAGGCGGTGCCGCAGGGG
>JBMOPM010000004.1:0-20304 GCA_049323575.1 Gemmatimonadota bacterium | reverse complement strand
GGAAGCCGGTCCGCCAGGCAGCAGGCACCGGGCGCGCCCCCGGATACTGGGCGGCAGCCGGTACCGCCCGAACCAAGGCGCACACCGCGAGCCCGGCACCCGCCAACCGAACCAGGCGGGTCCGCCACGACGTCATCACTGGCGCTGTTCCGGTCCCGTGAACGGGGGCGGACCATCCAGCACCTGGCGCACGCGCTCGGCCAGCTCGGCCATGGTCCAGGGCTTCTGGATGAAAGGCAGCGAGGGGTCGATCGGCTCCGCTTGCATGTCCCCAGCCGCGTAGCCGCTGGTAACGAGGAACCGGATCCCGCTGCCCTCGGCGCGCAGAGTCTCGTAGAGCCCGCGGCCACCCAGGTTGGGCATGACCAGGTCGGAGATGACGAGGTCGATGGCGCGCGCCTTGGCGTGCAGAATCTCGAGTGCGGCCATGCCGTCTGCCGCTGTGATCACCTGGTAGCCCAGGTGCTCCAGCGTGCGCTGCGCGGTCCGTCGGAGCAGCGGCTCGTCTTCCACGAGCAGGATCGTTTCGGTGCCACGCCGGGGCGCCGGGTCGGCATCGGCACCCGCCTCCGCGGCCGTGGTCGATGCGGCGGCCGCGATCGGCAGCAGGATGGTGAACGTGCTGCCGCGCCCCACCCCGCTCTCGGCGCTGAGATGCCCGCCGAGCTGATGAACGAGACCGTAGGCCATGGGAAGCCCGAGCCCGGTCCCATGCCCGGGCGGCTTGGTGGTGAAGAACGGCTCGAAGGCGCGCGCCAGCGTGACCGGGTCCATGCCCACCCCCGTATCCTGCACGACGATCCGGGCGTAGTCGCCGGCCGGGAACCCGGTGGGGGCCTCGCGCGCATCGAGAGTGACGCGTCGGAGCGTGATGGTCAGGCGTCCGCCGTCGACCATGGCATCGCGCGCGTTGGTGGCCAGGTTCACCAGGATCTGGCCGATGGCGCCCGCCTCCCCCTCGACGGGTACGTCGGCGTCCTCCGAGCTGATCAGGAGCTCGATGTGCTCAGGGATCACGCGGCGCAGCATCGCGCCGGTCTCCCGCAGCACCTCGCGCAGGTCGAGCCGCTTCACCCGCAGCTCGGTCCGCCGGCTGAACCCCAGCAGCTTTCTGATGAGGTCGGTGCCGCGCTTGACCGCGGCGCGCAGGTCGTCGAGATCATTGCGCAGGTCCACCCGGTTCGGCGGGAGTTTGTCCGCCAGCAGCTCGGCATTGGCCTGGACCACCGACAGGATGTTGTTGAAGTCGTGGGCGATGCCGCCGGTAAGCTGGCCCACCGCTTCGAGCTTCTGGGACTGGCGCAACTGCTCTTCGAGCAGCCGCGTGTCCGTCACGTCGCGGGCGATGCCCTCCACTGCCACCGGCTCGCCGTGCTCGTCCCGCACCAGCACGCTGCGGTCCTCGAGCCAGACCAGTCGCCCGTCCTTCGTGATGCAGCGCATCGTACTGGCCCCGCCGGTCGGCTGATCCCGCGCGACCAGATGCCGATCAGCCGGATGGATGATCTTGAACGGCAGGTCGGGATCGGCGGCGTAGTCGGCCGGCGTGTACCCCACGATGCGCTCCACCGCCGGGCTGATGAACTCCATCTTCCGGACGGGTCTGAAGCGATAGCGGTAGACGATGTCGGGCGCATGCTCGGCCAGCCGCCGGTAGCGGTCTTCGCTCTCCCTGAGCACTACCTCCATCCGCCGGCTCTCCTCGCGGGCTCTGAGCGCCGCGAGCCCGCGCGCGAGGTTCTCGCCGAAGTGCCCCAGCAGGCGGATCTCGTCCTCGAAGGCCGCGGGGCGCCGCGAGTAGACCGCGAACGCCGCCACGGTCTCCCCGTCATGGCGCAACGGAATGCCGACGGCCGAACGAAAGCCCCTCGCCTCCAGTTGCCGCTGCCATGGACTGGCAGCGGCCGGACTGGCGAGGTCGGGAAACGACGCGATCTGGCCAATCCGGATCGCGGTACCGAGCGCGCCCCGTCCGTCGGCCTCGTCGCCCCAGGAGAGAGGGAGCCCCTTGAGCTCACCGAGCTCCATCCCTTGCCCCGCCACCAGCCGCACCGGGCGATCGGGGCCCTCGCCCGGCACGCCCACCCACGCCGCATCGTAGCCACCGACCTTCACCAGCTGGCGACAGACGTCCGTCAGCAGCTCCTCCTCGGTGGTCGCGCGGATGACCGCGTCGTTGCACGCGCCCAGGGTTCGCAGCGCGCGGTTCCAGCGCTCCACCGCGGCCGCCTGGATGGTGGTGACCCGGGCATGGCGCCGCAGGAGCACGAGCAGCATGACGGCCGTGCCCAGCACGAACCCCCAGCCCTTGGCCGTCTCCCAGAACGCATGCTGTTCGCTCGCGGGATCGACCAGAACACGGAGCAGACGGTCGGTCACGGTAATCCAGACGACGGCCACGACCACGTAGATGGTGGTCAGGCGAAGGGCGCTGGAATGCCACCGCAGCGAGGGACGGCGCGGGGCCGCGTAGGGCTGGGGCGTCGACTGCGGCGGGATGGGCATGAGATGGAGATCGCTTTCGGAAGTTCCCCGCCCCGAACGAGAAATGCAAGCGGATGGGCATGGGTAGATTGTTGCCATGGCCTGCACTCTCGTCACCGGCGCCGGCCGGGGCATCGGTCTGGAGTTCGTCCGCCAGTGCCTCCGGCGCGGCGACCACGTCTTCGCCGGCATCCGCCGGCCCGACCCGCCGCCCGCGCTGGCCGGGTTGGCCAGCCAGCATTGCGATCGGCTGGCGATCGTGTCCCTCGATCTCGCCCGCGAGGAGTCCATCCGGGACGCCGCGGCGCTCGTGGCGTCACGCACCGACGCCCTCGACCTGCTCGTGAACAATGCGGGTCTCTACTCGCTCTCGGCCACCACGTGGTCGCCGGGGGGTGGCCCGCCCCTGGGACAGCTCACCATGGCCGAGCTGGTGGAGGTGTTCCGGGTCAACGCGGCCGGGCCGATTCTCCTGGCCCAGGCCCTCTGGCCCCTGCTGGCCCGGGGCACGCACCCGGTCATCCTCAATCTGTCGTCCTTGATCGGCTCACTTTCGGCGAAGACCGGTGGCGGGGATTACGCGTATGCCGCCAGCAAGGCCGCCCTCAACATGCTGACCCGGGCTCTGGCGGCCGATCTCGCGCCCCATGGCATCATCGCGGTGGCGATCTCGCCGGGATGGGTCCGCACCGACATGGGCGGCCCGTCGGCCTCGCTGCCGGTCGACGAATCGGTCGCCGGCCTGCTCGCCACCGCGGGCCGGCTGACCCCGCGGGACTCGGGATGCTTCCTCGACTACCTCGGCCGCCCGATGCCGTGGTAGATTCGCTGTCCGCCGCCCGGAGCCGTACTGCGCCGCAGCACGGGCGGTGTTCAGGATGAAACCTTCTGATCACTCAGTCGTACATGGGGCCGACCCCTCCTCGATGGAGCCGATATCGTGCAGCGCAGAGATTTCCTGCAACTGACCGGCCTGGCCGCCGGCGCCATGGCCCTGCCGGTCTGGGGCCGTCCGGTGGCCGCCCAGGGCGCCCTCACCCCGATCCCCACCGCTGACAAGAAGAAGCTGGCCGACATCGTCCTCGAGGCCGCGCGCGGCAAGGGGGCGACGTATGCCGACGTGCGGATCGGCCGCTACCTGAACCAGTTCATCGTCACCCGCGAGAACAAGGTCCAGAACATCGTCAACCGGGAATCCTACGGCGTGGGCGTGCGCGTCATCGCCGACGGCACCTGGGGCTTCGCGGCCACGAGCGACGTGACGCCGGACGGCGTGGCCCGCGCGGCGGCGCAGGCCGTCGAGATCGCCCGGGCCAACGCGCGGCTCAAGGCCGAGCCGGTGCAGCTCGCGCCGCAGCAGGGGCACGGCGAAGTGACGTGGAAGACGCCCATCAGGAAGAACGCCTTCGAGGTGCCCATCGCCGAGAAGGTGGACCTCCTCCTGGCGGTAAATGCCGAGGCGTTGAAGCAGGGCGCCAACTTCATCAACAGCTTCCTGGCCCTGGTCAACGAACAGAAGTACTTCGCCTCGACCGACGGCTCCTACATCGACCAGGATATCCATCGGATCTGGCCGGTCTTCTTTGCCACCGGGATCGACCCGAAGACCGGCAAGTTCGAGACGCGCAACGCGCTGAGCGCGCCGATGGGCATGGGCTGGGAGTATCTCGACGCACGGCCCGAGGACAAGGTGCCGGGCGTGACCACGCGCTACCGCAAGTCGTACGACATGCTGGAGGATGCCGGGGCCGCCGGTCGCCAGGTGAAGGAGAAGCTCACGGCCAGGAGCGTGGTGGCCGGCAAGTACGATCTGGTGCTCGATCCCTCGCACCTGTGGCTCACGATCCACGAGTCGGTGGGCCATCCGCTCGAGCTCGACCGCGTGCTGGGCTACGAGGCCAACTACGCGGGCACCAGCTTCGCCACGCTCGACAAGTGGAAGACCAGGTCATTCCGCTACGGCAGCCCGCTCGTCAACCTCGTGGCCGACAAGACGCAACCCGGCGCGCTCGGCACCGTGGGCTATGACGACGAGGGCGTGCGGACCAGGCGCTGGCACCTGGTGAAGGACGGCATCCTGGTGGACTACCAGAAGACCCGTGACCAGGCGCACATCGTCGGACAGACCGAGTCGGACGGGTGCTGCTATGCCGACAACTGGAGCTCGGTGCAGTTCCAGCGGATGCCCAACGTCTCCCTCGAGCCCGGCACGACGCCGCTCACGCCGGACGAGATGATCCGGGACGTGGAGAAGGGCATCTACATCATCGGCGACGGGTCGTTCTCCATCGACCAGCAGCGCTACAACTTCCAGTTCGGCGGCCAGCTCTTCTACGAGATCAGGGACGGGAAGATCGTCGGCATGCTCAAGGACGTGGCGTACCAGTCGAATACGCAGGAGTTCTGGAACGCCTGTGTCCGGATCTGCGATGAGCGCGACTACGCGCTGGGCGGTTCGTTCTTCGACGGCAAGGGCGAGCCGCCGCAGGTCAGCGCCGTGTCGCACGGTTCGGCCACCACCCGCTTCAACGGCGTCAACGTCATCAACACCGCGCGCAAGATCTGAGGAATCCATGGCCCTGCTGACCCGCGACGAGGCGGAACGCCTCCTCAAGAAGGTCCTCGCCTATTCCAGGGCGGAGGCCTGCGAAGCCAACCTGAACGGCGGCGACACCGGCAACATCCGCTATGCGCGCAACGCGGTGTCCACCAGCGGCACCACGAGCGACCTGCAGCTCGTGGTGCAGTCGAACTTCGGGAAGCGGAGCGGCGTCGCCACGATCAACGAGTTCGACGACGCCTCGATCGAGAAGGCGGTCCGCCGCTCGGAGGAGCTGGCGCGGCTCGCCCCCGAGAACCCCGAGTTCGTCCCGGTGCTCGGGCCCCAGCGCTATCTCGAGAGCACGACCTGGTTCGACTCGACGGCGAAGATCGATGCCGACTACCGCGCCAGGGCCGCCGCGGCGAGCATCCTGCCCGCCCGCGAGAAGGGCCTGACCGCCGCAGGCTTCTTCACGCACAACGCCGGCTTCCAGGCAATGGCCAACACCGCCAGCCTCTTCGCCTATCAGCAGGTGACCGGCGTGGACTTCTCGGTGACGATGCGCACCGAGGACGGCACCGGCTCGGGCTACGTCACCCGCAACTACAACGACGTGTCCAGGCTCGACGTCGGCGCGGCGTCGGCCATCGCCATGGAGAAGGCCATCGCCTCCACCAACCCGAAGGCGATCGAGCCGGGCAAGTACACCGTGGTCCTCGAGCCCACCGCGGTGGCCGACCTCGTGGGCCTCATGATGTTCAGCATGGATGCCCGCCAGGCCGACGAAGGCCGGAGCTTCCTCGCCAAGCCCGGCGGCGGCACCAGGCTCGGCGAGAAGCTGGTGGACGAGCGGATCACCATCTACTCCGATCCCACCCACCCCGACGTCCCGGCGGTCCCGTGGTCCCAGGACGGCCGTCCCCAGGAGCGCGTGGTCTGGATCGAGAAGGGCGTGGTGAAGAACCTGTACTACTCGCGCTACTGGGCCGAGAAGAAGGGCGTCAAGGCGATCCCCGCGCCGAACAACGGCATCATCGAGGGCACCAACGACTCCCTCGAGGACCTCATCCGCGGCACCGAGCGGGGCATTCTCGTCACCCGCTTCTGGTACATCCGGCCGGTGGACCCGCAGACGCTGCTCTACACCGGCCTCACCCGGGACGGCACGTTCTACATCGAGAACGGCAGGATCAAGCACGCGATCAAGAACTTCCGGTTCAACGAGAGCCCGGTGATCATGCTCAACAACCTCGACGCGCTCGGCAAACCGGTCCGGGCCGGCGGGTCCGAGGTGGGCGGCGGCACCCTGGTCCCCCCCATGCGCATCCGGGATTTCACGTTCAGCTCGCTGTCGGACGCGGTCTGAGGCGTCGGACGGTCGGGAGGTCGGGACCAGCGCGCGACCGGATGTTCCACCGGCAGGGGCGGGCCACCGGGCCCGCCCCTTACCCTTGATGGCAGGATGAAACGCAGGGACTTCGTACGGGCAGCGCTCACCGGCACGGCGGCCATCGGCCTGGCCCCGCTCGCGGAGGCCCGCGCCCAGGCGTTCCAGGGCCGGCGGAAGGATTTCACCTTCACGCGGCTCTCGTACACCTCGGGCGACTGGGACGTGGATCAGCGCATGCCGTCCAACCTCCTCAACTCGCTCATCGAGTACACGACGGTCGAGGTGGAGACCACCGAGCGCGTGGTTCCGCTGGGCAGCGCCGAGATGTTCGACCGGCCGTTCTGCTACCTGGCAGGCCACAAACTGGTGCAGTTCGACCGGCGCGAGCGGGACGCCTTCGAGCGGTACGTGCACAACGGCGGCTTCATCTTCGTCGACGACTGCAACCACGACATCGACGGCCTCTTCGCCAAGTCCTTCGAGGCGGAGCTGGCGGACATCTTCGGCCCCGGCGCGCTGGTCAAGCTGCCCAACGACCACGAGCTCTACCGCGCCTTCTTCCGCTTCGATGACGGCCCCCCCGCCACCTCGTTCGAACTCAACGGCTGGGGGGACGATCTCGTACACGATTATCTCAGGGCCGTGCTGGTGGATGGGCGGATCGGCGTCCTCTACAGCAACAAGGACTACGGCTGCGAGTGGGACTACGACTTCCGCAACAAGCGCTGGCTGGCCGAGGACAATACCAAGTTCGGGGTGAACATCATCATGCACGCGATGACCCGATGACAGCGGCCACCCCCGCCGTCGCCCAGGAAGTGGAACGGCTGCTCGGGCGCCTGGCCGCCCTGCGCGGCGAGATCGGCAAGGTGATCGTGGGACAGGAGGAGACGCTCGAGCAACTGCTGACCGCCTTCATCGCCGGCGGGCACTGCCTGCTGGAGGGCGTCCCCGGACTCGCCAAGACGCTGATGATCCGCACCCTGGCCGAGGCCGTATCGCTCGCGTTCCGCCGGATCCAGTTCACCCCGGACCTGATGCCGACGGACATCCTCGGCACCGAGATCCTGGAGGAGGACCACGGCACCGGCAAACGCTATTTCAAGTTCAATCGCGGCCCGATCTTCGCCCACATCGTCCTGGCCGACGAGATCAACCGCACGCCGCCCAAGACGCAGGCGGCGCTGCTGGAAGCGATGCAGGAGTACGAGGTCACGTACGGCGGCACCACCTACCCGCTGGAGCGCCCGTTCTTCGTGCTCGCCACCCAGAATCCGATCGAGCAGAGCGGCACCTACCCGCTGCCCGAGGCCCAGCTGGACCGGTTCCTCCTCCATATCCGGATCGGCTACCCGACCGAGGCCGAGGAGACCGCCATCCTCACTGCCACCACCGGCCGCCAGACGCACGAAGTCCAGCCGGTCATCGGCGGCCCCGACATCCTCGCCCTTCAGGCCATGGTGCGGGACGTGCCGATCAGCGAGCCGCTCGTGGCCTGGGTCACCCGGCTGGTCCGCGCCACGCGGCCGGCTGACACGACCATCCCGTACGTGCGCGACTGGGTCCGGTGGGGCGCGGGCCCGCGCGCGGGGCAGGCCATGATCCTCTGCGCCAAGGCGCGCGCGCTCCTCCACGGCCGTTTCGCCGTCACGGTCCCGGATCTCCACGCTGTAGCCGCGCCTGTGCTGCGGCACCGGGTGCTGGTCAATTTCCGCGCGGAAGCGGAAGGCATCCGCGCGGATGACGTGGCCGCAAGGCTGGTGGCCGAGGTGCCCGCACCACGGAGCCCCCTGGGGTGAGCTTTCCCGATCGGGGCGCGCTCCTCTCCCCGCGCGATCTCGCCTCGCTCGCCGATCTCGAGCTGGCCGCCCGCACGCTCGCGTCCGGCGTCATGTATGGCGTGCATCAGAGCCGGGCGAGGGGGTCCGGCCTCGAGTTCAGCCAGTTCCGCAGCTACCAGCCCGGCGACGATCTCCGCCGCGTGGACTGGAAGCTGTATGCCCGCTCCGACCGGTTCTACGTCCGCGAGGCGGAGGTGGAAGCGAGCGTCACCATCCGCCTGGTGCTGGACGCGAGCGCATCGATGGCGCACGCGGAGGACGGCGTCAGCAAGTCCCGCTACGCCGCGGTCCTCCTCGCCGCCTGCGCCTGGCTCGCCCACCAGCAGGGCGACGCGATCTCGCTCTACACCGTCACGGACCAGGGCATCGACGTCATTCCGCCGGTGCGGCATCCCCGGCAGCTCCAGCGCGTGCTGCACGCACTGGAGCTCTGCCGCCCCCGCGGCCGCTGGCCCGACTGGCCCGCTCTCGGCGGATACCTCACGGGCGGCTCGCAGCGCGAGCTGGTGGTCGTGGCCACCGACCTGCACGAACGCAACGACGAGCTCCGCGTGGCGCTGAGCCGGCTCGCCGCCCTGGGACACGAGGTGCTCGTGTTCCACCTGCTGGGCCGGCGCGAGATCGAATTCGACTGGCA
The DNA here is from genome assembly GCA_049323575.1 of Gemmatimonadota bacterium. Taxonomy (GTDB): domain Bacteria; phylum Gemmatimonadota; class Gemmatimonadetes; order Gemmatimonadales; family GWC2-71-9; genus JBMOPM01. The sequence goes on along the minus strand of JBMOPM010000004.1, from coordinate 11,410 downwards.
GGGCACCGTGACCTTCGAAGAGCTGGAGACCGGCTGGCGGTTGACCGTGGACGCGGACGCCGAACGGGAGCGCTATCGCGCCGCGATCGCCGACCGCCTGCGCACGCTCGAGGCGGAGATCGAGGGCCGCGGCATCGCGTGCAGCCTCTGCCGCCTGGACGAGCTGCCCACCGAAGCGCTGCGCGCCTTCCTCGCGCAGCGGTCACGTCAGCGGGTCTGAAACCATGGCGCGGGTCTAGCCGCATGCTCGGGTTGGTCCACCCCGCGTGGCTCGCGGCTCTCGCCGCGCTCGCGATCCCGATCGCCCTCCACTTCTGGGAGCGGCGCGACCCCGATGCGATCAAGGTCGGCAGCCTGCGCTTCCTTGCCGGCAGCGAGCCGCCCGAGCGCCGCAGCTTCCGCGTGCGCCACTGGCCGCTGCTCGCCGTGCGCCTGCTGTTGCTCGCGCTGCTCGTGCTGCTCGTGGCGGGGCCACGCTGGCTCGGCGCGCCGGGCGCAACGTGGGCGCTGGTCGCGCCGGGCACCCCGCAGGATCTGGTGGACTCGCTCGCGCAGTCCGGCGCGGAGATCCGGATCCTCGCCCCCGGCCTGCCGCCCGTGGCGCCGCCGGGCACCGATTCGGTCGCGCCGGACGTCTGGGGCCTCCTGCCCACCGCCGACGCCATCGCCCCGAGCGATGCGCGGCTCATCGTGGCGGCGCCCGTGAAAGAGGCTCTGCTCCGCGGCTCGCGGCCTGCCCTGCGGCGGCCGGTGACGTGGCTCACCGCCTCCGCCCCCGGCCCGTCGCGCCCGCGCCCCGCCGATACGGTGGTCGCTCAGCTTCTCGTCAGCGCCGCCCGCGCCGGCGATGCGCGCTACGTCGAAGCGGCGCTGCGTGCGGCGGGCGAGGTGCCCGGCCAGCCGCTCCGCGTCGCGCGAACCGCCACGGAAGCCACCCTCGATCCCGCGGCCCGCCTGATCGTGTGGCTGGGAGACGCGGAACCGCCGGCCGCGCTCGCCGTCGCCGCGCGAGGCGGCGCGATCGTCCTCACGCATGACGCCGCTTCGCGTGGTGGCGGACCTGCCCCTGGTCGGGGAGGTGCGGATCGCCGCGCGCGCCGTGGCCAAGGTGCCTGGCGCCGTGCTCTGGCGCGACGAGCTGGGCGCCCCGGTTCTCATCCGCGAGCCGGTCGGTGCCGGCGCGCGTTATCACTACCTCGGCCGCTTTGCGCCGTCGGCGGGAACGCTGCTCGAGAGCGCGGCGTTTCCCGAGTTGATGGCCCTGCTCGCGGCGGAAGCACACGGCGTCCGCCCCGGCGATGCGCCCGTCGCGCGCAGGCAGGCATTGCCAGGAGTGGAGCCCGCGCTCCCTCGCCCTCCCATCGGCGACACCGACCGCGATCTCTCCCTGCCCGTCTGGTTCGCCGTGACCGCGCTCTTTGCGGCTGAGCGCCGGCTGGCGGCGCGGCGGAGAACCGCGTGAGCGAGGCGGCCACGATGCTGCGCCGGCTCGCGCGCCGCGTGGCGCGCCGGCGGCTCATCCGCTGGAGTCTCCAGGGCTCGGCGCTGGCCGTGATCTGCGCCGGCCTCGTGGGCCTGCTGTCCCACTGGCAACCGAGGGCCACCCTCGCGATGGCGGTGGCGCTCAGCCTCGCGGCCCTTGCCATCGCCTTCACCCGCGCCCGGCAGCAGCCCGTCTCGGCCCGCGACGTGGCGCGGCACCTCGACCGCGCGCATCCGGAGCTGGAGGAGAGCACCGAGCTGCTGCTCGTGCCGGCCGAATGCCTGACGCCGCTGGCGGCGCTTCAGCAGGCGCATACCCGCGCCGCCCTCGCGCGCGTCGTGCCGCCATCAGAGCCGATGCCGGTGGCGCTGGCGCGGACGCTCGCGCTCTGGGCCGCCGCCGTGGCGCTCTCCGGCATCGCGATGTTCGTTCCGGCTCGCGAAGGGCCCCGGGCCGCCGTCGCTCCGCCCCGCGCAGGCGACGGAGCCGCGGGCAAGCCGGCGACCGCTACGGGAGCCGCCCCCCGCGTGACCGGCGCGACGGTCGTCGTCCGGCCGCCCGCCTACACGCGCCGGCCGCCGCGCACGAGCGAATCGCTCGACCTCTCCGTCGAACAGGGCGCCGCGGTCACCTGGACACTGCACGTCGACCGGCCGCTCACGAGCGCGTGGCTGATCCCCGCCGCCGGTGACTCGCTGCCGCTCGTGGTCAAGGGGACGACGGCCACGCTGAGTCTCACACCCGGCGCCACGGTCGCCTACCGTTTCGATCTGGTGTCGCCGGACGCGCTGCCGGCGCGGACCGACTACCACCGGCTCGAGGTGGTTCCCGACGCCGAGCCCGTGATCACGGTGGTGAAGCCCGAACAGCGTACCGTGATCCGCCCGGGCGACGCGCCGGCGGCGGATCTCGAAGCCCTGGCCAAGGACGACTACGCCGTCACCCGCGTGCGCATCGTGGCCACCGTGAGCAAGGGAACCGGCGAATCGATCAAGTTTCGCGAGGACACGCTCAGGTTCGATGCGGAAGTACGCCGCCCCGGCGGCGGCCTCCTCCTCCGCCGCCACTTCGACCTGCCCGCGCTCGGCATGGCGCCGGGCGACGAGCTCTACTTTCACGTGCTCGCGTGGGACACGCGTCAGCCGACGCCCAACCTCGCGCGGTCGGAGACGTTCTTCATCGCGTGGCAGGACACCGCCCAGGCCGTGGTGGCGCAGGCGAGTCCCATCGCCGTCACCCAGATGCCGGAGTATTTCCGCAGCCAGCGGCAGATCATCATCGACACCGAACGGCTGCTTCAGGAAAAGCCGAAGCTCCGGGACTCGGTCTTCCACGATCGTTCCGACGCGATCGGTTTCGACCAGGGCCTGCTCCGCAAGCGCTACGGGCAGTACGCAGGCGACGAGTTCGAGGCGGGCGGTGCGGGTCCCGATCACGGACCCACCAGCACGGAGGACCTCACGCACCGGCACGACACCGAAGAGAGTGTCGATGCGACGTCCACCGACCCGATGAAGGACCTCGTGCACCAGCACGACACCGAGGAGAACGCCACGCGCCTCGCCCCGGGCACCAGGACACTGCTCAAGGCCGCGCTGGCCCAGATGTGGGAGGCGGAGCTCCGGCTCAGGACCGGTCGCCCGAAGGACGCCCTGCCGTTCGAGTATCGGGCGCTGGAACTCCTCAAGGAGGTGCAGCAGCGCCATCGGAGTTACGTGCGCAAGGTGGGCTTCGAGCCGCCCCCGCTCGAGCCGGACAAGAAACGGCTCAGCGGCAAGCTGGAGGGCATCGCCGACCGGCGCCGTACCATCGAGCCCGTGAGCGCCGACTCGGTGGCGGCGCTCCGCGCCGCGCTGGCCGCCTTGCGCGCGGATGCGCACGGAAACGCACGCGGGAGCATCGCCACGCTCGAGACGGCGGGTCGGCTCCTGGCCACCCGTCTCCTCCAGCATCCCGCGGTGGACCTCTCCGTGCTCGCCGATCTGCGCTCCGTGATCGACTCGCTCTCCGCCGGCCGGGCGCCCAGCCCGGGCGCCGTGGCCGGCGCCGAGCGTGGCCTCTGGAACGCGCTCCCCCGGCCGGACGCGCTGCCCGAGCGGCCCGCGCCAGCCTGCGGCCTGCTCGAGCGCTACCGCAGGCGCCTCGGCGCGGATCGCTAGTGCCGCCTCTGTTCCACACGGCGGGGATCGGCTTCGTCGCGCTCGCCGCTGGCGGCTACGCAGCCTTCATCGCGGTTCGCCGTCCGGACCGGCGCCACGTCGGACTCCGCCTCGCGGCCATCGCCCTCGCGACGCTGGCGCTACTGCTGGCTGCGCTCCGCCCCACGCGCCCGATGCCACGCACCGGACAGGCGGTCGTTCTCCTCACCGAGGGGGCCGAGCGCCTGCCCGCGGCGCGGCTCGCCGAGATCACACGTGGCCGCCGGGTCTTCGCCCTGCCCGGCGCGCAACGGTTCCGGGGCGCCACGCCGCTGCCGGGGCCGGCGCTGCTCGCCACGCTCGCGGGAGACGCGGATTCGATTATCGTAGCGGGCTATGGCATCGATGTGGCGGACCGCGACCGGCTGCCTCCCGTGCCGATACGCCACGAGGCACCGCCGCCTCCCGCCGGCATCACGACCGTCCTGGCCGGCGCGCGGGTGTCGCTCGGCAGGCCGTTCGTGATCTCCGGCACGGCACGCGGCGCCACGGGAGACACCCTCGAGCTCGTGCTCGCGGGGCCGGGCGGTCCGGTAGACTCGGTACGGCTCGCCGGCGCGGGGCCGCAGCGATTCACGCTGCGCGCCATCCCCCGCGACACCGGCGCGATCACCTGGTCGGTATCGCTGCGCCGCGGCGAGGCAGTGCTCGAAACGGACACCATCGGCGTGGAGGTGACCGCGCCGGCGCCGCCCCGCCTGCTCGTCGTGGAGGCAAGCCCGCGCTTTACCACGCGCTACCTCCGGGACTGGCTGGGGAGCCGGGGCGGGACGTTGCGCGTGCGCTCCACGCTCACCCGCGGGCGCACCAGCGCAATCGACGTGAACCCGCCGGCAACGCGCGCCGAGCCCGACCTGGCCGCCGCGATCACGACCGTGGATCTCCTCCTCATCGACGGCCGGAGCCTCGCCGCGCTGCCGGCCGCCGAGCGCGCCGCGATCCGTCGTGAAGTCAGTGAACGTGGCCTCGGCGTACTCCTCATCCCCGACGACGCGCTGCGATCGCCCGCGGTCGACGCGTTCTTCAAGGCAGCGCCGCTCGCACCCCGCGGCGAGGAGCACCGCCAGCAGGTCCGGCCCCGACTCGAGGACATCCCTCCATCGGAAGTCACCCCCGTGGATGCCGAGCCGTTTACGGTGGCAACGGGTGGCAGGCGCATCGTGATGGAAGACGCGGCCGGCGAGCCGCTGGTGGTCGCGGCCGACCGTGGCGCGGGACGCGTGGGGGTGACGCTGGTGGCCGCACCGGAGCAGTGGGTGCTCCGCGGCGAACCGCGTGCCCACGCCGCCTACTGGACCGCCGTGCTCTCCGCGCTGGCCCGCCCGGCCGAGCCCTCCGGTCGGTGGCGCGTGGCGCTGCCGGCGCTGGTGGACGCGCCCACGACGCTGGTCCTGGAAGGGCGGCCGCCGGCGGCTGTGGCGCTGGTCACCTCGCCCGACGGGTCGATCGACTCGATCTACCTCGCGCCAGCGCTTCTCGATTCGACCCGCTGGCGGGCCACGTTCTGGCCGCGGCGTACGGGCTGGCATGCCATCGCGCCGCTCGGCGACGCCACGATTGCCGCGCGGTTCTTCGTCAGCGGACGAGCCCACTGGACCGCCTGGCGCGCCGCGCGCCTCGCCGAAACGACGGCGCCGGCCGCCCCCGCAGATACCGCGGCGTCAGCCGCGTTACCGGCTCGGCGAGAGATCCCCGCGCTGATCTGGTTCGGACTGTTCCTGCTGGCGATGAGCTACCTGTGGTGGGAACAGCGGCCGGCGGTCTACGGTCCACGACTCAGGCCGCCGCGCTCCTCATCGTGAACACCGGCACCTCGGGCGGGCAGTTGAACCGCGCGCGCAACACACTCGTCCCCACGCCCCGCGACACATAGAGCGGGGCCAGCGTGTCGCGATACCAGCCCTCCACGAACCGGCCGCTCATCTTCGGCAGAAGCAACGGCGGAACGCCGGGGAAGCGCACCTGTCCGCCGTGCGTGTGGCCAGCGAGGATCATCGCGGGCACCGGCACGGTCCCGCGCGGCACCGTGTCCACCCAGCCAGGCGCGTGAACCAGCCAGATGCTCACACCGCCCGATCCGCCGCGGCCCGACGCGGCGGCGAGGTCGGGGTGGCCCGAACGCGGATCGTCGAGCCCTACCACGTCGAGCGTCGCGCCGCCGATGCGCACCGTCGCCGTCTCGTTGAACAGAAACTCGACCCCTGCGGCATCGTAGGCGCGGCGCAGCTCGGCATTGGCGATGTCGCCCCAGCGCTCCCAATTGCCGATCGTGGCGAGGGTCGCCGCCGTCCCGCGCACGTCCCGCGCGAAGCTGGTGAGCACCGGCAACAGACTCCGCCGCTCGCAGATGTCCCCGGTGAGCACCACGATCTCGGGCCGCGCCTCCGCCACCCAGCGCGCCACGGCGGCAGCGGCGCCGGTCGGCCGGTCCTGGTAAAGGTGCACGTCCGAGATCTGCGCGATCCGCACCCCATCGAGCTCGCGGGGCAGGCCCGGCACCAGGACCTCGTGCGTGGTCACCTCGATGTTGCTCGGCTCGTACACACAGGCATCCACGCCCACCGCCGCACCCAGAATACCGGCCGCGGTGGCGGCGAACTGGCGGCGGGAGAGACGGAGAGAGTCGTTCGAAGGCGGCATGGTCCTCTGACTACTACTGATAGTAGTACCTCATTATGTACTGGCGGCGCGCGCGACGGTCCTGCCCCCGCCGGCCGCCCTCGGCCAGCCCGCGCCGCACCAGATATCCGCCCGCGCGTCCGGAACGGGACCACGGCGCTGGGGCGAGGCCCTGGCGGCACACGACAAATACTGGCCGGGTGCACGGCTCGCCGGTAGGGCCGGGAGAGCAAGCTGGCCGCTTTCCGGGCGCCCCTTAACGCCCGCACCCCCCCTGCGTCCTACCTTCTGCCATGACATACCCGCGCCTCGCCGCCGCCACGCTGCTGCTCGCCACCCTGGTGCCCACCTCCCGGCCACTCACCGCCCAGGCGCCGATGTCCCCGCGCGACTCGGCCGTGCATGCCCTGAACCGCCTCGCGTTCGGCCCGCTGCCGGGTCAGGTGGAGGAGGTGGCCGCGGGTGGCGTGATGCGATGGATCGAGCGTCAGCTCGCCCCGGCCACCGGCCCCGACCGTGCGCTGATCCAGCGCGAACGCCAGTTCGATGTCCTGCGGCGTTCGCCCGACGACCTCGCGCGGGACTTCGCCGAGCTGCGCCAGCAGCTGGTTCGCGCCCGGGCCGACGCGGCGCGCCAGTCGAACGGCGGGAGCTCACCCGACCAGCGGCGCGAGCAACTCAAGGGCCAGAACGCGGGAGCTGAGCTCCGCCGCCTCGGCGCCGAGCTGCAACAGCTTGCAGTCGTGCGCGCGACGACCGCGGAGCGCCAGCTCGACGAAGTGATGGTCGACTTCTGGGTCAATCACTTCAACATCTTCATCGGCAAGAGCCTCGATCGCGTCCTGCTGCCCGATTTCGTGGAACACACCATCCGGCCCAACGCCATGGGCCGGTTCGAGGACCTGCTGATCGCGACGGCGAAGAGTCCGGCGATGCTGGTCTATCTCGACAACGCGGAGAGCGTGGCGCCTGGGGCCGTGCCCCCGCGGCTCGCCCGGCTCGAGCGCGGCAGGGACGCAGCCCCTGCTCCCCTGGCCGGCAGGGGCGCTCCCGGGCGCCGGTTGCGGGGCAGGAACGGCGGCGCGGGTGGGCGGATGGAGCGCGCGCGCCTGGACTCGATCATGCGAAGCATCAGGGAGCGTCTGCCCAAGGGAATCAACGAGAACTACGCCCGCGAACTGCTCGAGCTCCATACGCTCGGCGTCGACGGTGGATACTCCCAGGACGACGTGATCAACGTCGCGCGCATCCTCACTGGCTGGAGCGTGAAGCGCCCCGCGGAGGGCGCCGGCTTTCAGTTCAACGACTGGGCCCACGACCGCGGCGCCAAGACCGTGCTCGGCGTGGAGTTCCCGGCCGGCCACGGCGAGGACGAGGGGATGCGCCTCCTCAGGTTGCTCGCCGGCCATCCCTCGACGATGCACCACATCTCGGGGAAGCTCTGTCAGCGGTTCGTGAGCGACACCCCGCCCGACGGCTGCATCGACGACGCGGTGCGCGCCTGGAAGCGAACCGGGGGCGATATCCGTGCGGTGGTGAGCGCCATCGTGCACTCGCCCGACTTCTGGGCCCGGCCCGACCGGCGAACCAAGGTGAAGACGCCGCTCGAGTTCGTGGCCAGCGCCGTGCGCGCCGTGGGAGGCGAGCCGGACAGCACCATGCGGCTCGCGCAGGTCGTGGCCCGGCTGGGCCAGCCGCTCTTCCAGCACGTGGCGCCGAACGGCTATCCCGAGCGCGACGAGGACTGGGTCAGCAGCGGCGCGCTGCTCAATCGGATGAACGTCGCGATGGCGCTCGCCTCCGGCCGCCTGCCGGGAGTCATGGTCGACCTCGATCGCATCCTGCCCGCCACGGCCGACCACGACACGCTGGTCGCCGCCATCGATCGCCGGCTCCTGGGCGGCACGATGTCGGAGCGCACGCGCCGTGTGATCCGCGACCAGCTCGAGGACCTGCGGGATCCGGCGCAGGCTCGCGCCCTCGCCGTCGGCCTCGCGCTGGGCGGACCGGAGTTCCAGCAGCAATAGTGCAGTGTCGTGCCGCGGGCCGGAGGCCCGAGGACATGTCTGGAGGACGGACCATTTCATGACCATCTCCCGTCGCTTCTTCCTCAAGTCCGGCTCCCTGGCCCTGGCGAGCTTCGGCCTGGACCCGCTCTTCCTTGACCGCGCGGCCTACGCGATGCCCGGCGGACTGGCCCGCGCCGGCGCTTCGGGCAGCGGCGCCAGGACCCTCGTCTGCCTCTTCCAGCGCGGCGCCGTGGACGGGCTCAGCATGATCGTCCCCCACGGCGAATCCGCGTACTATCGGGCGCGGCCGCGCATCGGCATTCCGCGCGACCAGTTGATCGATCTGGACGGCCACTTCGGTCTGCATCCCAGGCTCGCGGCCCTGAAGCCCTTCTGGGACAACCGCTCGCTGGCCGTGGTGCATGCCGTGGGTTCACCGGATCCCACGCGCAGCCATTTCGACGCCCAGGACTACATGGAAAGCGGCACACCCGGCGTGAAGTCCACGCCGGACGGCTGGCTCAACCGCTACTGTCGCCAGGAGCATGATCGCGAGCATGCGGAGACGCCGTTTCGCGCGGTGGCCTTCGGCCCCCAGCTGCCGCGGGCCCTGGCGGGCACGGCGCCCGCGCTCGCGATCGACGACCTCAGGGCGTTCGGGCTCCGGGCCGGTCATCCCGCCGCCAATGACCGTCTCACCCGCGCGTTCGAGGCACTCTACGAAGGCGCGTCCACCGGACTGCTCGCCGCGTCGTCGGCCGAGGGGTTCGAAGCAGTGCAGATGCTCAAGCGGGTCAACCCCACGCAGTACGCGCCGGCCAATGGCGCGGAATACCCCCGCGGGCGATTCGGCCAGGCCTTGCTCCAGATCGCGCAGCTCATCAAGGCGAACGTGGGGCTGCAGATCGCCTTCGCGGACATCGGCGGCTGGGACACCCACGTGAACCAGGGGAGTACGCAGGGCCAGTTGGCCCAGCGACTCGACGAGCTGGGCCAGGGGCTCGCCGCGTTCGCCACCGATCTCGGCGAGCGCATGGCGGACGTGGTCGTGCTCACGATGTCGGAGTTCGGACGCACGGTGCAGGAGAACGGCACCGGCGGCACCGATCACGGCCATGGGACCGCGATGATGGTATTGGGCGGCGGCGTGAAGGGCGGTCGGGTGGCAGGCCGGTGGGCCGGGCTCGATCCGGCGGCGCGCTACGAGGGGCGCGATCTCCCGGTCACCACCGACTTCCGCGATCTCTTCGGCGAGGTGCTCGTGCGCCATCTCGGCGCGCGGGACCTCGCGCCCGTGTTCCCCGGCTATCAGAGCGACGCGGCGAAATTCCCCGGCGTGATGGGTTGATCGGGTTGCCGCCGGCCCTGGCGGCGGTCGACATGGGCACGCTCTGTCGCATATCGGCACGATCGGTCGCACGCGAGATCCCCCCGCTTGCCCGTTCTGTGATCGTGCCCTATCGTCTACCATGCATCCTCGTCCGGTCGCCATGCTGGCTGTGTCCGTCGCCACCGCTCTCATCCTGGCCGCCAGCACCCCGCTCGACGTGCGCGCCCAGGCGCCGTCCGGCCTCGAACTCCTCCAGGCCGCCCGCCGCCGGCTGCCCTCCGGGGACACGGCGGCCGTCCGCCTCTGGTACGAGGGCGCCCGGGACGACGACTCCGCCTCGGTCGCCGCCTATCTCAAGGATCTCGGCTACCTCTTCACGGCTCGGGACAGCGCCGCGTTCAGCGAGCGGCGGGGCGAGGCGCGCGTCGCCTGGCTCAAGGAGTTCTGGGACCAGCGAGACGCCGAGTCGCTGCACGGCGAAGGCGAACGCCTCATGGAGCATTACCGGCGGCTCGCGTTCGCCCGCCAGCACTTCCGCTTGCCGGAGGGTCCCCGACAGTACCACGCGTGGGAGCGCGTGCGCACCGGCAGCACCGAGTTCGACGACCGCGGCGTGATCTATGTGCGCCACGGCCCGCCGGACCACGAATCGGGAACCCCGGCCGGCTTGGAGGTGGCGCGCATCAAGGCCGACACCCCCGCTACGCTCGTGGTGCGAAATCCGGATAACGCGCAGCCGGTCCTGAACGGGGGCGCGGACGATCGCACAGCGGGCCCCATGACTGGCGTCGGCGTTCCGTTGTCCGGCGCCTTCATGAATCCGCTGGCCCGAAAGTCCCCCATGCAGCTGCGGAAGTTCGCACCGCCACCCATGCTTGCCTGGCGGTACGAGCGGCCCGAGGGAGATCTCGTCTTCTACTTCCGTGCGTGCACCCAGCTCAACCCGGGAGACCGGGATGAGGCAGGGGCCCTGACCGGTCGCCTCGGGCTCGTGGGACGCCCGTGCCCTGCCCCACCCGACTACCGTCTGGTGCCCAGCGTTCTCGACTTCCTCCACATCAATCCCGAACTCGCTCTGGGCACCCGCTCGATCAGGGTCTCGGAAGGATCTGCGTTCTCCACCTGGCTGCTGCAACTGAGCGGCGCCTCGGATGAGGCACGCCGCCTGATTGGCGCCGACATCTATTCGGCCCCCCTGCTCGCCCGAGAGGCCCGCGACATCGGCGAACGCCATCTCGCCATCGGGCTCGGCACCGACACCTATCCCTTGGCATTCGCCCGCCAGCTCGAGGGCCGCATCGAGCTGCTGCGCGTGGGCCGGAAGGACGACCGCGACCTCCTGCACGTGGTCTACGCGATCAACGCCGCGGACCTCACGCCGATCGACGAGGATGGCAAGCCCACCGCCCGGCTTCGCCTGCGCGCCGTGGCGCAGGATGCCCGCGGCAGCGTCCTCGCGCGACTCGATACACTCCGTGTCATCGCGGCGGCCGCCTGGCCGGAGCGCGGCTACCTCATGGGGCGCGCGGCGCTCGAGCTGCCGCCCGGCGCCGAACGTGTGCGGCTCGCGCTGTTCGAGGAACTGCCGGCCGGCATGCCCGCCGCCGGACTCGTGGGGGGGGCGCAACTGCTGGAGCGGCGCGAGGCGCCGCCGCTCCGACTCAGCGACATCGTGCTGGGCTCGCCGACGGTGGCCTTGTCCTGGATGCCCACGGAACGCGATACCGTGTGGTTCAACCCCGCGGGCCGGTTCCAGCGCACCGTGCCCCTC
>JBMOPM010000003.1:0-1638 GCA_049323575.1 Gemmatimonadota bacterium | reverse complement strand
TGGATGGCGCCGTTGAGCTTCGAGCGCGCCTCGGCGATCTCGGTGAAGATCGTCGTCTCCTGCCTGGCGAAACCCTTGACCGTCTCGACCAGATTCGGGATCAGATCCGACCGGCGCTGCAGCTGCACCTTGATCTGGCCTTCCGCCTGGCTGACCTGCTCGTCCAGCGACTGAATGGTGTTGTACCCGCAGCCTGAGGCGAGCAGTGCGCCCAGCAGAAGCGGAATGAATGCACGACGTCGCATCACGAATCTCCCAGCTGAAGTTGGTCCACGAACAGGGTGAGGTCCTCGACCGCCGCCATGTGCGCCTCGACCTGCGCCGCGGTGGCGCGCCAGCCGGGGTCCGCGTGGTGGCCGGCCATCCAGGACAGGTCGCCCACGCTGCTCCCGACCGCGCCGAGCGCGGCCCGCACCGCGTCCGCGGCGGCAACCGGCTGCGGCTTGCCCAGCAGCGCGAGCAGCGCCCGGCTCAGGACCTGCGCCGAGCCGGTGCTGGAGCGCACCACGTGGCCCAGGGCTTCCTCGTCATTGCAGAAGGCGGCATAGGAGCGGCGGAGGCGCAGCAGCAGGCCCCGCAGTTCTCGCTCCAGCGCCCGGCGCAGATCTTCGGGATCGACGGGGATGCCGACGATGGGATCGCTCCCGCGCACGACCTGATACGCCGAACGGATGTCGGTGATCTCCACCGGGAAGGCGTCGCCCACGCGGGGCCATTCGGCCCGGGTGAAGAGCAGAGGCGGCGCGCTGCTCACCTCGCGCCACTGCCGGAGCGAAGGCCCCAGCGCGCGCAGCACCGCCGGTGTGACCTGGTCGACGATGAGGAGCAGATTCACGTCCGAGCGGCCCGGCACGTAGCCGCCGCGCACGACCGACCCGTACAGCACCGCGCTGTACCCGGGGCCGATCAGGCGATCGACGTCGGAGAGAAGCGCTTCGGCCTGCCGTTTCGCCTGCTGCATCAGAATCTTCCTCCTGCACCGCCGCCGCTGAACCCGCCTCCGCCACCGAACCCGCCGAACCCGCCGAACCCGCCGCCACCACCGCCACCGAAGCCGCCACCGAAGCCCCCCCCGCCGATCCAAGGGCCGGGGCCTCCCCAATAATATCCCCCGCGCCGCCGGCGACGGCCGGACGCGCCCCCGCCACGCACGGCGGGACCGATCACGAAGACGAAGAAGACGAAGAGAAAGAGCGCCAGCAGGAGCAGCCGCGTGGGCGGCAGCCCCGTGTCGGACGCCGGCGCTTGCGGTGGCCCGATGAGCGAGTCCACCACGCCCATGCCGCGGGCGATGAGCGCCGCGAGCGCCCTGGTCCCGGTCAGGAGGGCAGGCCCGTAGGCCCCCTGCCGAAGCTCGGGAAGCATCAGGTCGCGCACCCGGCCGGCCTGGAGATCCGTGACGATGCCCTCGAGGCCCTGTCCGGTGGCGATGAAGATGTGACCGGAGTTCGGGTCGTCGGGCCGCCGGGGGACGAGCAGCATCACGATGCCCGCGTTACGCCGCGGGTCACCCACCTCGGCCGCGGCGCCGACGCCCCAGGCCCGGCCGATCGCCACCGCCACGTCCACGGGCGCGCGGTCGCCAATGGTGGGCAGCGTGACGACCGCGATCTCGGCCCCGGTTCTCTCTCTTAGCCG
>JBMOPM010000002.1:0-20538 GCA_049323575.1 Gemmatimonadota bacterium | reverse complement strand
TGCCGCGACGGTGCCCCGCGCGTGGGGGCCCAAACAGGACTTCGCCGCCGCCGAGCGGTTCGTGGCATCGGCCCGCGCGGCCCGGGACGCGGTGGTGACGGTGGACCTCACCACGCTGCCGTATCTCCGCTATCGCGGCCAGCCCTGGGACACGGTGGCCACCGCGAGCGACCTGGAAGCCATCGAGCGCGATCACGCCCGCACGTTCGTACTCTACACATTCCCGATCCACCTTCAGTCGCAACACCCCGACGTCTGGCGCAGGCTCCACACGTCCTACGACACGGCCGCCGTGTTTCCCGGCACCGTGGGCGGGGGCGCCGTCGTCGTGATGGTGTCGAAGTCGCCGCCGTCGCCTTGGTGAGGATCAGCGCGTGATCGAAGAAGTCGTCGAGGATTACGAAGAGGAGCCGGTACGCGCGGTGTCAGTGGTGATCCCGGCGTACAATGAAGCCGCCCACATCGCGCAGCAGGTGGAGGACGTCGAGCGGGTGCTGGCCACGACCGGCTGGACCTACGAGGTCATCATCGTGGATGACGGCTCGACCGACGGCACCGCCGAGGCGGCGCTGCCCACCGGGGCCCGCATCCTGCGCCGGCGCAAGAACCGCGGCTACGGCGCGGCGCTCAAGCTGGGCATTCACGCAGCCCAGTACCCGTGGATCCTCATCACCGACGCCGATGGCACCTATCCGGTGGCCGCGATCCCCGGCATTCTCGAGCGCGCCAGCGCCAACGCCATGGTCGTGGGCGCCCGCACGGGCAGCACGGTCAGTATCCCGCTCGAACGCCGTCCCGCCAAGGCATTCCTCCGCTGGCTGGCCAGCTATCTGGCGGGCCAGTCGATCCCCGACATCAACTCGGGGCTCCGGCTGATGCGGCGGAGCCTCGTGCAGCGCTACGAGCACCTGCTGCCCGACGGGTTCTCCTTCACCACGACCATCACCCTGGCCTGCGTCTGCAACGGCCACCCGGTGGAGTACCTGCCGATCGATTATCACGCGCGGCTGGGCGAGTCGAAGATCCGGGCGCGCCACGCCTACGACTTCCTGATCCTCATCCTCCGCACCATCGTCTTCTTCAACCCGCTCAAGGTGTTCATCCCGCTGGGCGCGGTGCTGGCCGTGGCCGGTCTCGCCAAGCTGGCCTACGACATCGTCCTCGACAACCTCTCGGAAAGCGCGGTGCTCGCGCTGCTTGGCGCCCTCATCGTCTGGGCGGTGGGACTCCTCGCCGATCAGAACGCGCGCATCGCGATGACCCGCCGATGAAGTCGCTCGGGCCCTCGTCAGCCGCGGCCTCCGCGTGCTGCTGTTCACACTCGAAGGGCGGCTCATCGTCGACAGGAGCCGCGGAGCGCTTCGCGCCGGCCGCCCGCACTGTGGCATACGTCTGACATGCCGCCGCACGTCGTGATCCTGGGCGCCGGCCCCGCCGGCCTGGGAGCCGCCTTTCAGCTACGCCGTCTCGAGCGCGCGACCGTGACGGTGGTGGAGCAGCAGTCCGTCGTGGGCGGCAACGCCGGCTCGTTCGAGTGGCAGCGCCAGCGGCTCGACTACGGCAGCCACCGGCTGCACCCGGCCACCGATCCGGCAATCCTGGCCGATATCCGTGAGCTGCTGGGGGCGGATCTGCTGGACCGGCCGAGGCATGGGCGGATCCGGCTCCGGGGAAAGTGGATCCATTTCCCGCTCGAGCCGGCCGATCTGCTGCTGCGCCTCGATCGCGCGTTCGCCCGCGGGGTCCTCCGCGACGCGGCCGCCAAAGCCCTCCGCCGCGGCACCAGCGAGGGTGATACCTTCGCCTCGGTGCTCCTCGCCAACCTGGGGCCCACGATCTGCCGCGACTTCTACTTTCCCTACGCCCGCAAGATCTGGGGTCGGGAGCCCGAAGAGCTGTCGGGGATCCAGGCTCGGCGCCGAGTGTCGGCCGGTTCGTTCGGCAAGATGGTGCGCAAGGTCCTGTCGTCGGTCCCGGGTCTCAAGCCGACCGGTGCGGGACGATTCTTCTATCCACGCTGGGGATTCGGTCAGATCAGCGAGGCCTACGCCGCGGCTGCCACCCAGGCCGGTGCGGATCTGCGGCTCGACTCCCGCGTGCTCGGCCTCGTGCCGCCGGCGGGACCGCGGGACCAGTGGATGGTGGAAGTGGAGCGCCATGGGAACACGGAACCGCTCTGGGCCGACCACGTCTGGTCCACCATCCCCGTGACCATCCTCGCCCGCGTGATGCGCGGCGAGGTGCCGGACGCCGTGCGCGCCGCCAGTCACGCCATCGACTACCGCGCGATGCTGCTCGTCTATCTCCAGCTCGGCGTGCAGCGGTTCACCGAGTTCGACGCCCACTACTTCCCCGGCGCCGATGTGCGGATCACCCGCCTGTCCGAGCCGAAGAACTACGCCGCAACCGAGGAACCGCCGGGCCGGACCGTGGTCTGCGCCGAGTTGCCCTGCTCCCCCGAGGACCCCTGCTGGTCGATGTCGGAGGCCGAGCTGGGCCAGCTCGTGATGGAGGACCTCGCGCGCTCGGGCCTCGATGTGCCCGGCCAGCCGCTGGCCGTCACCGTGCGCCGGCTCCGCAACGCCTATCCGATCTACGTCAAGGGTTACGAAGAGCCATTTGGCACGCTGGACCGATGGGCGGACTCGCTGCCGCGGCTGCTGAGCTACGGCCGGCAGGGTCTCTTCGCGCACGACAATACGCACCACGCGCTCTACATGGCCTACTGCGCCGCCGAGTGTCTGGGCCCAGACGGAACGTTCGATGAAGACCGGTGGCAGGGGTACCGAAAGGTCTTTGCGACGCACGTGGTGGAGGACTAGGGGGACGGGCTCTTTCCCCGGGCCGGTCCGCATCGCATGTTGGGGATGCACGCTCCGCGGATCCTCGGCCCACATCCGCTGCCGGTGACCATGTCCGCGAGCCCCGACCCGGCCACCCCATGACCAGCGCAAGCCTCACCGCCCGCCGGCGGCTCGCTCCAGGCGTGCTCGTGGCGGGCGCGTTCGGGCTCCTCCTGCTCCCCCGGCTGCTGGCGCTGGGTGCCGATCCGCCGCAGGACCTGGAATCCGGCTTCCTGTTCGATGCGGGCAACTGGTGGAAGAACGCGCGTCAGGATGCGGTCTTCGGCCAGTACGTCATGGATGGGTATAACCCCGCCATCTATGTGGCGCCCCTGTACACCCTGGCGCTTCGGGGCATGTATGCCCTGGCGGGAGTCGGTTTCGCGCAGAGCCATTTGCTGTCCACGCTGGCGGGGTTTCTCACCTGCATCCTGTTCTACCTCGGCCTGAGGCCCTGGTACGGCGCACCGGGCGCGCTGCTCCCCACGCTGCTGCTTGGCCTCAGCTTCTTCATGGTCACGATCGAACGTTCGGGACTCGTGGAGCCGCTGCAGCTCGTGTTCGTGGTGGGCATGGCGAGCGCGCTGCTTGCGGCAACCCGCCGACCGGCCTGGGCCGCGGCAGCCGGGGCCTGCTTCGTGGGTTCCCTGCTGGTGAAGGGGTCGACGGTGATCATGCTCGGCGTGGCGATGGTCTTCTGGACGCTGCACTGGTCCCGGCAGCGACGCGATCCTTCGCTGCCCCGCTTCAGGTGGCGCGCACCGATCTTCTTCGGTCTGTCAGCCGCCGTGCTGGGCGCCATCGTGCTGGTCGCGCTGGCCCTCCCGCACCAGGAGGAGATCCGCCAGACCCTCGCCCTGGGCAACATGGACCGGGCGCTGGGCGACGTCGGCCAGAAGAGCGTGTATGGCGTGCGGATCAACTTCCTCGGGTGGAGCCGGTTCGGGCTCAGACCCAACGGGTTCTTCCGCCAGGATCTGCCACTCCTTGCCGCCGTGGCGCTGCTGGCGGCCACCCGGCTGGGGCGCACGGGCAAGCGGCGGCCGGACCTGCCCGAGCTGCTGGGCTGGGCATGGCTCGGCGTGGGCCTCGCCTTCGTCTCGCTGCTGCTGTACCAGCCCGACCGCCGCTGCCTCTTCCTCACGCCAGCGGTAGCGCTGCTCGCCGGAATCGGCATACAGCGGGTGGGCTTCGCGCTCCCCGCCCGATCACTCCGAGGTTGGACGGACTGGCGGCCGTGGGCGGTCGGCGCATTGATCGGTGGCTTCCTCGGATTCTATTCGGTCACCGGCTTCCACCTGGCCCGGACGCTCGTGTCGTTCCTGGCCGACATGCCGCTTGGCCGCAGCATGGGCCTGAGCTGGGCCGCAGCGGGGATGCTCGCCTGGTGGGCGTTCGCCGGCCTGGGGGCGGCGGGCGCAGCCTTTCTGGCCCGGAAGGTCTCCAGGCCGATCGAATTGCCGGCCGGTGCGCTGCTGGCAGCATTCCTGCTGTTCGAACCACTCCGGTTCGGGCTGTACCTGGCCCACCCGAGTCATTCCATCCGGGACGTGGCGCGGTGGATCGCAGGGCAGACGAACGACTGGCCCAGGCAGGCCCGCCTGATCAAGGGCGACGTCGCCAACACCTTCGCGATGGAAACCAGGCTGCAGGCCCCGAGCGAACCGCTTCACGACGAAGTGAGCCGCGGACGCCCGATCACGGCGATCACCATCGGCATGGCGCGAGACAGCGAGGCGATGGCGCGGGGGTTCGTACCGTGCTGGCGCCAGGGAGTGTGGATCGACGATGACGGATCACCCAGGTTCGAGGTCATGCTATACGTCCGGCCCCATGCGCTGCCGGCGCCGGTCTCCTGTGACCAGGGTACCATCGCACGACCGGCGCCTGAGGAGGCGCGGGGAACATCGCCAGGGAGTCGCTGAATGAACCTGTCCCGGCGCAGCGTCGCCTGGCGCCTGTTCCTGACCTGCTGGTTCGTCTACGTCCTCCATTTCGCCACCGACTTCGCCCGCGAGCACTATCTCGTGGTCACCATGGTGGACCAGCACACCTTCCGCCTGGATCCGTACCTCGGGTGGCACGCGGACATCTTCCGGAATCCGCCCGAGGCGAAGGAACCGGGCGTGCATCACGGCGCCAACCCGGGCATCTCGCTGCTCGCCGCGATTCCCTACGCCGTCACCCGGCCGGCCATCGAGCTGATCAACCGCGAAGTGGTCAAGCGACAGGGACCGGTGGACACCACAGGCGGCTACAACGATCCGCGCCCCAATCGCGTCAAGTTCTTCAAGCTGGCGCGCGCAGCCGGCGTCGACATCAAGTTCGGTCTGGTCGGCGCGGTGACGATGGCGCTCTGCATGGCGCCGCTCACCGCGGCGAGCGCGGTGGCGATGTTCGCGCTCCTCGGCCGCCTGGGACTGAGCCAGCGTCTCTCGCTGGCGCTCGCACTCACATATGCCTTCGGCACGCCGGTGTTCTTCCGGACGGCATACCTCAATCAGAACCTGGGCATCGCGGTCTTTGCCTTCCTTGCGTTCCTGCTCCTGTGGGATCCGGGCCATCGATCGCGCCTCGGCCTGCGTCCGCGGTACCTCCTGGCCGGCGCGAGCGGCGGGTTCTGTTTCCTCGCGGACTACAGCGGCGCGCTCGCCCTCGGACTGCTCGGGCTCTACGGCTGGCTCCGGCGGCGCGACGACGCGGGATGGGGCCAGGGTCTCAAGGACAGCTCATGGTACGCCCTCGGCGCGGCACCGATGATCCTCGCGCTCTGGTTCTATCAGTGGCAGGCCTTCGGCCACCCGTTCCTGCCGCCTCAGCACTGGATGCCACCCGAGCAGGCCTACAGCAACCTCGGCGCGTACAAGGGCGTCGGCGTGCCTCAGCTCGATCTGCTTCTCCGCCTGCTCGTCGACCCGAGCTACGGACTGTTCATTGCCGGACCGATCTTCCTGCTGGCGCTGGGCGCGCCCTGGCTCTTCCGGCGCGGCACCAGCGTGGTGCCCGTGCGGGAGACCGTGTTCTGCTTCGTCTTCACCGCCGCGTTCGTGATCTTCTTCAGCGCCATCTCCTACACCCGCCTCCAGTGGGTCACCGGCATCCGCTATCTCGCCCCGGTCTTCCCCTTCCTGTTCCTTCCCGTGGCGGCCGTGCTGGTGCGCCTGCCGCGGTGGATCGCCTGCGGCGCGGTCATCCTGTCGGTCACGGTCGTGTGGTGCCAGGCGATGGTGCGCGGCCAGAAGACGGTGCTGAGCGACGTGACGCGCGTGTTCCTGGAGGGCTTCCAGTTGCCGTGGCTCACGGTGCTGGGCAAGACCGCGAGCGCGTATGCTCCATGGCTCGAGCGGCCCTCGCCGCTGCCGCTCTTCACCCTGTGGGCGGTGCTCATCGCCGCCATCTGGCTCGTCCGCCAGCCCGGGGCCCCCCTCGCCGGCGAGGCCGGCGTACCGGGCGGGCCCGGCACGAAACTGGAAGAATAGGGGTCGGCCGCCAACCGCAGCGCGCCTCCGAAGCGCAACGCCGGTAACGGCTTAGCAGGAATCTCGACCTCGATTCAGCCGAGCAGGCGTCCCCCGGTCGGTGCAACTTGTTGCGGGTGTGCAACGAGTTGGCGCTGGAGGCCGCCGTGGTGGGGCCACCGCCGGACACACCGGAGAGGGCGTCAATGGTCGATCCGACCGCAAGCACCCACATCGCGATCACCGGAGCGCGGCGGCCCACGGTGGATCTGATCATCCCCGTGCTCAACGAGGCGCACGTCCTGGCCAACAGCGTGGCCACTGTGCGGGCCTTCCTCGACGGGTTGCCCGAGTACGATTGGCGCATCGTGATCGTGGACAACGGGTCGGTCGACGGAACGGATCAGGTGGCCCGGGAGCTCGAGCGTACCGTGCCGGGCGTCCGGTTCGTCCATCTCGACCAGCGGGGGCGCGGCCGCGCTCTCCGGCACGCCTGGACCGGCAGCGACGCCGACGTGATGTGCTACACGGATGTGGACCTTTCCACCGACCTGGCCGCCCTGCCGCAGATGATCCGCGGCACGCTGTCGGGCGATTATGATCTCGCCACCGGCTCACGCCTGCTGCCGCAGTCGCGGACCACACGGAGCTTCAAACGCGAACTCATCAGCCGCGCCTACAATCTCTTCGTCAAGGCCGTGCTCTGGACCTCGTTCAGCGATGCGCAGTGCGGATTCAAGGCGGTGAGTCGCCGGGTCGTGGCCGACATCATTCCCGAGGTCAAGGACCAATCATGGTTCTTCGACACCGAGTTGCTGGTGCTGGCGGAGAAGCGGGGCTACCGCATCCTCGACATTCCGGTGGTATGGATCGAGGACGACGACAGCCGCGTGAGGATCATCCGCACCGCCTGGGAAGACATCAAGGGCGTCTTCCGCCTGCGCTGGAAGCTGTGGCGCGAGTGGTTCAGCCCCCGGCCGCACACCGTGGCCGTCTCGAAGCGCGCCGTTCCCTGACCGTCCGGCGCTCCGCGCAGCTCCCGCGGTGACAGCCTGGTTCATCACCGGCGGCACCGGCTATGTGGGCCGCCATCTGCTGGCCCGCCTGGCCGCGGATCCCACGGCCGACGTGACCCTCCTCTCCCGCACCCTCGACGTCCCCAAGGCCCGCGCCGACTGGCGTCTCGTGCGCGGCACGCTCGAGGACCAAGCCGGCTACCGCTCCGCGCTCCGCTCCGACCAGGCGGTCATCCACCTCGCGGCCGTGACCGGCAAGGCGCGCCCCGAGGCATACGTTGCCACCAACGTCCGCGGTACGCACGCGCTGCTCGCGGCCGCGGAGGAAAGCGGCGTCCGGCGGTTCGTGTTCGTGAGTTCGGTGGCGGCCGGCTTTCGCGACCAGCGGCACTATCCTTATGCCGAATCCAAGGCGGAGGCCGAGCGGCTGGTGGCCGCGAGTCCGCTGCCCTGGGTGATCGTCCGCCCCACCATGGTGCTCGGCCCCCACAGCCCGGTGGGGACCGGTCTCGCGCGGCTCGCGCTGGCGCCGCTGCCGGTGCTGTTCGGCCCCGGCGATCTGCCCGTACAGCCGATCCATGTGGACGACGTCGTGACTGCGCTCCTCACGCTCGCCGCGGGCGACGCGGACGGCACTACGGTGGAGCTCGGGGGGCCGGAGGTGCTGTCGATGCGCGACCTCCTCCTCCGCATCCGGGCCGCGCACGGCCGGGCCTTCCGTTCGCCGCTGCGGTTGCCGCTCGGGCCTTGGCGGACCGCGCTGGCGGCGGTTGAGCCGTTCCTTTTCCCGCTGCTGCCGCTCACCGCCGGGCAACTGGCCTCGTTCGCCAACCGCGGCACCGCGCGGCCGCATCCGGTGGTGGACGCGTTGCGGCCCCGGATGCGCGGCATCGACGCGATGATCGCCCCGGCCCGCGACGATGGCTGACCCGCACGGCGATCGCCGGCTGGCACAGGAAGCGGATGCGTTCTGCCGGGCGCTGGTGGATCGCGCGCCCAGTGACTACGTGCTGCGGAAGTACGTCGAGGGCCACCAGTCGCTGCCGGATCAGCCGGTCGACCCGCTGGATCGCCACCTGCTCGCGATCGCGCAACGCGGCCCGTTCGCCGCCCGTCAGGCCGACGCGTATGCGCGCTTCGCGCGTCCCGCGGGCCTGCTCCGCCGCAAGCTCATCCTCCTGGTCGCGATCCTCGAGAGCGCGCCCGACACTGCCGCGGAGCTGAACCAGGCCGACGATGCCGGCCCCCTGATCACCCTGGCGCGTCTCGCGGTCGCCGCCGCCTCCTTCGCCGCGGTGCTGCTCACGGCGGTGGCCCGCTACGCGCCGGTGCACGTCTGGCAGGCCCTGACGCGGGGCGCGCGATGAGCCGGGTGCTGGTCGTGGGGTCGGGGGCGACGGGCGTGCACTTCGCGCTCACGGCGCTCGAGCGCGGCCATGCGGTGACGCTGCTGGATGTGGGCTATCCGCGGCCCACGGCGGCGGCGCCGGAGGCCACCTTCGCCGAACTGCCCTCCCGGCTCGTGGATCCGGTGGAGTACTTCAACGGCGTGGGCGGCGACCACGTCGTGTATCCGTCGGACACGGCGAAGTTCTTCGGCTTCCCTCCCGCCAAGGATTACGTCTTCCGCCAGCCCGAGGGCTTCCGCCCGTCGCAGGAGGGCTTCGAGGCGCTGCTCTCGTTCGCCCAAGGGGGCCTGGCCGAAGCGTGGACCGGCGGCGTGTACGAACTCAACCGCCACGACCTCGGCGAGTTTCCCTTCGCGCCCGAGGCGCTCACGCCGGGCTACGCTGAAGTCGCGCGGCGCATCGGCATCTCGGCCGCCGCGGACGACCTGGTGCGTTTCTCGCCCCTCACGGCGGAGTATCAGCCGCCGCTGCCGCTCGACCCGCACGGCGAGCGCCTGATGGCCCGCTACGCCGCGCGCCGTCCGGCGCTCCATGCGCAGGGATTCTACTTCGGCCGCTCGCGTGTGGCGGTGCTGAGCCGGGACCTGGGCGAGCGCCGCGCCTGCGATCACCTGGGTCGCTGCCTGTGGGGCTGCCCCCGGGAATCGCTCTACGGCCCGGCCAGCTCCCTGCGCGACTGCCAGCGACATGACGGGTTCACCTACCTGCCCGGCCGGCTGGCCACCCATTTCGAGTACGACGCGGACGGACGCCTCACGGCGCTCCTCGCCCGGCCCGTCGACGCGCCCGGCGATGATCCCCAGCGCTACAAGGCAGACATCTACGTCCTCGCCGCCGGGACGCTGTGCTCGTCGCAGATCTACCTGGCGTCGATCTTCCGGCGGACCGGACGGGTGGAAGTGCTTCCGGGACTGCTGGACAACCGCATGGCGATGGTGCCGTTCCTCACTCCGGTGATGATCGGGCGCGGCGTGCGGCTGGCGCACTACCAGTTCCACCAGCTGGCCCTCGCCCTCGAGGCCCGGCGCCCGGACGAGCATGTGCATGGCCAGGTGACGACGCTCAAGGCCGCCGCGATCCATCCCATCGTCCAGGGCCTGCCGCTGGATCTCCGCACCGCGCTTCGCGTCTTCCGCGGGATGCGGGGTGCCTTGGGCGTGGTCAATCTCTGGCTGCACGATCGACGGCGGCCCGAGAGCCGGCTTACCCTCGAACCCCGGCGCGAGGGGTGGCCCGCGCTGCGCATCGAGTATCGCGCCGGTGAGGACGAACCGCCGGCGCTCGCCGCGGCGCTCAGGCGGGCGGTGGCGGGACTCAAGACCCTGGGAGCGTGGGCAGTGCCGGGCATGACCCGCGTGTTGCCCAAGGGCGCCAGCGTGCACTATGCGGGGACCCTGCCGATGACCCACGGCGGCGGCGCCCACACCCTCACGCCCGAGGGAAGGAGCCGGACATTCCCCAACCTCATCGTGGCGGATGGCGCGGGCTTCCCGTTCCTGCCGGCGAAGAATCTGACCTTCACGCTCATGGCCAACGCGGTCCGGATCGCGGGGCTGCTGGCATGAAACCCGAACTCCGGTTTGCGGTCCGATTCCTGGTCGGCGCGGCGCTGGTCACGTTGATTCTGCGCCGAGTGGACCTGTCCGGCCTCGGCGCGCTCACGGCGGGCCAGGCCGCGAAGGGCGTGCTGCTCGCTGCGGTGCTGCTGCTCATCGGCCAGGGCTTCGCCGCCTTCCGCTGGAGGCTCATCCTCGGTCCCGGCGCGCCGCCCTGGAGCTACCTCTACCGGCTCTACGTCATCGGCGGCTTCTGTTCCCTCTTCCTGCCGACAGTGGTGGGCGGCGATGCCGTGCGCGCCGCGGCGGCTGCGCGCACCACGGGCGCCGTCGTCCCGGTGGTCACCAGCGTGCTTCTTGACCGCGCGATCGGCGTCCTCGCGATGTTCATCTACATCGGCCTCGGCATCGCCATCGCGCCGAACCTCGCGTGGAGGATGCTGGGCGGGCTTGCGTGGTCGCGCGGGTCCGGCGAGATGGTGGCGGCCGGGGCACTCACCGCGGCGCTGGTCGCCGCGATCACGCTGACGCGCTCGCCCCGGGTCCGGTCGGCGGCGCGCTCCGCCCGGGAGGCCGCCTCGCTGCTCTGGCGTTCGCCCGGCACCGGGGCGCTGGTGGTCCTGATCGGGCTCGTCGTGCAGGGGCTCTACCTGGCGCTCTGGGTGGTACTGGGATGGAGCATGGACCTGGGGCTGCCGCTCGCGGCCTATGCGGTGGCGGTGCCGCTCGTCACCCTTGGCGCCATGCTGCCGGTGACGCTCGCCGGACTCGGCGTGCGGGAAGGGGTGTGGCTGCTCCTGCTCCGCGGGCTGGTCCCCGATGCCAGGATCGTGGCTTTCAGCCTGATGTTCTTCGCCGCGAATCTCGTGGCCGGCAGCGTGGGCGGCGTGCTCTTCGTGACGAAGGGGACGAGTTTGGACAGGCAGTAGACGCATGCCCCCTCCCCCCCAGCACGCCCCTCCGGCCCTCTCCGTCGTCGTCACCATCGTCGACGGCGGTACCGCGCTCGAGCGGTGCCTTGCCGCGCTCGCGGCCCAGGAGGGCGCGGGTGCGCTCGAGGTGCTGGTGCCATGGGACGCGACGTTCGACCCCGGGGACCTTCCCCGGCGGTTTCCCGCCGTCACGTTTCTCGCGCTCGGGCCGCTCACCACCCGGCGACCGTCTTCGACGCCGGCCGGACAGCACGAACTGTTCGACCGCCGCCGCTCGGCGGGGCTCGCGGCGGCCCGCGGAGCACTGGTAGCCATCGTCGAGGACCGGAGCGTTCCCCGGCGGGACTGGGCGGCGACAGCGATCGCGCTGCATGCCCGGCTTCCGCATGGCGTGATCGGCGGCGCCATCGAGAACGCGGTGGACGCACCGCTCAACTGGGCGGTGTACTTCTGCGACTTCGGCCGCTACCAGCCGCCGTTCGCGGGCGGGCCGCGGGCCTGGGTCTCCGATGTGAATGTGTGCTACAAGCGGAAGGCGCTGGAGCAGACGCGATCGGTGTGGGCGGAGCGGTATCACGAAACCGCGGTGCACTGGGCACTGCGGCGGGCGGGTGAGGTGCTGTGGCTGGCGCCCGAAATGGTGGTCGCGCAGCACCGCGACGGCCTGGCGCTGGGCGCCCTGCTCCGCGAGCGGGTGGCGTGGGGGCGGCTCTTCGGGTTCACGCGCGCCAGAGGAACGGGGCTGCTCGCGCGGCTGGGCTACCTGGCCATGACGCCGGTGCTGCCCCTGATCCTGTTCGGCAGGCTCCTCCGGCTCCAGTTGCCGCGGCCGGCGACGCTGGGCCGCTTCCTGTGCGTTTCGCCCGTGGTGCTGCTCCTCCTCGCGGCCTGGTGCGCCGGGGAGGCGCTGGGCTACGCCACCGGAGAGTCCTGAGCCGGGGCCAACTCGCCTGCCTGGCCGGACACGGCGCCCGCGGGCACGGGCCCATCGGCCAGGGTCACCGGCGCGCGCTCCGACGGGTAGAGCGGCAGCGGCTTCTTCCACACCTTGCCGCCCAGCATGGCCTGCGCGAGGGGCAGCGGCTGGTACACGATGCTCGACCACATGAACACTTCCGTGGTGCAGTAGCATTCCTTCCGCGCGATCGACTGCCGGAGCGCTCTCGCCTCCGGCGAGTTCCAGATTTCGGGGAACGACTTCCGGCGCAGGTTGCCGATCGGCTTGTGGATCTCGCAGAGACTCACGTCACCGTTGGCGTACACCACGCCCGAGAGCCGCCCCGCCTTGCACGGCACCACCTGGCGCTGCTGCTTGACCGTCTCGACCTTGCCCCACTGGAGCATCGGCTCCACCAGCGACCCGTAGCGCCCCTGCTCCCGCGGCGCCCACAACCGGCGGATGTACTCATAGAGCGACTCGTACTCGGCGAGCTTCGGCCCTTCGAGCGTCGGGTTCTTCCGGTCGCCCCGGATGATGGCCAGGTTGTGATGGTCCATGTTGGGGCAGCGCTCGTACAGGTACGTGGTGAGCCGGCGAATCTCCTCCATGTTGACGTGCGTCGCCGTGGAGATCGCGTGGATCCGGAGCCGCGGGTCGGTCTTCTGCAGCTCCACCAGCGCGTCGTAGGTCTGCATCGCCTTCTCGAAGGAGTGCCGGGCCACGCGGAACTTGTCGTGAAACTCCGGCATGCCATCCAGCGACAGCTCGACCACGAACAGATCGAGCGCGGGCTCCTTGAGGACCTCGCTCACCGCCGCGATCGTCCGGTCGGTGAAGTAGCCGTTGGACGGCACGTAGATCTGCTTCACGCCGTTCTGGGTGATGAACTTCCGGCAGATCTCGCCGAATTCCTTGCGCAGGAACGGCTCGCCCCCCGAGAGGTTGAGGTTCTCGATGCGCCCCAGCGACTCCGACAGCGCGAAGATCTCCTCTTTCGTCAGGTCGTCCCGCTGGTTCAGGCTCGTCCAGTAGAAGCAGTGCTCGCACTTCATGTTGCAGATGGAGTTGATGAACAGGACGAGGAACGGCGGGCTGGGCAGGTCCCGATAGCTGTAACTCGTCAGACGGGCGTGGCGGGCAAGCCGCTGCACGGGGTTCATACCGACTCCTCGGGACAACCTGCTGCGGGTGGGCCGGACTGCCGGCCGGCGGGGCCTGTGACCGGGGGGAGCAACACTCATGCCCCCGACGGCCTCATGACGCTCTGCCAGGCTAGCGAAACCGAACGATCGAATCGGATATCTAACCGATGTATTGGGGGCGGACCATGCGGAAGTCAAAACGGCCAGGTGTTGCGATGGCGCCACAGGACCGCGCAACAACGAGCGATAACGCCCACCACCTATCAGTTACGCCGGCGCCGCCCCACCAGATAGCCGGCCACGCCACTCCCTGCCCCCACCACCGCCAGCAGCGCGAGCCGCGCCGGGCTGTTGAACTGGTTCCGGACCCGCTCCAGCAACGGCGGCGGCGGTCGCTCGCGGTAGATCCGTCGCCAGCGTGCCGGTGTGAAGTCTCCCGACGTGAGCCCGCCGACCGTCATCACCCGATAGGTGACCTCGGGGCCCCGCACGTCCACCAGGAGAAAGTTGTCGAACTGGGCCGCCAGGCTCCGGTTGGATTCACCGGACCACAGCATCTCCATCGAGGGCCTGCCGCCCAGCGCGTTCTGGAAGTAGTCCACACCGTCGCGGCGGTCGTGCGAGAACTTCATCGGGCCCCAGTCGCCGGTGAACACCGCGCGCACCTTCGCCTGCCTGAGCAGCGGATGCACCTCGCGCCACCACGCCGCCGAGTCCGGCGCCCACCAGAGCAGATGGTGCATGAACACGAACACGGGCGCCGGATCCGGCCTCGCCAGCTCGGCCTCGAGAAACGCCAGTTGGGCCGAGTCGATCGGCACGCCGCGGATGAACCGGTTGTGCGCCGTGTCCCCGCTCGCCGGCGTCCATGCGCTGTTGAGCGCAATGAACCGCACGCCGTGGAAGCGCCACACCGCCGGTGGGCGGCCGTAGCGCTGGAAGTAGATGTCGCGCGTCACCGGGTCGTTGATGTCGTGGTTGCCGGGCGCGCGGATCACCGGCACGCCGAGCGTGCCGAGCGCGGAGTCCACCGCCAGCCACTCGGCCAGCACCTTGTCGGGACGGCGGGGCACGTGCGCATGATCGCCCCAGATGATGTCGCCCGCGAGCAGCACGAGGTTGGGCTGGAGCCGGCGCACCTCCTCGATCAGCTCGCCGAGATGCGGATGGAGCTGGTCGAGATCGCCGCGGATGTGGCCCAGGACCACGAAGCGGATGCGACCGAGCGCATCGGCGGGCGGCGGTGCGGCGCGCGCGGCGGCGGGCAGCATGAGCGCCATCGAGAGGACCAGCAGCCAGCGGCGGACGAGGCTACTCACCCGCCGTCCTCGCGGGCTGCACCCACCAGCCGCGGAGCATGAGCTCGGCGCTGACGACGTCCAGCAGACCGGTGGAGCGCTGCAGCTTGATGAGGCCGGGTGCGGGCGTGGCCCGGACGCGGAGACCGGTATATCTGCCGGGCGGGAGCTGGATGGCCACGTAGCGGAAGCGCGTCGAATCGGCCGGGACCGTGAACGCGCGGCTCACGGCCTTGCTGCCGGTGAGGGCCCCGATTTCCGCCCCCGCGATGTCACGGCCGCCGACCTCGGCGACGAGCACGCCGCCGGACGGCAGATCGAACGCCGTCGGCAGCGTCATTTCGCCGGGGCGGCTCTGCACGGTGAGCCGCAGGGACCGGGCCCGCTTGGTGATGCGGCGCGCGCCGGCGCCCGGTTCCCAGCCGTCGGCCACCCGTTCGAAGTCGTCCGCGTACCACGCCTCCGCCATGGGCCTGACCGGCGTGGTAAGCGTCCACTGCGCCGGTACACCCGGCCGCCGCTCGCTCACCCGGAGGCCTGCCCGATCGTACACCCAGGCGGCGTCGGCCGTGTCCGCCAGCGTGGCGCGGTCATCGCCGAGCACGCTGCCCGTCACCGTGAGGCGGGAGACGCTGTCCATCTCGACGGCATCGCGGCGGCTCTCGAGCACGACCGTGTTGATCACCTTGCCCCATGCGCCGGAACCATAGCGCCAGTTCTTGAGGTCGCTGCGCAGGCCCGTGCCATTGCCCACGAGCGTGTTGTGGACGATCAGCGGCTCGGAGCCGTCCTTGATCTCGATCCCGCGGGCGCAGTCGCGGATGTCGTTGGCGATGACCACGGGCCGGCTCCCCTCGCCGATCGAGATGCCCTTGTCCTCCGAGCCGCGGATCACGTTGCCGGCGATGAGGGGTGTCGACGTCATCAGATCGATCGCGTCGCCACCACTCCTCTCGAACGTGTTGTCGACGATGACGCCGCTGGACATGTCGAAGTCCACGGCATCCGAGTTGGCATCGATGAAGCGCGAGTGGCTCAGCGTGACCCCGCGCGCCAGCAGGGCGTGGAACGTATCGTCGCTGCGGACATTGGCCTCGAAGATGACGTGATCCACCAGCACCGAGTCCGCCCGGTGCAGGTTGGTCATGCCGATGTACTCGATGCCATCCACCAGCGCGCCGCCGCCCGCCACGAAATGCACGTACTGCCACACGCTGTGATCCGCGCCGTGGCCCTGCAGCGACACGGTGCCCCAGGGCCGGGCCGGATCGGCGCGCACGAAGCGGATCAGCCGGCCCGGTGCACCGCGTGCGAGCATGAGGCCGCGAGCGATGAGCGAGACGTCCGGCCCGAGACGCACCGTGGTGCCGGGCGCGATGATGAGCGTGTCGCCGGCAGGGATGACCACCGTCTCATCGAGCGTCACCGTGCCGCTCCAGCGGTGAGCCTCGCCGCGAACCACCGGGTACTGCCATGGGCTCCACGAGGTGGATGGCGAGACCGTGGCCTGGCCGAATGGCTCGGGCGCGACGGGCTGGCCGGTGATGCGGTTCGCCGTCACGAGCGAGGCGCTGCGGCCGTCGCCCTCGACGAAGATGCGATAGTGCACCGGGTTCGGCGTGATCGCACCCATGTGCTCGCAGCGCCAGCCGGGCAGGAGCGTGATCGGCTCCGCCGGCGTGAACCGGAGCCCGCCCTCGCCGCGGGACCAGGTGCCCTCGACCCGCGGATCGGCGCGATCGAGCACGCCGTTCCGATTCCGGTCGAGCCGCACCTCCCCGCCCTGCGTCGCCCCCGCGACGTCGATCCCGGTCACGTTCACGCCGGTGTAGCCGCGGGTTTCCACGTCCAGCATGCGGGTGCGGGGCGTCACCGCGGCATCGTGGACGGCCACCCGCGCGTCGCCGATCCACTGATCGAGGAACGCCACGTTGCTGCGCAGGACCGCCATCACGGTGTCCGGCGTCCCCACGTCCTGAATCAGGCCTGCGCGCAGCCGCTCGTAGCGGAAGTAGTTCCGGTAGCGGTTCCAGGGCTCGCGGACCAGGCTGTCGGCCAGGCGGAGGATGGCGCCGTCTCTGATCCGCTCCGCCACGATGCGCAGCGTCTCGTCCACGAGGAACGGATCGCGGAGCGCGGCGCGCAGGAACCGGTTGAGCCGGATGCCGGGCTTGCGCAGGTCCAGCAGGCGCAGGTCCCACGGGATCGGATGCAGCAGCGCGGTGGACGGGTCCTCGTACCAGAACTGGTTGTGGACGTCGTCCATGTGATACGGGTCGCCGGTGATGAGCATCACGGCGAGCAGCCGCGCGACCTCGTCGCGATCCACTCGCGCCATGAGCCGCAGGTGGTCGGCGAACGTGGTGCCGTTGACGTCTTCCAGCAGGAGCCGGAGCTGGCCGGGGCCGGTGGAAGTGGGTCGGTCGTTGGCGGCCGTGCGATCCCAGATGGCGAGGTTGGCGAACATGTCGCGCGGCTGGCCCTTGTAGTACTCGCCGCGCTCGGCCGCATCGCCGCGGAAGATGTTGCCCGGCATCGCGCCGTTGGAGCGCAGGAACGACTCGTCGGGCGTCTCGACCATGCGGAAGAGCCCATAGAACCGGCGGTTGAGGAACACGGGCACCACCCGGGTCGCCGGGACCAGCAGATCGAATTCGCGCGGCAGCCGGTTGGTGAGGTACTGCGAAAGCACGTCCTTGGTCGAGAAGCCGAGCTGGCGATAGCCCTTGAACAGCCCGGAGCGCGGGGTGCGGAGCGTGAACGTGGTCTTGGGGGTCGTCCAGTGGATGCTGTTGTCGCCGCGCTTGCGGAGCCGCGCCGGTTCGAGGCTCGCACCGCGGTCGATGACGGCATCCACCCACGTATCGAAGCCGGCCAGGGGCTGGGCGGTGATCGCGTCCCACTGGTCCTCGTCGACGAAAAGGCTCAGCGTGCCCGCGTCGGACGCATCGGGCGTGAGCGTCCGTTCCACCGCGATGGCTTCCAGCGTGTGCAGGGCCGCTCGCACCCGGGCGGAGAAGGCGCTGGCGACGCTCCGCGAGCGGGACCACCAGTCGTCGAACAGTCGCGCCCGGGCGTAATCCGACACGGCCCCGGCGAGCAGGTACGCGCCGGCGATGATCGGGAGACCGGTGAGGATTACCACGTCGCCGAAGCGGAGTCGCCGCCACCACGGCAGGGCGGAGCCGGCGCGACCGGAGCGAGCGAAGCGCGTCATTCGGTGACGGGCTTCACGCTGTCGGCAAGCGCCGCCGACGGCAGCAGGACGAGGCGGCGCTGGCTCGCCGCGAGGCCCGCGCCGTTGAGCGTGTTGGCGTAGCTCTTCCGGGCCATCGTCCACGTGCCGGGATCCACCGGCTTGAAGAGCCGAAGCCGGAGTCTGAGCAGGGCCACGCCATGGGGAATCGGCGGCACGTCGGTGTGGAGCGCGGCGGTCACCGAGTCGGGCCGGTAGCGACCGGGCCCGTCGATCGTCATGCCTGTGGTGCGCCAGCCGGCCACATCGAGCGAGAGCGAGTCACCGGGCCCGGGCCGTCCCACCACGGGGGGCGAGACGATCGTCGCGTCCAGCAATGCCAGCGCATAGCCCCCCGTCTCGATGCGGAGCGCACCGCTCCAGCCGGCGGGCCGGGCAATCGGCACGAGGATCTCGTGCGGCTCGCCGTCCACCAGCGTGTTCATCCGCGCACTCGAGTCCCCCAGCGCCACGACGAGCCCCTGCACGAGGAACGCGTCCAGGTAGCTCTCCCACGCCCGCACCACCTCGCGGAATTCCCCGCGGTCCATGTGGTAGACCATCACGCCCCGGACGGAGGGCAGATGATTCGGGTTGAGCAGCAGGACTCTGGCGAAGGCGTCCCGGGCCTCGATCGGCATGGTCCACCCGCCGGCCAGCCGGCTCCAGGCCGACGCCTCGACGAAACGGCTTTCGTAGTTGCGGGGGTCGAACTCGGCGAGGCGGCCGTAGGTGGCGAGCGCCAGGCGACGGTGGCCCAGGTGCTCGTGGCTCAGGGCGAGCAGATAGAGGATGCGCTCGCGCTCCTGGTCGCGGCCGGCCCGCACGTTGGTGGCGGGGAACGATCGGTCCAGCGCCGTGAGGTAGCTCACCGCCTCCTCGTAGCGCGCCTCCTGCACCAGTCGCTCCGCGTGCGCGAGCCGCGCGTCCCAGCGGCGCTCGGCCGCGAGCACGGCCCGCTGCAGCCGGGCGAGCAGCGGGCGGCGGAGCGCGGGGAGGGCCAGCACCGCCAGCAGGAGCAGTGCTCCCGCGAGCCACGCCGCGCTGATCGCTCGCTCATGGCGGCGGAACCACTCGCGCGCGCCCGACGGCGGATGGGCCCGGGCCGTCACACGTTGATGTTCTCCTGGCCGGCGAGCAGCGCCACCTTCCCGCCCCGGGTGATCCGCCGCAGCTCCTCGAGGAAAGCGCCCTCATCGGCCCCGCGCTTGAACTCCACGGAGTACACCAGCTCGAGCCACCGACCCTCGTCCAGGGTTTCCACGCTGAGCAGCGAGTGCTCCCGCAGGAAGCGGAAGAACGGGTCGTTGAAGGCGGTGTGGTAGTCGACGCCCTCCGGCGCGTGCAGCTTGAGCAGCACCTCGCGGGTCCGCGTGGCACCGATCTCGAACCGGCTCAGGACGTACACCATCGCGCAGCCGAAGAGCGTGAAGATGACCGCGGTGAGATAGAACCCGGTGCCGACGGCCATGCCCATCGCCATGGTCATGAAGATGAACGAAACGTCGCGCGAATCCTTGACCGCGTTCCGGAAGCGGATGATCGACAGCGCGCCCACCAGGGTGAAGGCGCGGGCGATGTTGCTCCCGATGATCAGCATGATGATGGCGACCGTCACACCCATGATGATCATGGCGTGCACGAAGGACACCGAGTAGGACAGCCCGCGGTGCGACTGACGGTAGAAGTAGGCCAGCAGCAGGCTCAGCGCGAAGCTGAGCACCAGGGCCGTCACCGTTTCCCACAGCCCGAACCCGCCGCTCGCGACGGGGCCCGTCATCACCTGCCTGATGAACTCGTCCACGGAGATCTCCCGACCCGGTTGGGGTTCACGTCAGCATCCCCGCGTGGTACTCCTTGTCCACGGCGGCGCAGTACTTGGACAGGCGCACCATCTGGAGGCTGTGGCGGGTGACGAACCGCGAGAGCCAGAGCGGCACGCGTCCGGTGAACTTCACTTCCATCACGGCGGCGCGCGGATCGAGGACATACTTCCCCACCTCGAACGGCGTCACCAGGTCGAACCCCGTCGCGCGATACTGGAGCCGGCTGTCGAACGTGATCCGCACGTTCGGCTCGTAGACGCCGAACCAGGCGCGACGGCGATAGAGCACCGCCATCCGCGGCCGGAGCGCGTTGGCGCGCACAAAGGCCGCGACCTCGCCCACGACCGGCTCCGTGGCTTCCCATATCGCATCCGGCAGCCTGCCGTCGGCGAGCGGCCCCAGCACCTCCCGCACGCGTTCGGCCGGCCAGCGGAGCCGCCGCTTCTCCAGCGTGCGATCGATCCGGTGCTTGATTTCGACGACGACATCGGACGAGCCGCCGTAGCGGCGGAAGCGGAGCTTGCGCCGGTCCTTGAGCCCCTCGACCTTCTCCCAGAAGAGCCTCCAGTCGGGCGAATCCCAGTACACCGAGTAGACGGAATACCCCCACTCGGGATCGCTCCGCGGATCGGGTTCGACGTAGCCTTCGAGCGCCCGCGCCAGGTCCGTGATGGCGGTGGCCCGGACGAGATACTTGACCTCGTAGCGGCTCTCGGTGTCGGTGGCGTGGCGCAGGAAGCGGCCTCCGGAGGAAGGGGGAGCGAATCGCTCGCGGCGGACGTCACGCAAACGGCGGGCCATCGGGGATGCCCGGACGCCATCACATGTACCCGTCCCTTCTCAGTGTCTCCAGCCCGCCCCCGTCGTCCTTGTCCTGCGCCCG
>JBMOPM010000001.1:0-1663 GCA_049323575.1 Gemmatimonadota bacterium | reverse complement strand
ACTCCTCGGCCGGGGCAGTGGGATGCGCGGGGTCCGGCTCGCGCGTGACCGGCCCGTAGCGCCGCGTGATGACGTCCAGCAGCTCCCGCTGCGAGACCACCTGAGCCATCGACCAGTCGGTGGCGCCGCCCACATCCATGTATTCGATGAAACGCACCTCGAGGCCGTTGGCGCGCCCGTACTCGAGGAGATCCAGCACCTCGTCGTCGTTGAAGCCGCGTACGATGACGGCGTTGAGCTTGATCCGCTCGAAGCCCGCCGCCCGCGCCGCCGCGATGCCCATGAGCACTTCGCCGTGGCTCCTGCTGCGGGCAAACGCCAGGGCCCGCTCTGGGCGGAGCGTGTCGAGGCTCACGGTGACGCGCATGAGCCCGGCCGCCTTGAGTTCGGGCGCCAGGCGGCCGAGCAGGATGCCGTTGGTCGTGAGGGCGATGTCGCGGAGCGCGGGTTTGGCCGCAAGCAGCCGGATGAGGGTCGGCAGATCGTGCCGCAGCAACGGCTCGCCCCCGGTGAGGCGCACCTTCGAGACGCCGAGCGAGGCAAAGATCCCCACCAACCGGTCGATCTCCTCGAACGTGAGGATCGATGCGCGCGGCAGCCACACGTAGTCCGTCTCCGGCATGCAGTAGCGACACCGCATGTTGCACCGGTCGGTAACCGACACACGCAGGCTGCCGAGGGGACGATCGAAGCCGTCGCGCACCAGCGCGCGCGGAGAGGAGACGGAGATCACAGCGCCGGGGAGGATCGCGCCGCGGAGAGGCGAACGCAAGGCCCGCGCGGAGCCGGCGACTAGCCCTTGGTGGCGCCCGGCCTCGGCCGGGCCTTCACCCACTCCACGTTGGGCTGGTTGATCAGCCGGATGACGGGCGACGCGCCACCGGTGTAGCGGAAGCTCATGGTGATGGGCTCCTGGCCTTTCACCGTCTCGTACTGGACGTGGTAGACCGTTCCGTCCGGATGCGGCTCGAACGTCACCTTGAGGATGGGATGGGACACCGCGTCCGTGAGCCGCGGCCCCATCTGGAGCGTCAGCGCCGAGGCGCTCAGGGCAAACGCCCGATCCTTGTACTTCGGGTTCGTGGTGGTCCAGCGACCCTGCACTTCCGCCGGCAGGGCCGCAGCGTCCTTGCTGCCATCCCCGCTGGGCCACAGGGCGAATGCGCCGGCCACGAGCGAGATTACGGCCAGGGAGTAGATCAGCACCTTGCGCGAGCGCTCGGCCCTGAGCGCGTCGACGCGATCGGCCTTCGCGGCCTCGCCCGCTGTCGCCGTCCCGCCGGCCGGGGGCGCAGGCGCCTTCTTCCGCTTGGTCGCCAGCCGGAACACCAGTCCCAGCCCCACGAGGAACTCGTGGAGGTCCATCGGCTCGAGCAGGTTGCCATCGGCCACGCTGCGCGACACCGGCGTGTGCGTGTCCTGAAGACCAGGCAGCGGGGGCTGGTCGTCGGGGCGGGACGGGTCGGCTGTGCCGCCGTTGGAGAGCGTTGCAGGATCGGTCATGGCTGTCCCCTAGAACTTCTTCACCAGGCCGATGAAACCGCCGTCGTTCGCCCGCACCACGTCGTCGCGGCTGTCGGGCGAGAGGAACGACGGGCTGGACATGCCGTCCTTGCCCAAGCTGTACAAATCGAACGTCGAGTTGACGGGCACGGCAAACGCG